>CACDEU010000056.1 GCA_902551895.1 uncultured Pelagibacteraceae bacterium | reverse complement strand
GATGGATGGTGAAGAGTTATTAAAAAAATTAAGAAAAAAAACTTCTTTACCTGTGATTTTTTTAACATCAAAAGATGATGAAATAGATGAGTTGTTAGGATTGAAATTAGGCGCAGATGATTTTATTAAAAAATCTGGAGGATTTTCTGTAAAGGTACTAATTGAAAGAATAAGAGTGCAGTTAAGAAAAAAAAATGTAAGCAATATAGAAGAGTCAAAAAACGTTATCAGCCATGGAAAACTAAAGCTTGATCCTTCTCAACTTGAATGTGAATGGGATGGAAAACAGTTGCCAGACAAACTGACAACTACAGAATTTTTAATTGTTAAAGAACTAGCAAAAAGACCAGGCATAATCAAAGAAAGATCACAGTTGATGGATATAGCTTATAGGGAAGATACTGATATTGAAGATAGAACAATAGATAGTCATGTAAAAAGAATTAGAAAAAAATTTCAAAATTAGAAATTCCAACAGGAAATCAGCTTCATATCTAAAATATAACTCAATTATTTTTTTTGGTTTATAAGAAATTATTTCTGGCCATTCAACTAAGGTAACCATTTCTGAATTATCTTCGAATATTCCAATGTTGTATAGTTCTTTCGGATCTTTTATTTTAAACAAATCATAGTGTTTTACGTAAATCTCATTAATTTTATATTCATTTACAATATTAAATGTCGGACTTGGAACTTCTGTAAGTTTGATTTGATTTTTTCTTTGTAAATTGTTAATTAGATGTTTAATGAATGTTGTCTTGCCAACACCTATTTCACCATAAAAAAAAATAATATCTCCCTTCTTAATAAAATTTGAAAATTTTTTAGATATAGATTCTGTATGTTTTTCTAAACTAATATCAATCTTGCTACTTTTAGTAGCGATAGGCATCTGGTTTGTAAGGTCCATCAGGTGTTACACTTATATAATCTGCCTGATCTTTAGACATTTTTGTAAGTTTAGCACCTACTTTTTCCAAGTGCAATCTTGCAACTTTTTCATCCAAGTGTTTTGGTAAAACATAAACTTTCTTTTCATATTTATCTGAATTATTCCATAGTTCTATCTGAGCGGTTACTTGGTTAGTAAATGAAGCGCTCATTACAAAACTTGGATGTCCAGTAGCACATCCTAGGTTAACTAGTCTTCCTTCAGCAAGCAATATTATTCTTTTCTTGCTTGGCAAAGTTATTTCGTGAACTTGTGGTTTAATTTCGTCCCATTTGTAATTTTTTAATGCTTCAACTTGAATTTCATTATCAAAGTGTCCGATGTTACAGAGTATAGCTCTATCTTTCATTTCCCTCATGTGGTCAGCAGTTACTATGTCTTTGTTCCCTGTTGCTGTAACAACGATATCTGCCTCTTTAATCATTTCATCCATTAGTACAACTTCATAACCTTCCATTGCGGCTTGCAAAGCACATATTGGATCAGTTTCCGTAACCATAACTCTTGCTCCACTTTGTCTTAAAGAAGCAGCGCTTCCTTTTCCTACATCACCAAACCCTGCAACAATTGCAACTTTTCCTGACATCATTACATCTGTAGCTCTTTTTATTCCATCTACTAAACTTTCTCTACAACCATATAAATTATCAAATTTAGATTTTGTAACTGAGTCATTTACATTAATCGCAGGAACTAATAATGTTCCCTGGGCTTCCATCTTTTTAAGTGCTAGTACTCCAGTTGTTGTTTCCTCGGATAATCCTTTAATATCTTTTAATAAATCTTTGTAATCTTTGTGCATTAGCGCTGTTAAATCACCACCATCATCAAGGATCATATTTGGTTTCCAATCTTTCTTTCCTTCAATTGTTTGTTTTACACACCACCAATATTCTTCTTCGGTCTCACCCTTCCATGCAAAAACTGGTATTCCTACTTTAGCAATAGCTGCTGCTGCATGATCCTGTGTTGAAAAAATATTACAAGAAGACCATCTTACCTCGGCCCCTAAATCTACAAGAGTTTCTATGAGAACTGCTGTTTGAATTGTCATATGAAGGCATCCTAAAATTCTTGCTCCTTTT
>CACDEU010000055.1 GCA_902551895.1 uncultured Pelagibacteraceae bacterium | reverse complement strand
TATTTCCTGTATTAAATTTATTAATTTCAAAACAAGAAACAAACATTGAATTTATTGACAGTATTTTTTTTCCAAGTGGTTATAAAGATACAAATTCTCTTATATATTTTTGTTTGGCAATTTCTTTAATTTTTATTTTAAAAAACATTTTATTAGGTTTTTTTGGATGGTTTAAAATTAAGTATACACAAAATATTTCAAAAAACTTACAAAAAAGACTACTAAAGAATTATTTACATATACCAATAATAAAATTTTTAAGCACAAATAGTTCTCTAGTTATGAGAAATGTAAATGGAGAACCTAAAATGTTATTAAAACAATTAGTTCATCCATTTTTTATTTTATTACAAGATTTGATAATTAGTTTTGGTATATTAGTTCTACTTGTTTTGAGTTTTTCTAAAGTTACAATTTATGTAATCTTATTTTTTTTAATATTTGTTTTACCTCTATATATTTATTCAAAAAAAAAACTTAAAAAACTTGCTGAGAAAAGATTAATTTTAACAGGCAAGACTCAAACATTTCTGAGAGAGAGTATTGAATTAATTAGAGATATAAAAATTTATCAAAAAGTATCTTTTTTTTTAAACAGATATGTTAGATCAATTGAAAAATTAAATTTTGTTAATCTAAATATAAATTTTATTGGTCTACTTCCAAAATTAGTTATTGAAATTATTTTAGTTATAATTGCTTTATCAGCTCTTTTTATATCCGTTTTTATTTTAAATATTGAAATGATAGAAATAATTCCATCTCTAGCTTTGGTTGGTGCGGCATTTTTTAAGTTAGTTCCATCTTCAATAAGAATTTTAGGGCAATATCAAAAAATAGAATATTCCAAACCTTCTATAAATTTAATTGAAAATATTTTAAAAGAATCTGAAAATTATGTGGAAAAAATTAATTTTAATAAAAATTACCAAGAATTTAACAAGCTCGTAGTAAAAAATATTTCACACAAATATGACAGTGAGTTAATTCTTGAAAATATAAATCTTGAAATAGTTAAAGGAGATTTAATAGTTATAAAAGGTGAAAGTGGAAACGGAAAAACTACTTTACTAAATATAATTTCTGGACTAATTAAACCATCTCTTGGAGATGTTTTTTTAAATAATAAAAAATATTTATATGACTCATCAGTTATAACCAAATTGGCATATGTAGGTGCAGAAAATTATTTTATTGATGCGAGTATAGCTGAAAACATATCTTTAAAGAGTTATGAAGAAATTTCTAATTCAGAAATGAATAAAATAAAAATATTAATGAATAATGTAAATCTGTCAGATTTTGCAGATCGTCTTGATATGAATATTGGGGAAAAAGGAACAAATCTTTCAGAGGGACAAAAACAAAGAATTGCCATTGCTAGGGCTCTATTAAACAAACCTAGTTTGTTAATATTTGATGAAGCAACAAATTCAATTGATAGAGAAAACGAAAAGATAATTTTACAAAATATTAGTAAAAATTTTCCAGATTTAAGTATTATTTTCGTAAGTCACAGAGATTTGATGATTACTCAAAAACACAAACTTTTTAATTTACAAAACAAAAAAATATATGAAAAAAATACTAAATAAAAATAAAAAAGGCTATTTAATTTGGCTTACAGGTGTTTCAGGGTCTGGAAAAAGCACAATAGCAAAAAAAATAATAAATAAATTGGAAAAAGAAATAGGTCCAACATTGTTAATAAATGGAGATGATATAAGGAAAATTTTTAAATTAAATTCATTTGATTATAAGAGCAGAAAAGAAACAGCTTACAAATATTCTGAATTAAGTTCATTTATAACAAGACAGGGTATAAATGTTATATTTGCAACTGTTTCGATGTTTCATAGTGTGAGAAAACAAAACAGAAAAAAAATCAAAAAAAATTATGTTGAAATTTTTATTAAGTCGCCAATCAAAAAAATTATAGATAATAGAAAAAAAAAAATATATTTTTCAAATAAAAAAATTGTTGGAAAAGATATTAAAGCAGAGTTTCCCAAGAATCCAGATATAGTAGTATTTAATGATTTTTCTAAATCACTAGACGAAATATCTGCAACAATTACAAAAAAAATATTAGATAAATTAAAAAAGTGAAAAAAAATTACAGTCTAATATTTGGGTGTGGATATTACGGAAGAGCTATTTTTAGAAAAATAAAAAAAAAAAATGTAATTTTTTTAGACAATAGCCGATATATGAA
>CACDEU010000054.1 GCA_902551895.1 uncultured Pelagibacteraceae bacterium | reverse complement strand
TTGACAATTTTTAAAATGTAATTTTGTATTTTATCCCAGGTTATCAATAAGAAAATAAAATTAAATTTATTTTCTTTAATAATTTTATTTATGTCGTATCCAATATTTTGAATTTTAAACTTTTTTTGAAGTTTAATGGCTTTTTTTTTAGATCTTTTAGTTACACAGATTGTATGAATACTAATTTTATGCTTTGAAAAAACTTTTAAATAATTTTCAGCTTGATTTCCACTACCAACAATTAATATCTTAATATTGTTTTTCAAAAAAATGTTTTTCCCAACCCTTTTTAAATTCATTTCCATTTAATAAACCATCCACATCACATTTGTTGCATGGTGAAAAGTTTCTTTCATTTTTTAATAATTTCTTTCTTGCTTGATTAATTTTTTCTGAGTTCCAAATATCATAAATGTTTTGTTTTTTTGCATTACCTATAATTTTATTTTTTGTCCAGTCGTTTGAACACAAAAGACAGTCTCCATTGTAATCTATAAAAAGTTTAAACATTGGGTAATTACAGCCTTGTTTTAGAGGTAGTTCTTTTATTTTTTCTTTTTGACCGATTCTTGAATAATCAACCGAACCTGCTCTATTATTCAAAACTAATCCGAAATCATTCTTTCTACCTAAGTTTCTGTGTCGAACTATAAATCTTTCTTCGTCTAGATTTAATTTTTTTCTAATTTCTAAAAATTTTTTTTCATTTTTTGGATTTGTGTATAAACTTACCCGAATATTAAATAGACCATTATCAAAAAGAGCCTTTGCGGTATCAAAATTTAAATAATCACCATTTGTAACAATTTCTAATCTGTTATTTGGTAAATATTCTTTGTAAAGTTTTACTAAATCAAAAATACTATTATGCAATAATGGTTCTGAAAATCCTGAAAAACCCATTCTGCCTGAATAATTGTTATCTCTCAACTCACTCAGAATTTTTTTAAAAAATTCTACATCTAAATATTCATCCAGATTAGGATATAATTCTTCATCAACTCTGGGACAGAAAGCACATCTTCTATTGCATGAACCATGGATATTAATCTCAATACTTGAAAAAATTGGGTAGCCAAATTTAGTATTCTCTTGTTTAACTATGTTTTGCCTATTAAAATCGTCCTGTCTCTTAATATTTATATCGGTAATTTTTTTATCCATTTGAAAATAACTATATTTAGATTATGTTCAAAATTTGAACATAATTAATTTATAATATAACAATATGCGTGAAAAAAAACCAAATAGTGATGATTTTTTACAAATTTTAAGATTTTTAGATAAAGTACCAAATAGTTCACAAAGAGGCATAGCTAAAAGTTTAGGTTTTAGCTTAGGAAAAATAAATTATACTTTAAAAGCTCTTAGAGAAAAGGGCTATGTAAAACTTAACAATTTTAAAAGAAATAAGAACAAATCAAATTATTTATATATCCTGACCCCGAATGGAATTTTTCTTAAATCAAAACTTGCATATAAATTTATGAAAATAAAATTTCAAGAATACGAAGAACTAAAAAAAGAATTAGAAAATCATCATGAAAATAAATAAAGATGATGTCATATCAATAATCTTAGCTAGAGGTGGCTCGCAGGGTCTAAAAAATAAAAATTTAAGAAAACTTAATGGAAAACCATTAATTTATTATCCAATAAATGCTGCAATAAAATCAAAAAATGTCGGCCATGTAATTATTTCCACTGACTCAAGAAAAATAGCGTCTGTTGCTAAGAAGTTTGGTGCTAAGGTACCATTTATTAGACCAAAAAAATTATCAGGGCCTTTGTCTACTACTGAAAAAACTTTACAACACGCTCTATCTCACTACGAAAAATTAATAAAAAAAAAATTTAAAATATGTGTATTTATTACTGCGACTGATATTTTTAGAAAAAATTTTTGGATAGATAAGTGTGTAGAGTACCTATACAAAAATAAAAAAATTGATAGTGCTTTTTTTGGATATAAAACTTCAAAAAATTATTGGGAACTTAAGAATGGAAAATGGAAAAGATTAAAAAAATGGATGAAAGTTTACTCTTCAAGACAAATACGAAAAACAATTGTAAGAGAAGATACTGGTCTTGCATGTGCTAGCAGATCAGAGTTATGGAGAAAAGGAAGGAGAATAGGTGATAATGTTAAAATTTTTACCAATGAAGATAGTTTTTCACACATTGATATCCACACATTAGAAGATTTAAAACTTGCAAATTTTGCTAAAAAAA
>CACDEU010000053.1 GCA_902551895.1 uncultured Pelagibacteraceae bacterium | reverse complement strand
CTTGGCACTAAAAGATTAAAATTTATAAAATTTAAAAAGGTAAATATTTCATCTTCTAAATTAAGAAAAATTTGATAAAATTTATTTAATTAATGGATAAAATTTCGGATCTTAAAAAAACAATAATTAATACCTTGGATTCGAATAAAGCTATAGATATAGTAGCAATAGATCTTAAAAATAAATCATCAATTGCAGATCACATGATAATTGCAAGTGGAACTTCTTCTAGACATATTCAGGCTCTATCAGAACAAGTTTTGGAAAAATTTAAAAATAGTGGAATTGTTAATTGTAAAATTGAAGGTAAGGATAGCAAAGATTGGAAGTTAATAGATGGTATAGATTTGATAGTTCATATATTTAATCCAGAAAAAAGAAAATTTTATGAAATTGAAAAAATATGGTCTGAGTTAATTCCAAAAGAAAAAATTATAATATGAAAAAAATATTTAAAATAATATCTTTAACTATAATTTTAGTTTTTTTTTCAAAAACTGGTTCAGCTACCAATGAAGAAAATATTTACGATAAAATTGATTTATTTGGCGAAGTCTTAGATAAAATAAATAAAGAATATGTAGACGAGATAAATCAAAGTGATGCCATGGATGCTGCAATTAATGGAGTCTTGCAATCATTAGATCCATATTCGGCTTATATGTCTCCAGATAATTTTAAAGAAATGGAAACTGAAACTAGTGGAAAGTTTGGTGGTCTAGGAATAGAAGTTGGAATGGAATTTGGTGTTGTTAAAGTAATAACACCCATGGATGGTTCTCCCGCTGAGAGAGAAGGTGTAAAAGCTGGTGATTATATTGTAAAAATAAATAAAACTCAGGTCCAAGGAAAAACTTTATCTGAAGCGGTAGAACTTATGAGGGGTCCTATTGGATCAAAGTTAGAAATAACAGTTAGAAGAAAAGGAGTAAAAAAAGCATTAGTTTTTGAAATTACAAGAGAAATCATTGAGGTAAAATCTGTAAAATCAAAAATAATTGACGATAAAGTTGGTTATATAAGACTCACAGCGTTTAATGAAAATAGCTCAAAACAAGTAAGTGAAAAAATTAAAAAATTCAAAAAAAATAAAATTAATAAATATGTATTAGATTTAAGAAATAATCCTGGAGGATTACTGTCCCAAGCTGTAAAAATATCAGATTTCTTTCTTGATAATGGCGAAATAGTATCCACTAAAAGTAGAAAATCCTCAGAAAATAGAAAATATTTTGCAAAAAAAGGAGACATAATTAATGGAGAAACTTTAGTAGTTTTAATTAATTATGGATCTGCATCTGCATCTGAAATTGTAGCTGGAGCTCTTAAGGATCACAAGAGAGCAATTATAATTGGAGAAAATTCTTACGGAAAAGGATCTGTGCAATCAATAATACCCTTAAAAAATAATGGGGCTATAAGATTAACTATTTCTAAATATTATTTACCTTCAGGAAAATCAATATCAGGTACTGGAATAACTCCTGATATAGAAATTGCCGAGAGCTCTGATGAATTTAGAATTGGCACAGAAACTGATAATCAACTTGATTTTGCAATTACATTACTTAATGGCTAGTAATTAAATGAATAAAAATCTTCATGAATTACCTTTAAGAAAAGGAGTAGGTATAGTGCTACTTAACAACGAGAATAAAGTTTTTGTAGCAAAAAGAATAGATAATCCTAAAAATTTTTGGCAAATGCCTCAGGGTGGTGTTGATGGAAATGAAAATTATTATGAAGCGGCTTTAAGAGAATTAAAGGAAGAGACAAGCATAGAAAGCGTAGAACTGATTAGAGAAATTGATAAAAAATTAACTTATATACTTCCAGATCATTTAATAGGGATTATTTGGAAAGGTAGGTTTAAAGGTCAAACACAAAAATGGTTTGTAATGAGATTTACTGGAAATGAATCAGAAATTAATATTAAAACAAAAAAACCAGAATTCTTAGATTGGAAATGGATTGTTTTAGATGATTTGCCAAAAATAGCTGTAAATTTTAAACTTGATGTTTATAAAAACCTAAAGCAAGAGGTATCAAAAATATTAAACTAATTTAGATTTAAATTTTTTAAAACTTCAATTTTTTGATCAATTAGATATCTTTTTTGGTCATCGACATTATCAGCACTAGATTCATTTTCTGCTTCTTTAACTATTTGATCTATTTTATTTCTATCTAAATCTGACATATTATAAATTGAACTAGTTAAAATTGATAAATTATTATCTTTAAACTCTAATATTCCATCTTCAACAAAATATTTATTTTCTTCAGACTTCGAAAAAACCTTAATTATTCCTGGCTTTAAAAAAGAGATAATTGAAATATGATCTTTCATGATTCCCATTTCACCTTCG
>CACDEU010000052.1 GCA_902551895.1 uncultured Pelagibacteraceae bacterium | reverse complement strand
CTGTCATTTAAAATTTTATTTCCAGCCAGTAATTGTTTTTACCTCTAGATATTCTTCTAATCCCCAAGAACCACCTTCGCGTCCATTTCCAGATTGTTTATATCCACCAAAAGGAGTTCCAGAGTCTGGAGAATTTCCATTAATATAAACGATCCCAGATCTAAGTTTTTTAGATACTCTTTTTGCCTTTTCTTTATCTTCAGTTTGAAGGTAATTTCCAAGGCCGTATTCTGTATCATTGGTAACTCTAATTGCTTCTTCTTCCGTTTCAAAAGGTATAATAGAGAGAACTGGTCCAAAAATTTCTTTTTTTGCTATCTGCATATCATTTGTAACATCAGTAAATATGGTTGGTTTAATAAAATATCCTTTATTTAAACCATTAGGCATTTCAGGACCTCCTGCAGCTAATGTTGCACCTTCATTAATTCCATCTTTTATTAAGTTAATAATTTTATCGTATTGAACTTTTGAAACTACTGGACCTATGTGATCTCCTTTTTTTGATGCTATATCTACTTTAATTTTATTGGCTTCATCCACTGCTTCACTTACAGCTCTTTCGTATATAGATTTTTCTACAAGCATTCTTGTTGGGGCATCACAAGATTGTCCAGAATTGCTCATTACATTTTTTATTCCATCTCTAACAGCATTAGGGTATGAGTCTGCAAATACAATATTTCCACCTTTACCGCCTAGCTCTAAACAAACTCTCTTAATTGTTTCGGCTGCATTTTTTGTAATTAATTTCCCTGCTCTTGTTGATCCAGTAAATGACACCATATCAATATCAGGATGACCAGATATATATGTTCCAACACCAGCTCCATCTCCATTTACTAGATTAAAAACTCCAGGTGGAAAACCAGCTTCATGAATCATTTCAGCAAATAACATTGCTGATACAGGAGCTATTTCCGAAGGCTTAAGTATCATTGTGCAGCCAGTTGCTAAAGCAGGTATTACTTTAAGTGCAATTTGGTTTATTGGCCAGTTCCAAGGAGTAATTAATCCACAAACTCCAATAGGTTCATAAAATATTTGATTATTTGATTTTGATTCAAATTGTTCATCAAATTTAAAATTTTTAAGCCTTATAATAAAATCTTCCAAGTGTGCTTGACCGGATGCATTTTGAACATTAGAAGACCAATCCATCGGAGCTCCCATTTCTTTAGAAATTGCTTCAGTCATTTCACTAAATCTTTTTTTATAAACTGATAATAAATTTTCTAATAATTTAATTCTTTCTTCTTTTGTAGTTTCTTTCCAAGATTCAAAAGCCTCTTTTGAGACTTTGACAGCCAAATCAACATCAGCTTTAGATCCCAAAGATATTATTGCGAATGTTTCTTCATTTGATGGGTTAATTACTTCAAAATCATTTTTTTTTGAAGGCTCTATCCATTCACCGTTAATATAAAATTTTCTTTTATCTAACATTTTTATATCTCATATCCTTTTTCTTCAGGCTCATTATCAATTAATTCCTCTGGAAAACCTAAAGCTCTAAAGTTTATATTATACTTTTCTTCAAGTCTTTTTACCACCATAGATGACCATGCCCTTGATCCAAACTTTTTTTCAGCTTCTTTAAATATATTTAATACAAATGGTGATATTTCTAATTCTGTGTTTAGTTTTTTTGAAAGCTGATCAAAAAGATTCATGTCTTTTTTTACTAAGTCCATAGTAAAATTAATGTTATATGAACCGTTTAAAATTACCTGACTTTCAGTTTCATGTACAAAAGAATTTCCAGATGAAGCAGCTATTCCTTTATAGGTTTTGTTAAGATCTAGATTAGATTTTTTTGCAACAGTCCATGCTTCTCCTAGTGCCGCTAAATGAACAGAGGCCAAATAATTAGTAATCACTTTTAAAACAGATGCAGTTCCGAGCTCTCCTGTATGTAAAATTTTTCTTCCCATAATGCTTAAAACTGGCAATATTTTTTCAAAACTATTTCTTTCACCACCAACAAAAATAGCAATATTTCCAGTTGTAGCTCTATGACATCCACCGCTAACAGGACCATCCATTGGAATAGCTTTTTTACCCATAACAAGCTTACCCAGTCTCTTAACCTCAGACTCATCTGTTGTACTCATTTCTAACCATATTTTATTTTTTGAAAGTCCATTAATAACGCCGTTATCAGATTCCATAACTTCGGCACATATTTCAGGAGAAGGGAGACAGGTAATAATTAAATCTGTTTGTTCAGCTAGCTCTTTAGCACTGTTAGAAACTTTTGCTCCTTTACTTTTAAAATCATTTGTTAGGTTTTTTTCTACGTCTCGTACTGTTAAATCGAATTTATTTCTTAACAAACTGTTCGCCAATTTGCCCCCAACATTTCCAAGTCCTATAAATCCTATTTTCATAACAACCTTTTAATTATAGTGAATATTAAATGCTTTATGATATATTTTTTTTTGAAAATGTATTCAATAAAAATAGATCCAAAATACAACAAGTATCAAAATCCGAAAATTGGGTTAATTGCACTT
>CACDEU010000051.1 GCA_902551895.1 uncultured Pelagibacteraceae bacterium | reverse complement strand
TCAGTACTTTTTTTTACATTTTGATAATCGATCCATCTCCAACCATGGCAAGCAACTTCATAATTTCCATTCTTTATTGCCTCACACACTTCTGGATTTCTTTCTAAAGCCATCGCAACTCCAAAAATTGTTATAGGTATTTTTTTTTCTTGAAATAACTTATGAAGTCTCCAAAAACCTCTTCTTGAACCATATTCATATATGGATTCCATATTAATATGTCTGTCTTTAAATGCTTGGGCTCCTATAATTTCTGATAAAAAAGTTTCAGAATGTTTATCACCATGAAGAATATTATTTTCACTACCTTCTTCATAGTTAAGAACTATTTGTAAAGCAAGTTTTGCATTATTTGGCCAAACTACTTTTGGTTCTTTTGATCCATAACCTATCATATCTCTTGGATATTTTTTTAACATTTTTTAATTTTCTATTGATTTATCTTTAACACCACTCAAGAAATTTAAACATTTCTTAATTTCTTCTAATTTAATAAATTCATCTATTTTATGTGCTTGTTCAATTGATCCCGGACCACATACAGCAGTGCTTATACCTATTTCTTGGAATAGACCAGCTTCAGTTCCAAAAGAAACCACTTCTCTTGAATTGTCACCTGTTATACTTGAAACAAACTCACATGCTTCAGATTTTTCATCACGATCAAATCCAATTATTTCTCCAATTATTTCTTTTAAAATTTTTGATTCTGGAAAAACTTTTTTCATATCTGGTAAAAGTATTTCATTAACATATTTATCTAGTTCTGCATTTAAATATACTGCATCATCTTTAACTACAGGCCTTGTTTCCCATTTTACATGGCACTTGTCCGAGATTACATTATGTGCAATCCCTCCAAATATTCCCCCAACAGAAAGAGTAGAGTAAGGAGGTTCAAATATAGAATTTTTTGGAACTCTATCTTTTAGTTTTTCTCTTAGCTCAATAAGTTTATTAACATATCTAGCCGCATACTCGACTGCGCTAACACCTTTATGAGGCTGAGAACTATGACCAGCTAAACCTTCAAAATAGGTTGTATATTCATAAGCACCTTTGTGAGCATCAATTATCTTCATATTTGTAGGTTCGCCCACAATACATATTCCTTTTTTAAATCCTCTTTTTTTTAGTTCTTTAATTAATAATGGAGCTCCTATGCATGCTGTCTCTTCATCAAATGTAAATGAAAAATTAATATCTCTATCTAAGTTTGATTTTGAAAAAATTGGCGCAAAAGCTAATGCGCATGCAATAAAACCTTTCATATCGCATGATCCTCTGCCATATAATTTATCATCTTTAATTGTAGCTTTAAATGGATCTGTAGACCAACCCTTTGAAACAGGAACAACATCTGTATGACCAGAGAGAATTATTGGAATTTTTCCATTTGGTTTTTTTGCTTTTAATGTAGCAAAAAGATTCACTCTTTTTTTTTCATCATCAAATGTTTTAAATGAAGTTGCACCTAATTTTTTTAAAATGTCATCACAATAATTGATTAAAGAATTGTTATCTTCCCCAGAAACTGTTTTAAATGATATGAGATCTGATAAAATTTTTATTGAATTATTGTAAAGTTCATTGTTATTATTTTCTGTACTCATAAATATAATCAATTATATATTAAAAAAATGAAAGAACAAATAACCTACGATATTTTTAATAAAGTAGATATAAGATTAGGCACCGTCATATCTGTAAAGAAAAACGAAAAAGCTAGAAAACCTTCATTAGTTGTGGAAGTTGATTTTGGAAAAGAAATAGGAATTAAACAATCTTCTGCCCAAATTACACATTATTATAATGAAGAAAATTTAAAAGGAAAACAGGTTATAGCTGTTTGTAACTTTCCTGAAAAAAATATAGCTGGAGTAGTTTCCCAAGTATTAATTCTAGGATCAGTAGACTCAGAAGGCAAGGTTACCTTGGTTCATCCTTCACAAAAAGCTGATAACGGTCTTCCAATAGCATAATTGAATGAACCCAGAATTGTTATTATTAATTGGTATTTCATTTTCTTTAGGATTTGCACCTGGACCAAATAATGCTGTTGCATCATATTCAGCTTTTAATTTTGGTATAAGAAAAACAATTCCAGTAATTCTAGGTGTAGGTTTTGGATATACAACTTTAGTTATTTTATTAATATATGTTTTAATATCAGTTTTTGAAAAATATCCATATTTAACAGAAATAATTAGAATTTTAGGTTCAATTTTTTTACTTTATTTGGCATATAAAATTTCTTTTTCAAAAAAAGATGAAAAATCGAAAAATCAAAATCCAGTTAAATTTTATGAAACTTTTTTTTTCCAATTTATAAATCCCAAGGGAGTGATGGCAGCAATAACTCTTATTTCTAAATTTGTAAATCAAGAAAATTATATTAATTCATCAATTGCAGTAATAATAGTTTGTGCAATAACTGCTTTTTCAAGTATAACAACTTGGGCTTTTTTAGGTAAGTTTTTAAGAAAATTTGCGACAAATAATGAATTCATTAGAAGGTTTAATTATGCTATGTCAATTTTGCTTGTAGGATGTGTAATAGGCTTTTATTTATAAATTATGAAACCAGGAAATAGAAATTCATTTAAATCTTTAAAATCAATAAAGATAAATAATAAAAATTATAAATATTTTTCTCTAATAGAAGCTGAAAAAAATGGTTTGGCCGGTATTTCCAATTTACCGAAATCATTAAAAGTCTTATTAGAAAACTTACTTAGATATGAAGATGATTTATCAGTTACTAAAAATCAAATAGAAGCAATTCAAAATTGGTTGAAAGAAAAAAAATCTAATACCGAAATAGCCTACAGACCAGCAAGAGTTTTGCTTCAGGATTA
>CACDEU010000050.1 GCA_902551895.1 uncultured Pelagibacteraceae bacterium | reverse complement strand
TTTAGATAAAAAACAGAATAAAAAAATTGCAGTTTATGATTTAGGTGGAGGAACTTTTGACGTATCAATTCTTGAACTTGGAGATGGTGTTTTTGAAGTAAAGTCCACTAATGGTGATACATTTTTGGGTGGTGAAGACTTTGATAACACAATCGTAGATTATTTGTTAAACGAATTTAAAAAAGAAAATGGAATTGATTTAAAATCAGATAAACTTGCATTGCAAAGATTAAAGGAAGCAGCTGAAAAAGCAAAGATTGAATTATCTTCTGCTGCACAAACTGAAATTAATCTACCTTTTATAACTGCAGATAAAACAGGTCCAAAACATATTAATTTAAAAATGACTAGAGCAAAATTAGAGGCTTTGGTTGAAGATTTAATTGGAAGAACGATTCCACCTTGTAAAACAGCCCTTAAGGATGCCGGATTGTCCGCTAGTGAAATCAACGAAATTATTTTAGTAGGCGGAATGACAAGAATGCCTAAAGTTATTGAAGAAGTAAAGAATTTCTTTGGAAAAGAACCTAATAAAAGCGTAAACCCAGACGAAGTTGTGGCTATGGGTGCTGCAATTCAAGCTGGAGTTCTACAAGGCGATGTTAAAGATGTATTATTGTTAGATGTTACACCTTTGTCATTAGGAATTGAAACACTTGGTGGTGTATCAACAAAACTTATAGATAAAAACACAACTATACCAACTAAAAAAAGCCAAGTTTTCTCTACTGCAGAAGATAATCAGCCTGCTGTATCAATAAGAGTACTTCAAGGTGAAAGAGAAATGGCAACAGATAATAAATTACTTGGAAATTTTGAATTAGTTGGAATAGCACCAGCACCAAGGGGAGTGCCTCAAGTAGAAGTTACTTTTGACATAGATGCCAATGGAATTGTTAATGTTTCTGCAAAAGATAAAGGCACTGGAAAAGAACAAAAAATTCAAATTCAGGCTTCTGGTGGCTTAAGTGAAGAAGAAATTAACAAAATGGTTAAAGAAGCAGAATCTAATAAAGAGGCTGATAAGAAAAAAAGAGAAGCAGTTGATGCAAGAAATCAAGCTGATACATTATTGCACTCTACAGAGAAAAATCTAAAAGAGCATGGAAGCAAAGTTTCTGATGCTGATAAAAAAGCAATTGAAACTGCTTCTGCTAACTTAAGAAATTCGTTAAAAGGAACTGATATTGAGGATATTAAGAAAAAGACACAAGATTTAGTCCAAGCTTCAATGAAATTAGGTGAAGCAATTTATAAATCTCAGCAAAGTGCTAAACCTGGTGATACGCCAAAAGATGCTAAAGAAAAAGAAGAAGGAAAAAAAAGACGATAATGTTGTTGATGCAGACTTTGAAGAAGTAAAAGACGATAATAAAGAAAAAAGCGCCTAAGCTAACAACTATTTGTCTAATTAGTTATGGCAAAAAGAGATTATTACGAAGTCTTAGGTGTAAATAAAGGCGCAACTCCTGATCAAATAAAATCAGCATATAGAAAATTAGCTGTAAAACATCACCCAGATAAAAATAAAGGTGATAAAGCAGCTGAAGAAAAATTTAAAGAAGCATCTGAAGCTTATCATGTTCTCTCAAATTCTGAACGTAAGCAAAGTTATGACAACTTTGGTCATGCAGCATTTGAAAATGGTGGTGGTGGAAGAGGTGGTTTTAGTAATTTTGATTTTTCTAGTTCTTTTTCAGATATATTTGAAGATTTTTTTGGAGAAGGATTTGGTGGTGGAAGACGTTCTAGAAGATCTAATAATAGAGGATCAGATTTAAGATATGATTTATCCATTACTTTAGAAGAAGCCTATACTGGAAAAAAACAAGATATTAAATTTTCAACATCAGAAAAATGTGACTCTTGCAAAGGCTCAGGTTCAAAACCAGGTTACGATGTTGGTTCATGCTCAATGTGCGGAGGTCATGGTCAAGTTAGATCAAGCCAAGGCTTCTTTACAGTTCAACAAACATGTCCTCAATGTGCAGGATCTGGTGAAGAAATCACACACCCATGTAACAGCTGTAATGGGCAAGGAAAACAACAGGCCTCTAAAAGACTCTCAGTTTCGATTCCAAAAGGTGTTGATGACGGAACAAGAATAAGACTTGCTGGAAAAGGAGAGGCTGGTTCTAGAGGTGCAGGAAATGGTGATCTTTATCTATTTATAAACGTTTATTCAAATGAATTATTTAAAAGATCAGATGAAAATTTATTTTTTGAATGTCCAATATCTATTGCGGATGCAGCTCTTGGAACTTCAATTGAAATACCAACAATTGATGGTGGAAAAGCTAAAATAAAAATTCCATCAGGAACCCAAAGTGGTAAACAATTTAGATTAAAAGGAAAAGGAATGCCTTATATGAGAGGAAGTGGAACTGGAGATCTTTACGTTCAAGTTAATACTGAAGTCCCAGTTTCTTTAAATAAAGAGCAAAAAGAATTACTTGAAAAATT
The DNA here is from genome assembly GCA_902551895.1 of uncultured Pelagibacteraceae bacterium. Lineage (GTDB taxonomy): Bacteria > Pseudomonadota > Alphaproteobacteria > Pelagibacterales > Pelagibacteraceae > Pelagibacter. The sequence continues at coordinate 877 of CACDEU010000050.1, read as the reverse complement.
TAGAGAAATTGAAAATGATAAATCCAATCCAAGTATTAAAAAAATTCTTTCAAAAAGCTAGGAGTTTTTGGAAAAATTAAATATGGGATTCGAAGAAATCGTTCCAGCCCTATCTTTAATAGCTGTTTTAATATTAGTTCTTCCAGTATTTCTTAAATCTAATTCAAAATTAAAACAATTTTTAAAAAATTTATCTCTTTGGACTATAATTGTTTTGGTAGTTATGATAGTTTCAAACATTATCTTTAAATGAAAAAAATTAATTTAGCTATCACTGGATGCATGGGAAGAATGGGTCAACAGATTATAAAATCTGCTATGTCTGATAAAAATTTTAATATAGTGACACTGACAGAAAATAGAGTCATTAATAAGAAAATTTGTGGAATTAAGCCTAGTCTAAATACTGAGCAATCTTTTAAGAAAGCAAATTTAATAATAGATTTTACAGTTCCGAAATGTACATTTGAAGTTTTAAAAATTGCAGTAAGACTTAAAAAGAGAGTAGTTATTGGAACAACCGGCTTTTCTAAAAAAGAAGAAAATTTAATTAAAAAATATGCAAGAAAAATACCCATACTTCGAGCTGGTAATATGAGTTTAGGTATAAACTTGTTAATGTATTTAACTGAAATCGCATCTAAATCTCTTGGAAACAACTTTTTAAGTAAAATCTTTGAAATTCATCATAAACATAAAAAAGATCATCCTTCTGGGACAGCATTAATGCTTGGCAAAGGCATAGCTGCTGGCAGGAATAAGAACTTTTATAAGTTAATAGGAAAAAAATATTTGAATAAAAAATCTTTTCCTTATGGAAAAAAAATTAATTTTAATTCATTAAGAAAAGGTGAGATCATTGGCGAACATGAAGTAA
>CACDEU010000049.1 GCA_902551895.1 uncultured Pelagibacteraceae bacterium | reverse complement strand
AGTGAGAAAATGGCCATGGGCCATTTTTTTGATGGCAAAGCAACTTTAGTAGTTGGAACACATACTCACGTTCCAACCAACGATCTAAGAATACTAATTAATGGCACAGCATATCAAACAGATGCTGGAATGTGTGGAGATTATGATTCAGTTATAGGAATGAATAAAACGAATTCTTTAAATCGATTTCTAAAAAAAGATTCAATTAAACATTTTCCTGCAAATGGAAGTGCAACTTTGAGTGGACTAATTGTTGAATGTAACACAACCAATGGTCTGGCAAACAAAGTCGAACCATTTATTAACGGAGGAGAATTAAAAAATAATAATTAATTATGGCAGGACATTCTCATTGGGCTGGAATAAAACACAAAAAGGGTAAAGCCGACAAAGCACGTTCCAATCTATTTTCTAAACTATCCAGGGAAATTACTGTAGCGGCAAAATTAGGCGATAAAAACCCAGATATGAATTCAAGATTAAGATCTGCAATACAATCTGCAAGATCATCAAATATGCCCAAAGATAACATTCAAAGAGCAATTGAAAAATCTGAAACTAATACTGATTCTAATTATGAAAATATTAGATATGAGGGATTTGGTCCCAATAGAATTGCTGTGATAGTTGAAACTTTAACTAATAACAAAAATAGAACAGCATCAAATTTGAGAACTATTTTTCAAAAAAATGGAGGCAATTTAGGTACTCAAGGTTCTGCTTCTCATAATTTCAAACAAATCGGAGTGATTAAAATAGAAAAATCTGAAGCCTCAGAAGATACGATATTAGAATTAACCATTGATTCAGGTGCAAATGAATGTTTGTCAAATGAATATTTTCACGAAATTCAGTGTGATAAAAATGAAATATATAATGTGAAAAAAAAACTGGAAAAAAATATTAATAATTTTTTATCTACAGAAATTGAGTGGGCACCCTTAAACAAAACAGATGTATCTAATTTAGAAAAAGAAGAGATAATAAATTTTTTAGGAAATCTTGATGATGACGATGATGTACAAAATGTTTATACAAATGCTAAATTATAAATAAAATTAATGTTAATTATAGGTATAGATCCAGGAATTTCAGGAGCAATTTGCTTTTTTGAAGATGGTCAAGTCAAAGAAATAATTGATATGCCAGTTATGGCCGATGGAAAAAAAAATAAAAGACAAATTAATGGTCCACAAGTTTGTAATGAAATTTTAAAAAGAATTAATAATTTTCCTAAAAAAGATATAATGGTAGTTATTGAGCAGGTATCTGCAATGCCAGGCCAAGGAGTCACAAGCATGTTCAATTTTGGACAATCCTTTGGTGTTTTAAAAGGCATATGTTCCGCTATGCAATTATCGATGTTTTTTATAAGACCAGCAAAATGGAAAAAGTATTTTGGCTTAATTAAAACAGAGAAAGACGCCAGCAGAACAAAAGTTATTGAAATTTTTCCATATATTTCAAATGGACTATCAAGAAAAAAAGATTCAAATAAAGCTGATGCAGTATTAATTGCTAGTTTTTTTTATAATACCTACAAAAAAGCAGACGAATAAGTATTTTTTTAGGACAAATTGATGACACATTTTAGTGTGAAACACGTTTAATGGAAGCTGATATTACATCACAAGCAGTTGGACTAGCAAGTAGTGAAGACTTTTCAATTTTAAATTTATTTTTAAGGGCAGATGTTATTGTTAAATCTGTAATAATTATATTAATTGCTTCCTCAATATATTCTTGGGCTATAATTATAGAAAAATATAGACTTTTTAAAAAAATAAATAAAAGCTCTGAAGAATTTGAAAATAAATTTTGGAAATCTAGATCTGCTGAGTCTTTTTATAATAGTTTGCCTGGAAATATTGATGATCCCATGGCAAATGTTTTTAAAGATACTATGCAAGTAATTGTAAAATCGAAATCAAAATCTAATATATCTAACAGACTTGAAAGTATGCTCGAAGTAAGTATTGAGAAACAAATGAATATAATTGAAAAAAATTATACTTTTCTTGCAACAGTTGGAGCGACCGCTCCATTTATAGGTTTATTTGGAACAGTTTGGGGAATTATGAATTCTTTCCAATCAATTGCAATTTCTAGAAATACAAGTTTAGCTATAGTTGCACCAGGTATAGCAGAAGCTTTATTTGCAACAGCACTTGGTTTGTTGGCCGCAATTCCTGCCGTAGTTGCTTATAATAAATTTAATAGTGATTCAAAAAAATATTCTCAAAAATTAGAAAACTTTTCAAAAAGATTTACCTCAATAATTTAATTAATGGCATTTAAATTTAAAAGTTCATCAAGAGAACCAATGAGCGAAATAAATGTTACTCCTTTTGTGGATGTGATGTTAGTTTTGTTAATAATTTTTATGGTTACAGCCCCTTTATTGACAGTAGGTGTTCAGGTTGATCTTCCGGAAAGTTCAGCAGATTCATTGCCTGAAGAGCAGGAACCTCTTACATTAACAATTAACTCCAAAGGAGAAATTTTTATTCAAGAGTCAAAAGTAGAATATGATAAAATTATAGCCAAAATTCTTGCAGTTTCAAAAAATAGAACTGACACAAGAATTTACGTTAGAGGTGACAAAACAATTAATTATGGAAGAGTTCTTGAAATAATGGGCATGTTATCTGGATCTGGATTTACAAAGGTAGCTTTAATTTCAGAGCCATATAAAGAAAGATAGTGAGTGTACAAAAATATTATAATTTCATCAGGCTTGCATATGATGTTAATCATTGTAGCAACATTAAGTTTGCCATTCTTAGTAAAAAAACCAATTGATTTACCTCCAATTATTTCTGTGGAATTAATACAAATTACAGATCAAACAAATATTCCTTTTGCACCTAAAGCAAAAAAAATAATTGAAAAAGTTAAAAAAAAACAAGAAAAATTGGTATCAGAGCAGGCTCCTCCAAAGAAAGTTAAAAAAGAGAAACCAGACGCTATTCCATTGCCAGATCAAAAAAAAGAAATTGTAAAAAAAATTGAAGAAAAAAAACAAAATCCAGAAAAAATAGAAGATGAAGTTAAACAAGTCTCAGAATTTGAAAAAGACGAAATGTTTGATCCTAATTCAATTGCGGCTTTAATAGATAAATCTAAAGAAGAACAGGCCCAAACAACAAAAAAACTTGATAAAGTTACTCAATCACAAGACCCAAGCATGAATTTGTCAGGATTAACACTAAGTGAAGAGGATGCTTTAAAAGCACAAATTTTTGGTTGTTGGAGCATACCTTTAGGTTTACCATACAGTGAAAATTTACTAGTGAGAATAAAGTTAAAATTAAAACCAGATGGTTCTGTGATTAATGCAGAAATTTTAGACCACGCAAGAATGAATAAACCTGGACAAGCTTTTTATAAAGTTTTAGCGGAAAGTGCATTGAGAGCAATTCAACTATGTCAACCTTTAAGAGTGCCAACAACTGGATATGAAAAATGGAAAGATATGCAATTAAATTTTGATGCAGGAGAGATGTTAGAGGGATGAAAAATAAAACTATATTGTTAATTTTAATTTTTTTTACATTATTTCCATTTAAAACTCTAGCTTTAATTGAAGTAGACATAACCAGGGGTAACTTAAGCCCTTTGCCTTTAGCTGTTTCTCCGTTGTCATCTAACAAAAATGATAAAGAAACTTTGCAAAAAGAACTAAACATTGATGATCTTGGTTTGGAAATCTCTAAAATAGTAGAAAATAATTTAAAAAAATCAGGTTTGTTTAACCCTCTAAATAAAGATGCATTTTTACAAAAACCCGATATTGCTCATTTAAAACCAAGATTTGAGGATTGGTCATTAATTAAAGCTCAAGCATTAATTACAGGTAAAGTAAATTTAGAAGATGAAAAACTTAGAGTAGAATTCAGGCTATGGGATGTTTTAGCAGGAAAAGAAATGTTAGCCCTGGCTTTTACAACAGTTCCAAAAAACTGGAGAAGAGTGGGACATATTATTTCTGATAAAGTTTATGAAAGATTAACTGGAGAAAAAGGATATTTTGATACAAGAATTATTTACGTTTCAGAAAAAGGACCTAAAACACAAAGGATAAAAAAATTA
>CACDEU010000048.1 GCA_902551895.1 uncultured Pelagibacteraceae bacterium | reverse complement strand
TACGAAAAAAAAATGTAAAAAAAATTCTACTATCGGTATTTTGTGTACTGAGGCAACTTTAAAAACAAATATTTATAATGATTATTTTGATAAAAATTTTAAACTAATTAGTCCTGAAAAAAACTTACAAAAAAATTCTGTAAATAAAGCAATTAAACTTGTTAAAATGGGTAAAGTTAAAGAAGCTGAAATAGCATTAAGAGCTGCTGTAAAATATTTAATAAGGAAAAAATGTAAAAAAATTATTTTAGGATGCACTGAACTACCAATAGCTATTTTTGCTTATAAATCATTTAGAAAAGCTAAAGAATCTAAACTATTTATTGATCCAAACTTGTTATTAGCTGAAGTTTGTATGAAAAAATACAAAAAATAAATTATTTTTTTTCATTTACAATAAAAAATAATTTTCTTGGAAAAGTACCTTCTTCAAATTTTTCTAAAGTAATATTTTTAAATCCATTTAATAAAGAATTAACTTTTACTTCTGAAAAATAATGAACAATAAATCCATCATTTTCATATAGATCTTCACCTATATGTTTTCCATTTTTATAATCACCATCATTTGTGTGACGAACAGTATAGATATTCAAACCATTTGGTTTTAAAATTCTGTGAATTTCGTTATTTAATTTTTGTAAATCATCTATTGTTAAGGCCATACAGTAAAGCATATGGGAATAACATGCGTCTACTGAGTTGTCTTGAAATGGAAGTTTTTCTCTTACATCAAATAGTTTTGTTGAAATATAATTTGATAAATTATCCTTCTTGATTTTATGATTTATTATTTTAATTCCAGAAGAGCTATAATCTAAAGCTTGAATTTTAATATTATTTTTTGCAAAAAAAATACTATCCCTTCCTAATCCTGCCCCTAGTTCTATAATATTATTTATTTTTTTTTCTTTAAAAAAGTTTAAAGCTTTTTTGGCTGAGATACTTGGTTCAAGACCAAACATCTCAGGCTTATTTGAGAAATTTTTTTCCCAATGCTGAGATTGTTGGTCTAATTCGTTTTGATCCAAATTTTACTTATTAGGATCTGGTACTTTACGAAGATAAGGTTTTATTGTTTCCCATCCATCAGGATAGATTTTTTTTGCCTCATCATTTGTAACTTTAGGTACAATAATAACATCTTCACCTGGTTTCCAATTAGCAGGTGTAGCTATTTTGTGCTTCGCTGTACGTTGCATTGAATCAATTGTTCTTAATATTTCATCAAAGTTTCTACCAGTGGTCATTGGATAAGTTAAAAATAAACCAATTCTTTTGTCTGGTCTAATAACATAAACCGTTCTCACTGTTTCATTGTCTACAGCTGTACGGCCCATTGATGTTGTTCCTGCATCACCTTCTAACATATTGTAAAGCTTAGCAACTGCTAGGTCTTCATCTGCAACAATTGGATAATTTGGTTTTAATCCACAAACATCTTTAATATCTTCTAACCATTTAACATGGTCTGATACTGGATCTACACTTAAGCCCATAACTTTTACATTTCTTTTTTCAAACTCTGGCTTCATTTTAGCTAATGCACCAAGTTCAGTTGTGCAAACTGGTGTAAAATCTTTTGGATGTGAAAATAAAACACCCCAACTATCCCCTAGCCACTCATGCAAAGATAATTTTCCCTCTGAAGTTTCAGCCGTGAAATCTGGAGCCAAACTATTAATTTTTAATGTCATTTTTTTCCTCTCATTAGTATTTTTAGAACAATTATAAACAAGATTGATTTGCTATGCAATTTTTTATAGTGTCCTTATTGCTTATGATTTTTGAACAGCTCTTTGACACTAAATCTTCAACTTATACTTACATTATATCAAGTGGAAAAGGTAGAGAGGCCTTAATAATTGATCCTGTAATTGAACATACAGATAAATACATAGAGGTATTAAAAAATTTAGAATTAAAATTAGTTAAAGTAATTGACACACATATCCATGCTGATCATGTAACTGGGTTAAACGAACTAAATAAAAGAACTAACTGTACTAGAATTATGGGAGAAAAATCTAAATCTGAAGTAATTGATTTAAGAATAAAAGATAGTGAAAAAATAAATGTAGAAAACATAGAACTTAAAGCAATTTATACTCCGGGCCATACAGATTGTTCTTATAGTTATTTAATGAATGATAGAGTTTTTACTGGTGACACTCTTTTAATAAATGGAACTGGAAGAACAGATTTTCAAAATGGAAGTGCAGAAGATGCTTACGAATCTTTGTTCAACAAGTTATTAAAATTACCAAAAGACACTTTGGTGTACCCAGCACATGATTATAATGGAAAAAAATATTCGACTATTGAAAACGAAAAAAATAATAACCCAAGACTTCAAGTAAGTTCAAAAGAACAGTACGCAGAAATAATGAATAATCTAAACTTAGCAAATCCCAAAATGATGGATATTGCTGTACCAGCAAATGTTAAAGGGCTTACTTTAGATAGATTATAATTAGAGACAAATTTGACCTTGTATTTTAAATATCAACACATATTATATCAATAGTATGGCATGCAATAACTCAAAATGTAAATGTACAAATTGTATTAGCGATAGATGCACTTGTGACGGAATTAAAGAGTGCTCATGCAAACCTGACTCAGGTAGTTGTTGTTGTAACAACTAACTGATCATTTAAATAATCATAATAATTTAAATATCATGAATAGTTTTTTAGAATCCATAATTAATAGAGATCCAGCTGCAAAATCCAAGCTAAGTGTAATATTAACTTACCCAGGTGTTAAAGCTGTTTTTTTTCATCGAATAGCTAATTTTTTTTCAATTGCTAAGTTAGATTTAATCGCAAGAATTATTTCACAATTTTCAAGATTTTTAACTGGAATAGAAATTCACCCTAAAGCGAAAATAGGTGAAAATTTATTTATCGATCATGGAATGGGAGTTGTTATTGGTGAAACATCTGAGATTGGAAAAAACGTAACGATATATCATATGGTTACTTTAGGTGGAATTTCTCCAAGTATAAATTCAGATGATCAAAGAAACTCTAAAAGACATCCAACATTAATGGATAATGTGGTTGTGGGTTCTGGAGCACAAGTTTTAGGACCTGTTGTAGTTGGTAAAAATGCAAAAATTGGCGCAAATGCTGTTGTAACAAAAGATGTTCCTGAAAATGCAGTTATGGTTGGCATCCCTGCAAAAAATGTTGGAACAGCTACCGAAGAATTTAAACCTTACGGTATTGCTAATGGAGATAATAAATGAAAAATTCTCAAACTAGTTTTGTTGAAGGAATAGGAAACACTCCATTAATTAAACTCAAAGCTGCATCAGAAGTAACAGGCTGTAATATTTATGGTAAAGCAGAATATTTAAATCCTGGAGGATCAGTTAAAGATAGAGCAGCTTTAGCATTAATAAGGGATGCACAGGAGAAAAAATTAATCTCAAAAGGTGGAATAATAGTTGAAGGTACTGCAGGTAATACTGGAATTGGTCTTTGTCTTATTGGAAATTCAATTGGTTATAAAACAATAATTGTAATGAACGACAATCAAACACAAGAAAAAAAAGATATGTTAAGAAACATAGGTGCTGATTTAAAACTTGTACCGCCAAAACCTTACAAGGACGACGGGAACTATGTAAAAGTTGCAAAAAGAGTAGCTGAAGAATTAAAGAGTACAAATAATCATGGAGTAGTTTGGGCTAATCAATTTGATAACACTGCTAATGCTAAAGGACACTATGAAACAACTGGACCAGAAATTTGGGAACAAACAGATGGAAAAGTAGATGGGTTTGTATGTTCATCTGGAACTGGTGGAACAATTGGTGGTGTGAGTAGTTATTTAAAAGAAAAAAATAAAGATATAAAAATTTATTTATCTGATCCAACAGGTTCGGCTCTTTATAATTATATAAAGAATGGAGAGTTAAAAAGTGAAGGAGGATCAATCACTGAAGGTATTGGCTCAAGTAGAGTAACAGCTAATTTTGCTGAAGCTAAAATAGATGGAGCATTTTCAATAAGTGACCATGAGTCTTTACCTATTCTGTATGACTTAATTCAAAATGAAGGTTTAAGTCTTGGTACAAGTTGT
>CACDEU010000047.1 GCA_902551895.1 uncultured Pelagibacteraceae bacterium | reverse complement strand
CAATTTTAACAGCAGTAGCAATGATAGTTTGGCTTGATAGAAGAGTATGGGCTTTTGTTCAAAAAAGAAGAGGGCCAAATGTAGTTGGTCCTTTTGGTTTATTTCAATCTTTAGCTGATGCTTTAAAATATATTTTTAAAGAAATAATCATTCCTGCAAGTGCTAATAAAGTTATATTTATTCTTGCACCAATTGTAACAATGACATTAGCCTTAATTGCTTGGGCTGTTATACCTTTTAGTGAAGAAATTGTTCTTGCAGATATAAATGTTGGAATATTATATATTTTTGCTGTTTCATCCTTAGGAGTTTATGGGATTATTATGGGTGGTTGGGCGTCAAATTCAAAATATCCTTTTTTAGGTGCAATAAGATCTGCAGCTCAAATGGTATCATATGAAGTTTCTATAGGAGTAATAATAATAAATGTTTTATTGTGTGTTGGCTCTTTGAATCTAACAGATATTGTCTTAGCACAGGAAAATTTATGGTTTATAGTTCCTCTTTTTCCAATGTTTGTCATTTTTTTTATCTCTTCTCTTGCAGAAACTAATAGACCTCCATTTGATTTACCTGAGGCTGAAGCTGAATTGGTAGCAGGTTATCAAACAGAATATTCTGGAATGATGTATGCAATGTTCTGGTTAGGTGAATATGCAAATATTTTATTAATGTGTAGTTTGGGATCAATTTTATTTTTAGGAGGATGGTTATCACCAATAGATATTTACCCTTTCACAATTATACCCGCACCACTTTGGTTGGTACTTAAAATATTATTATTGTTTATTCTATTCTCTTTAGTTAAAGCAATTGTTCCAAGATATAGATATGATCAATTAATGAAATTAGGCTGGAAAATTTTTCTTCCACTGTCATTATCTTGGGTGGTTTTAACAGCTAGTTATTTATTTTATTTTAACCTATTACCAGTAAATTAATTATGAAATTATCAAGAATTTTAAAAACTATTTTATTAGTTGACTTCATAAGTGGTTTGATTATTGCTATTAAAGAGTCTTTCAAATCTAAAAAAACTTTAAACTATCCTTTTGAAAAAGGTAAAATCAGTCCCAGATTCCGTGGAGAGCATGCTTTAAGAAGATATCCCAATGGTGAAGAAAGATGTATTGCATGTAAATTGTGTGAAGCCGTTTGTCCAGCTCAAGCAATTACAATTGAATCAACCGAAAGAGAAGATGGCAGTAGAAAAACTACAAGATACGACATTGATATGCTCAAGTGCATATATTGCGGTTTATGTGAAGAGTCTTGCCCAGTTGATGCTATCGTTCAAGGACCTAATTTTGAATTTTCAACAGAGACAAGAGAGGAACTTTATTACAATAAAGAAAAATTATTAGACAATGGTGATAGATGGGAAAGTTTGTTGGCAGCAAATATTAAAGCAGATAATCCCTACAGATAAATATGATAGTTCATTCTATATTTTTTTATATTTTTTCTATAATTGCTGTTTTTTCAGCAATTATGGTTACCGTTTCAAGAAATACCGTTCACTCAGTTTTTTTTCTAATATTAGATTTCATAACCATTTCTTGTCTATTTATAATGATAGGTGCAGAATTCATAGGAATGATAATGCTAATAGTTTATGTTGGTGCGGTAGCAGTTCTATTTTTATTTGTAGTAATGATGCTTAATGTTGCTAAGCAAAAAAATGAGTGGCTAGGTGGTGAAAAAAATTCAAATCATATTCCAATTGGATTGTTAATAAGTGGAGTTATATTTTTTGAATTAATCATAGTTGTTGGTGGATGGAAATATAAGCCCGAATTATCAAAAACTTTTTCTTCGATTGGAATAGATTTAAGCACTACAAATACACATGAAATAGGTAAGGTTTTGTATACTGATTATATTCATCTTTTCCAATTAAGTGGAATGATTCTTTTAGTAGCTATGATTGGAGCTATTGTTTTAACATTTAGACAAAGAGAAGGAATTAAGAGACAAAGTTATTTTAAACAAATATCAAGAGAGCGAAAAGAAGGTGTTGAACTAGTAGATCCGAAAAATAATGAAGGGGTGAAAATAGATGTTTGAAATATCTCTAGGTCACTACCTAATTCTTGCAGCAACTATTTTTACTATTGGTGTTGTAGGAATATTTTTAAACAGAAAAAATATTATAGTAATTTTAATGAGCATTGAATTAATACTTCTTGCTGTCAATATTAATTTAGTTTCCTTTTCAATTTACATGAATGATTTAGTTGGACAGATATTTACACTATTTATACTAACAGTTGCAGCAGCCGAAGCTGCAATTGGCTTAGCTATAATAGTAATTTACTATAGAAATTCTGGAACAATTAGGGTTCAAGAAATTGATAAATTAAAAGGTTAAAATGGAATTTGAATATCTAATTATTTTTTTGCCATTATTAGCTTCTATTATCTCAGGATTTTTTGGAAAATTTTTAGGTTCAAGAAATTCAGAAATTTTAACTAGTTTGTTTGTTTCAATTTCTTCAATTTTTTCTTTTTTAATTTTTTATAAAGTCTTTAATACAGGCTACACAAACAATTTAGAAATACTTACTTGGATAAACTCAGGATCATTTAATGTTAATTGGTCAATTAAAATAGATGCTCTTTCGTCTGTAATGTTAGTTGTTGTAACATTAGTTTCCTCAATTGTTCACATATATTCAATTGGATATATGTCACATGATCAACATAAACAACGTTTCATGGCTTACTTATCGTTATTTACATTTTCAATGTTAATGCTTGTTACTTCAGATAATTTTTTACAACTGTTTTTTGGATGGGAAGGTGTAGGACTATGTTCATATTTTTTAATAGGTTTTTGGTTTAAAAAAGAAAGCGCTAATAAAGCCGCTATTAAAGCATTTGTTGTTAATCGTGTGGGGGATTTTGGATTTGCATTAGGAATATTTTTAATATTTTATTTATTTGGAACAGTTAAATATGTAGAAGTATTTGAATTAATTCCTAAATCATTAGATACAAACTTAACCTTCTTAGGATTAAGTTTTAATGCAATTAATTTAATTTGTATTCTATTATTTATAGGTGCTATGGGTAAATCTGCACAAATATTTTTGCATACCTGGTTACCCGATGCAATGGAAGGACCTACTCCTGTATCTGCACTCATCCATGCTGCAACAATGGTTACAGCTGGTGTATTTTTAGTTGTTAGATGTTCACCAATATATGAATATTCTCCTCTTGCATTAAATATTATTACCATTGTTGGAATGTCTACTGCATTTTTTGCTGCAACAGTAGCTTTGGCTCAAGATGATATCAAAAAAATAATAGCTTATTCAACGTGTAGTCAATTAGGATATATGTTTTTTGCAGCTGGTGTTGGTGCTTACAATGTTGCTATGTTTCATTTATTTACTCACGCTTTTTTTAAAGCTTTATTATTTTTAGGATCTGGCTCTGTAATCCATTCATTCAAAGATGAACAAAATATCAACCTAATGGGAGGAGTATGGAAAAAACTTCCATATACATGGGTATTAATGATAATTGGAACTCTTGCACTTACTGGATTTCCACTTTTATCTGGATTCTATTCTAAAGATGCAATTATAGAATTTGCTTATTTGAGAGGCAATACAGCAGGTTATTTTGCTGCTGGAATAGGTGTATTTACAGCTCTGTTAACTTCAATTTATTCTTGGAGATTGATGTTCAAAACTTTTCATGGCGAATACAATAATAAAAAATTAAATATATCTAGCATTCATGAGTCACCAATGGTCATGATAATTCCATTAACAATCCTTGCAATCGGTGCGATATTTTCTGGATTTTTATTTAAAGATTTGTTCATAGGCATTGAATCATCAAGTAATTTCTGGAAAAATTCAATTTTCTTTTTGGAACCATTGAGTCAAGATCATCCGCCTTCATGGTTTATACTTTTAACTCCGACATTAGTAATTTTAACTTTACCTGTGGCTTATTATATCTTTGTTAAAAATACAAAAATTACATATGAAATAGTTAATGGAAACTTACCTTTATATGATTTTTTGAAAAATAAATGGTATTTTGATGAATTATATGACTATTTATTTGTTAATCCTTCTAAAAAAATAGGCTTATATTTTTGGAAAAAAATAG
>CACDEU010000046.1 GCA_902551895.1 uncultured Pelagibacteraceae bacterium | reverse complement strand
ATTTCAATAATGATAGAAAGTTCGTGATCAAGTCTAACTTTATATTCTAAGTATGTTGGGTTTTTTTCTAACTTATCGCCATTTAAATTAAAAACTTTATTAAATTTAATTTTTAATCCTTCTAAAGAATCTTTTTTTAAAATATCATCGGCATTACCTTCTTTATCACTGCTAATATTTGGTAAAATTGGATTTGAAAATATAGGTTTATAGTTACATCTAAAAGGAAAATTATAATTATTCTCTAATGACTCAGGAATATCAGCAAATAATTCATACATTTCAGAATTACTTTTGAAATAATGTTGATCACTATATCGTAATCTATTTTTTTCATTAACATAAGTTTTGTTTCCAATGCAAATTAATGCATCGTGTGCTTCGTACATATCTTTGTTCAAATAAAAAACTTCATTAGTTGCAATTATTGGAATTTCTAATTCTAAAGATTTATTTAAATTAAATTTTTCAAAACCAATTTCATTTTGGTCATTATGACGTTGAATTTCAATATAGAATCTATCACCATATGTTTTTTTTATTTCATTATATAAATCGTGAATTTCGGTAAATTTTCCTTTATCAAATAATTGACCAAAAAAACCAAAAGTAGTTCCTGAAAATACTGCGACACCATCAGAATTAGATAATAATTTATCAAATTCAACGTGCGGGTCTGTTAATTCATCATTTTTTAAATAAGAAGATGATGAAAGATCTATAATATTTTTATAACCGCTTTCGTTTAAAGCAAACAATGGTAGCAATCCAGTTGTTTCGCCTATTTTAAAGTTAATTTGAGTACCAATAATAGGCTGTGTGCCTGATTTTGAAATTTTTTCAGCAAACTCTAGCGCACCACACAAGTTAGAGGTATCAGATAAACCTATAGATTTAATTTTATTATCTTTACAATAGTTTTTTAAATCTTCAATTTTTACTGCACCTTCGCATATAGAATATTGAGTATGGATTTTAAGATGATTAAATATTTTTCTATTTGATTCTTGCATTAGTGGATTTTTTTATCTTACCACTAATCAGTTCAATTTTGCAATCTGCCATATTAGCAAAAAATCTATTATGAGTTGCAAATATTATTAACCTATTTTTATTTTTTAGTTTAAGTAAAATTTTAAAAACATCTCTAGCATTTTTCATATCTAAACTTCCGGTTGGTTCATCAGCAAGAATAATTTCAGGTGAATTAATTAGTGCTCTTGCAATAGCTACCCTTTGCATTTCACCTCCTGAAAGTTCTGATGCTAGGTGGTTTTCTCTATTAGTAAGTCCAAGTTTTTTAATTAGTTTTTTTGCATCTTCTAGTGCTTTTTTTTTATTTTCATCTATTGATAATCTTGATAAATAAATATTTTCAATAGTTGTAAAATCGGACAACAAATTATTATCTTGATAAATAATACCAATTTTGTTTGCTCTTAATTTATCGTTATCGGATTGCAATTTGTGATTAATTACATGATTTGATATTTTTAATGAACCAGAATTAGGTGTATCAATTAAGGAAAGTAAATTTAAAGTGTTGATTTACCAGAACCTGATGGGCCCATTAATGAATAAATCTTACCAGCTCTAAACGAAAAATTAATTTTGTTTAATACTTTTATTTTTTTTTTGACATTATAATTTTTAACAATATTTTTTAATTCAATTAAATTATTCATATTTAAGGGCCTTTGAGGTATTCATTCGAGAAGCTTTTATCGCAGGATATATAGAAACAATAATTGTTATTATTATAGAACAAATAGCGATTAATAAAATTGATCCCGGATTAATTTCAGATGGCATTTTGCTTAAAAAATAAATTTCTTCTGGAAAAAGATTAATACTAAAAACATTGCTCATGAATTCTCTAATATTCTCTACATATATAGAAAATAAAACACCTAGTATAATTCCAAATATAGTTGCTAGCAATCCAATTATAAAACCAACCATAAAAAATATTTTTGAAATTGATTTATTCAATACACCTATTGATTTAAGTATTGCAATTTCTCTTGTCTTGTTTTTAACTAATATTGTTAGACCTGAAATTATATTAAAAGCAGCAACAATAATTATTAATGAAAGAATTATAAACATTACATTTCTTTCAACTTTAAGAGCTGAGAACAAAGATTTATTTAAATCAGACCACGTATAAACATAGTAGTCTTTAAAAATACTTTCTAACTTTTTCTTAGTAATTTCAATATTTTTAGGATTTTTTAAATAAATTTCTAAATTTCTATTAGAACTTTTAAGTTCAAATAAATTTTCTAAATCATTTAAATTAATAAAAGCAACGTTATGATCAAAATCTGATATTTCACTATCAAAAATTGAATCAACTATATAAGTTTTTTGTTTAGGTAAGTTACCAACTATTGTTTGAACTCCGGTTGGTGACATAATTAATATTTTGTCACCTATTTTAATATCATAATTAAAACTTAATTCTTTTCCAATTGATATATAGCTAGGATTTAATTTTTTATTACCAATAAAACTACTACTTTCAACAATGTCTAATTTTTTATAATCTTCAGGTAAATATCCTCTTAATAAAAGCCCTTTAGTATAGTCTTTATTTATAAGAACTCCTTCCCCGCTGTTACTATAGACAAATACTTTAGATAAATTTTTTAGTTCTTTATTAATAAATAAATTTTCATCAATAGGTTTTTCATAGGGTTTTATTACAGCATGTGGATTAAATCCTACAATTTTTTCAACTAGTTCGGTTCTAAAACCATTCATTACAGACATGACAATAATTAAAACGGCAACACCCAAACTAATTCCAATAAAAGAAAAAATCGAAATTACATTCAAAAATCCATCTTTTTTTCTAGTTTTTAGATATCTTAAAGTTACTTCTTTTTCTAATTGTGAGATCAATTTATTTTTTTTTATTAATTATAATTTTAGCTATGTCTTCTATAGACAATTTTTTTGTTTCTTTTCCAATTTCATTAAATTCAAATATGTCACCTTCAGTTTTTTTACCAATCATAATTTGAAATGGTATTCCTATTAAATTAAATTTTTTAATTTTTGAAGAAAAATTTTCCTCAGTATCGTCTATTATAGTATCAATCTTCTTTTCGTTTAAATATTTATAAATATTATTGGCTTTTTCTAGATTTGAATTGTCATTTTTGCTAACAAGTGGAATAATTGCACATTCATATGGTGATACTGAAATTGGCCAATTCATAACTTCATTTTTATCATCATACTTTGCTTCAATAATTGCACCAACTAATCTAGACACACCTACGCCATACGATCCCATTTTAACAAATTCTTTTTTTCCTTGGAAATCTACAGATGCATTCATTGGTTTTGAATATTTATCTCCAAAATAAAAAATATGTCCAACTTCAATACCTTTTGTATGAAGTCTAAATTCTTCAGGTACATTCTTTTCGAATTCATCTTTGTCAAATTTTTCATCAGTGACTGCATAAAATTTTTCAAATTTTTCTCTTAGCTCATTTAATGATTTCTTTTCTAATTTTGTATTTTCACTACTGACGTCAAATATTCTTTTATCGGTATAAATTTTACTTTCACCAGTATCAGCTAGAATAATAAATTCATGTGATAAATTACCTCCTATTGGTCCAGTATCTGCTGCCATTGGTATTGCTGATAGGTTTAATCTTTGAAAAGTACGCAAATAAGAAAGAAAAAATTTATTATACGAAAAATTTGCCTCTTCATCATTTAAATCAAATGAGTATGCGTCTTTCATATAAAACTCTCTACACCTCATTATTCCAAATCTAGGTCTTAGTTCGTCTCTAAATTTCCACTGAATATGATAAAGAAGTTGTGGTAGAGATTTGTATGATTTTATACTTGTTCTAAATATATCAGTTATTAATTCCTCATTAGTTGGTCCATAAAGCATTTCCCTGTTTTGTCTGTCTTTAATTCTCAACATTTCTTCACCGTAGTCTTCGTATCTCCCACTTTCTTTCCAAATTTCACTTGATTGTATAGTTGGCATTAAAATTTCCTGAACACCAATTCTATCCTGTTCTTCACGAACAATTTGTTCTATTTTTTTCATTACCTTGAATCCAAGAGGCAACCATGAATATATTCCAGCTGAAGATTGCTTTATCATTCCAATTCTAAGCAT
>CACDEU010000045.1 GCA_902551895.1 uncultured Pelagibacteraceae bacterium | reverse complement strand
TTTTGACAATGTAAAGGATGATTACACAATAATGAAAGTGGAACCATTTGGTCCACTAGTACCAATGTTATCTTTTAAATCATTTGATGAAGTAATTGAAAGAGCAAATAATAATGATCTAGGACTAAGTAGTTACATATGCACTAATTCAATGGAACAGGCACATAGAGCATCAGAACTAATGGAAACTGGTACCGTTGCGGTTAATACTCCTCTAGTGGCTATAGCAGAAGCACCCTTTGGAGGAATAAAACAAACCGGATATGGAAGAGAAGGTGGTTCAATGGCGATTAAGGATTATTTGAATGTTAAATACACACACCTTGGTATCAAAGGTTAGTTAAATTGAGAAAAAATAAGCTTAAAAAATTATTCAAAGAAGGAAAAGCAGCCATCAATGGGTGGATAGAAATACCTAGTTCATATTCTGCAGAAGCAATGGCCCATCAAGGTTGGGATTCCTTAACTATAGACTTGCAACATGGAGCTATTAGTCAATCAGATATTTTACAAATCTTTCAAGCAATCTCAACAACTGAGGTTGTTCCAATGGCTCGATTAAACTGGAATGAACCAGATCAAATAATGAAAGCTCTTGATTATGGAGCTTACGGGATAATTTGTCCAATGGTGAGCAATAGAAACCAAGCGGAAAAGTTTGTTCAAGCATGTATGTACCCACCAAAAGGTTACAGAAGTTTTGGTCCTACGAGAGGTTTTATGTATGGAGGAAACGATTATGTAGATCATGCAAATGATGAAATTTTAAAAATTGCAATGATAGAAACAAAAGAAGCTTTAAATGAATTAGATAAAATAATGAAAACCCCAGATCTAGACGGTGTTTATATTGGTCCTTCAGATTTAAGTTTATCAATCGGAGAAAAAGCTGGTTTTGACAAGCCAGAAGGACATCCAACTTATGAACAAACTTTAAATATTCTGAACCATGCAAAAAAAAATAATATAGTTGCTGGGATTCATAATGCTACTCCAGAGTACGCAAAAAAAATGATTAATATTGGATTTCAGCTAGTATCAGTTGGTAGTGACAAAATATTTATGAGTGATGGAGCTAAATCAATTGTAAACAAGATTAAAAATTAATGCAAATAGGAATAGATTTAGGAGCTAGCAAAATAGAGAGTGTCGTCTTGTCAGATGATGGAAAGGAACATTTAAGAGAAAGAGAGCATACGCCACAAAGTTACAAAGAGACAATAAACCTTATAAAAAAAATAGTAATAGAGATTGAAAGAAAGTTTAACAAAGAATTAAATGTTGGTTTATGTCATCCAGGCTCAATAATTCCTTCAACTGGTAAACATAAAAATGCAAACAATACTTTATGGTTAAATAATAGAACATTACAAAAAGATATATCTAAAGAACTTAATAAAAATGTTTATTGTGAAAACGATGCAAATTGCCTTGCTTTATCTGAAGCTATTGATGGATCTGCGAAAAATTATAAGACAGTTTTTGGTGTAATACTTGGCTCAGGATGTGGAGGTGGGTTAGTTATTAATAAAAAAATTATTTCAGGATCAAATAATAATGCAGGTGAATGGGGCCATAACCCTTTACCATATTTTGGATTAATTGAAGATGAAGTTTCTCCATTATCGAAAGATAGCGTCTTTGTAGCTAATATTTCTATTGAAAAATATGTTTCAGGCAAAGGATTAGAAGATTTATATTTCGAAAAATTTAAAAAAAAAACTTCATCAGAAGAAATATTTAAAAACCAAAATGAAAATCAAAAATTTATAGATAATTTCTATAATAGACTCTCAAGAAGTTTATCTACATTAATAAACACTATTGACCCTGATGTTATAGTGTTTGGTGGAGGGCTATCAAATGAAATTAATGATTTGAATTTACTTAAATATATGACAGGAAATTTTGCTGGATCTTCGAATATAAATACAGAATTTGTTAAACCCATGTACGGAGATGCAAGTGGAGTTAGAGGAGCGGCTAGACTTGGAAAAACAACTAATTATTGATATTATAAAATAAAATGAAATTTTTACGAATAGGGATCAAAGGAAAAGAAAAACCAGCAGTTTTGGACAAAGATGGAAAAATTAGAGATTTAAGTTCAAAAATAAAAGATTTTAGTCCTGAATTTTTAAACAATTTATCAATAAATAATCTTAAAAATTTAAATTTAGCTGATCTCCCTGAAATATCCAAAAGTGAAAGAGTTGGTGCTTGCATAGTAAAACCAGGAAAATTTGTTGCAATAGGATTAAATTATTCTGATCATGCAAAAGAAACAGGAGCAAAACCGCCAGCAGAACCTATAGTCTTCATGAAAGCGACTAGCAGTATTTCAGGACCGAATGATGATATAGAAATCCCAAAACACTCTTCCAAGTTAGATTGGGAAGTTGAGCTAGCAGTAGTTATTGGAAAAGAAACAAAAAATATTTCTGAGAAAAAAGTTTCAGATCATATATTAGGTTATTGTATTGTTAATGATGTCAGTGAAAGAGAATGGCAACTTGAGAAATCAGGTCAATGGGTCAAAGGAAAGTCAGCTGATACATTTGGACCTACGGGACCTTATTTAGTAACTCAAGACGAAATTCCTGATATTAATAATTTAAATTTAATATTAGAAGTTAATGGAAAAAAAATGCAATCAGGCAACACAAAGAATATGATTTTTAATGTAAATTTTTTAATTTCTTATTTGAGTAAGTTTATGTCTTTACAACCAGGTGATTTAATTACTACAGGAACCCCTGCAGGAGTTGGAATGGGAATGAAGCCACAAGTATTTTTGAAATCAGGCGATAACATTAAATTGAATATAGATTTTTTGGGTGAACAAAATTCAAAAGTTGTAATCAAATAAAATAAACTATGTTTGAATTATTTATTGCTTTGGGCGCAGGATTAATTAGTTTTTTATCACCCTGTGTTTTACCTCTTATTCCAGGCTATATTTCTTACATTTCTGGAAGTTCACTTAATGAATTAATTGAGAAAAAAAATATTAATTTAATACCAATCATTTTATTTACCGTTGGTTTTTCTATTGTCTTTATAATTTTTGGAGCAGCATCAACTTTCTTGGGTCAATTATTACTTCAAAATTCTTTTGAATTAAGAATACTAGCAGGAGTTATTATTATTATTTTTTCACTCCATATAATCGGTGTAATAAATTTAAAGTTTTTGAATTATGAAAAAAGAATTCAAACAAATAATAATAAAAATATATTAAGCCCTATACTTATTGGAGCTGCTTTTGGTTTTGGATGGACTCCTTGCATTGGTCCAATTTTAGGTTCTATTTTAGCTTTAGCAGCAACTGAGGAGAGTATTAATAAAGGAATATTACTATTATTTTTTTACTCACTAGGTTTAGCTATTCCATTTATTTTATCAGGATACTTAATACAGAGATTTTTGATATTTTCTAAAAACTTTAAAAAGAATATTAATTTAGTATCAAAAATAGGCGGAATAATTTTGCTTATCACGGGTATTTTGATTTTAACTAATCAACTGCAGACTTTGGGTTATTATATTTTAAATATCTTTCCATTCCTGCAAAATTTTGGATAAAACTTAATTATGAAAATTTATCAAATTGACTGTAGTGCTAGAAAAAAAGGATCTGCTTCAAGAGAATTAGCAAAAAAACTTCTAGAAAAAATTAAAAAACCAGAAGATGAAGTAATTTATAGAGATTTAGATGACGAGATGCTTTTTGTTGCTGGTCTTACAGAATCTGGAATGTCTATACCTGAGAATGAAAGAACGGAACAACATAAAAAAATGTTTGAACTATCTGACAAATTAGTAAAGGAATTAAAAGAAAGTGATATTATAATAATTTCAACACCAATATATAATTTTGGCCCACCTGCAACCCTTAAAGCTTGGTCTGACCTTGCCGCGAGAGTAAAATCAACTTTTAAATATTCTGAAGATGGAAAACAAATAGGACTGCTAGAAAGCAAAAAAGTCTACTTAGTAATTACTTCTGGAGGAACAAGAGTAGGGAGCAAAGAGGATTATTTAACTCCTTGGCTCAAACACGTACTAAATTTTTTTGGAATTAAAAACATTCAAACGATTTCAGCAGATCAAATGTCAATTGATTACGAAGGATCAATTAAAAAAGCTGAAGAACAAATAAGTAAAATAACTTAAAATTATTTTTTTTCTGGTTTAGTAAATACAATTAAGATCACT
>CACDEU010000044.1 GCA_902551895.1 uncultured Pelagibacteraceae bacterium | reverse complement strand
TGTTCATCAGTAGGAATTCAAATTTCTAAAAAAAGAAGTCATGATTAGCTCTGAAGCAGGAAAAGAAGCAATTAAAAAAGAATTGCCATTAATACCTAAGCTTCCAGGTGTTTACAGGATGCTAAATTCAAAAAATGAAATATTATATGTTGGAAAAGCCAAAAATCTTCCAAACAGGTTAAAAAGCTATATTGCAGAAAAAAACCATATAATAAGAACAGAAAGAATGTTGTCTCAAACTAAAAAAATTGAGATAACAACTACCTCTAATGAAAGTGAAGCCTTACTTTTAGAGGCAAATTTAATAAAAAAATTTAAACCCAAATTTAATATTCTTTTAAGAGATGATAAATCCTTTCCATTTATTTTTATTGGAAACAAAGATAAATGGCCGCAAATAAAAAGGCATAGAGGCAAAAAAACTAAAGACGGATTTTATTTTGGTCCATTTGCATCTGCGGGCTCAGCAAATTGGACTATTAAAATGATCCAAAAAATTTTTCATTTAAGAGTTTGTGATGATACTGTTTTTAAAAATAGAGATCGACCATGTATTTTATATCAAATAAAAAGATGCTCTGGACCATGCGTTGGTTATATTAAAAAAGAAGAATATAAAAACTCAGTTAAAGATGCTATTGAGTTTGTTTCAGGTAAATCAAGAAGAATACAAAAAAATCTTTCAAATCAAATGGAAAAGGCAAGTGAAAATTTAGACTTTGAAAAAGCAGTAATATTGAGAGATAGAATTAAAGCTTTAAATATTATTCAGTCATCTCAAAGAATCAATGAGGCAAACTTAGTAGAAGCAGATGTAATTGCTGGATACAAAGAGTCAGGTAAAACTTGCATACAAGTATTTTTTTATAGATCTAAACAGAATTGGGGTAACCAAGCTTTTTTTCCTAAACATGATCCAGATGAAAAATTGGGCAATATTCTAAATTCTTTTGTTTCTCAATTTTATGAAAATAAAAGTGTTCCGTCTTTAATAATACTATCAGAAGATATTAAAGAAAAAAATTTAATTGAAAAAACTCTTTCTAAAAAAGAAAGTAAGCAAATCAATATTTCTGTTGCGAAAAAAGGATCAAAATTAAGAGTTATTAACCAAGCAACTAAAAATGCAAAAGATAGTTTGAATAGAAAACTTTATGAAAGTCAAAATAATAAAGAATTATTCGAGTCTGTTTCGAAGAAGTTTAATCTTGAAACAAATATAAGTCTTATTGAAGTTTACGATAATAGTCATATTCAAGGAACTAATAGCGTTGGAGCTTTAATTGCGTTTGGGGATGAAGGGTTTATTAAAAAAAGATATAGAAAATTTAATATAAAAAAAAAAGATAACAAGCAAGATGATTACGGAATGATGCGAGAAGTTTTAAATAGAAGATTTAAAAGAGCAATTCAAGAAAAAGATAATTTTCTATCATTTCCAGATTTGGTAATGATAGATGGAGGTAAAGGACAATACTCATCAGCTAGAGAAACTATGAATGAGCTAGGCTTGCACGATATACCAGTTATAGCTATTGCAAAAGGAAAATACCGAAATAGTGGTAACGAAACTTTTTTTCATAACGGCAAAGATTATAAGTTTGAAAAAAATGATCCTACTCTTTTTTTTCTTCAAAGAATAAGAGACGAATCTCATAGATTTGCAATAAGTGCACATAGAGCAAAGAGAAAAAAAGGAATAACAAAGTCACTCTTAGATCAAATTCAAGGAATTGGATCTATGAGAAAAAGGGCGTTATTAAATCATTTTGGGTCAGCAAGAGCCGTTGAATCTGCAAGTTTGGATGAGATAAAAACAGTAGAAGGAGTTGAAGAAAAAGTTGCAAAAAAAATATATAACTTTTTTCACGAATGAAAATTCCAAATTATTTAACTATAGGTAGGATTATAATTGTTCCTATATTTGTTTTTACATATTACTTGCCTGGTTTTTATGGTGATGTAATACCATTTGCATTATTTGTTTTAGCTTCTTTTACTGATTTTTTAGATGGTTTATTGGCAAGAATGTATAAAGAAGAATCTAAATTAGGGGAATTGTTAGATCCAATTGCAGATAAAATTATAGTAGCGACAGCTTTAATTTTGTTAGTAATGGATGGGACAATAAAAAATTATGAAGTGATTGCTGCAATAATAATTTTAACAAGAGAAATATTAATTTCTGGATTAAGAGAATTTTTAGCAAAAGGTAAAATTAATCTTCCTGTATCAAGTCTGGCTAAAGCTAAGACATTTTTACAAATGATAGCAATATCAGTTTTGTTAACTGGTGAAACGGGAAATAAAATAATTAATTTTCAAGATTATAATGCTCAAACTATAGGTATGATTTTATTATGGTTATCAGCATTTCTAACTTTATACACTGGTTATGAATATTTAAGAAAAGGTATAGATCACGCAATATCTGAGGATGAGAAAAATTAAGCTGCTTTCTTTTTTCTAACTAATTTTTCATAACTAGCTGATAAATCTAAAATTAAATTACAAACCTGATAGTTATGCTCGAGAATTTTTGAAACTGGAGTTACTTCAGCCGCTGTCCCAGTTAAAAAGCACCCAACAAAATTTGAAAGTTCTTTTGGTAAAATTTTTCTTTCATTAACTTTTATATTTTTAGATTTTGCTATTTCAATTACAGTTCTTCTTGTTATTCCATCTAAAAAACTATCAGGTATTGGAGTATGCAATTCACCTTTTTCATCTTTAAAAAAAATATTTGCTCCAGTTGCTTCAGCAATATTCCCTTCATGATCAAGCATTAATGAATCTGTATAACCTTCTCTTTCAGCCTCATGTTTTGAAAGTGTGCAAATCATATATAATCCAGAAGCTTTTGTGTCCCATGGAATTGTGTTGGGTGCTGGCCTTCTCCATTTAGAAATATTTAGTTTTATTCCTTCTGTTTTTAATTTCGGATCAAAATATGTTCCCCATTCCCATGTTGTAATTGCTACATGTATTTTAGTTTTTTGTGCAGATACCGCCATCTGTTCACTTCCACGCCAAACAAATGGTCTAACATATCCATTTTGAACATTTTGAACTGACACAATTTTTTTTGTAGCTTGATTAATTTCTTCTTTGGAATAAGGAATTTTAATATCCATTCTTTTTGCTGAGTGAAAAAGTCTATCAGTATGTTCTTCTAATTTGAATATTTCACTATCATAAACTCTTAATCCTTCAAATACACAGCTTGCATAATGAAGACCATGACTTAAAACATGTAATTTTACGTCATTCCAATCAACAAGCTCATTGTTGTACCAGATTTTTCCTTCTCGTTTGTCGTAGGGTATCATTTAGATTTAATTTTTTGATTTAATTTATTTAAAAAAATATCTTTGTATATAGAATATGTCAATATAACTTACCAATATGAAAGAACTTTTATATTTAAAGGATGATCAATTAAAAGAATTCATTGAAAAAATAGCTATGAGTTACAGAGAAACCTTCTCTGATGCCAAAAAAGTTCTAGAAAAATATTCTTTAGGAGTAGCTCATCATAAAGCAATCAATCTTATTTCTTTATACGATGGTATAACTATATCTGAGCTACTAAGAAAATTAAAAATAACAAAGCAAAGCTTGAATAGAGTCTTGAAAGATTTAATAAAAATAGGTGTTATTGAATTTAAAAAGGACAATAAAGATACAAGACTAAAACATGTTTATTTAAATGATAAAGGGATTAAATTATTCAACGAGGTTTTTAATGTCCAAAAAAAAAGAATTTATAATGCGTTATTAAATTCAAGCTCAAAAGAAGTAATAAGTTTTAATAATGTTTTAAACAAAATAATTAATGAAAAAATTTAAAGCTCATATCCTGGTAGTTGATGATGATGATGGAATTAGAGATCTGGTTAAACAATATCTAAATGAAAATAATTATTTAGTGACTACTGCAGTCAGTGCAGAAGATGCAAAAAAAAAAGTTGATACAATTAAATTTGACTTAATTGTATTAGATATAATGATGCCAGGTAAAAGTGGTTTGGAATTTACAATAGAAAACAAAGATAAATTGTATACTCCAATAATTTTACTTACAGCTAAAGGCGAAGCAGAAGAAAGAATTCATGGTTTAGAGGTTGGTGCTGATGATTATCTCTCAAAACCATTTGAGCCCAAAGAATTAATTTTAAGGATTAAAAATATTTTGAATAAAACAAAATCTAAAAGTGTAAAAAGATTAATTGAATTTGGCAATGTAAAAGTTGATTTAAATAAAAACTTAATATTTAGCAACAATAAAGAATATAAGATTAATAACACAGAAAAAACTATTTTAGAGTTTATGATTAATTCTCCAGGAAAATCTTTTTCTAGAGATGAAATTGGAAAAATAATCAACTTAGATAAGGAAAGATCTATTGATGTTATTATTACAAGATTGAGAAAAAAAATCGAAAAAGATCCAAAAAATCCAAAATTCTTACAAACTCTTAGAGGAGAAGGCTATGTTCTATGGATTGAGTAGATATTTAAAGAAAGTTCTACCCAAACAATTATTTTATAGAAGTTTAATAATAGTTGCTGCCCCAATTATTATTATGCAAATTATAATTTCAATTGTTTTTTTTGATAGCTTGTGGATTAAAACAAACAAAGGAATGACTAAAGCTTTGGTAAATGAAATTAGTACTTTTGTTGAAGTTTATAGCAATGAAAACTATGATAAACAGGAAACTACTAACCTTTTTTCAGTTTACCAAGATTTAAATATTGAATTTATACAAGATGAAAATTTTA
>CACDEU010000043.1 GCA_902551895.1 uncultured Pelagibacteraceae bacterium | reverse complement strand
CCTTCTGCAACCCAATCACATCTATTTATACCAGCAAAAATATTTACAAGTATAACTTTCACTTTCTCATCCATAGAAATTAATTTAAAAGCTTTCACTATTTTTTCAGGTGTGGCTCCTCCACCAACATCTAAGAAATTTGCTGGTTCTCCTCCTGCCAATTTAATCATATCCATCGAAGCCATAGCTAAACCTGCGCCATTAATTATATTTCCAATATTTCCATCAAGGCTAACGTAATTAAGACCTCTATCAGATGCGTATACTTCGCTAGGGTTCTCTTGAGTTTTGTCTCTTAATTCAGAAATTTGATTTCTTCTGAATAGAGCATTGTTATCAAAGCTCATTTTACAATCTAAAGCTAATATTTGATCTTGATTTGATATTACTAATGGATTTACTTCTACCATAGTTGCATCTAACTCACTAAATGCTCTATAACATCCAATAATTGTATCTGCCGCTCTTGCAATTAATTTAGGTTCAATTTTTAATCCAAATGCTATTTCTCTAGCTTGAAACTTTTGCATTCCAACAGCTACTTCAATTTTTGATCTAATTATAGTTTCAGGTTTCTTTTTAGAAATTTCCTCAACACTCATTCCTCCTTCTGTGGATGCTACAACCATTATACTTTCTGAGCTTCGATCAAAAACTAAACCTAAATATAATTCTTTTTTAATATCTGTTGCCTCTTCAATATAAACTCTATTAGTTATTTTTCCTTCTGGACCAGTTTGGTTTGTAACTAATTTTTTTCCAAGAAGTTTGTCAGCTGCCTGTGCAACTTCTAAAGAACTATTGCAAATAATTATACCGCCAGCTTTTCCTCTAGCTCCAGAATGAACTTGCGCTTTTACTACCCACTTTGATCCACCAAGCTCTCTAGCTTTATTCTCAGCATTTTCTGGGCTGTAAGCAATTCCACCTCTGGGAATTGTAACACCAAAACCTGAAAGTATTTTTTTTGCCTGATACTCGTGTATATCCATATTACTTTTTACTTTCCTTGAATAAGTTTGTTTATATTTACAACATTTTCAGCCATACGTGCTGAAGCAGCATCGATCATTCTACCGTCTAGTTGCGCTGCACCTTTACCTTCTTTTGCGGCTTTTTCTAATTCTTCAAGTATTCTTTTTGCTTTTGTCACTTCAGCTTCTGGAGGAGAAAAAACTTTATTTGCTAAATCAATCTGGGAAGGATGTATTGCCCACTTCCCCTCAATACCTATTGCAGCTGCTCTTTTAGCAGAAGCAATATAAGCATCGGGATCATTAAAATCTCCAAATGGTCCATCAATTGCTCTAAGTCCATAAGCCCTACATGTCATAACTAGTTGTGACAAACCATGATGCCATTGGTCACCTGGATAGTCAGGATTTAATCCTCCTATAACTACAGTCCTTGCTCTTAAGCTTGCAGCATAATCAGCAACACCAAAATGAAGTGCTTCTAATCTTTCGCTAGATTTTGCAATTTCTTTTATATTAGACATTCCTAATGCTGTTTCGATTAAACACTCAATACCAATTTTATTTTTAATTTTTTTATTAGTTTCAATTTGTGTTAACAAACAATCAACCATATAAACATCACTAGCTGTTCCTGCTTTTGGAACAAGTATAGTATCAACCTTCTCTCCTGCTTGTTCCACTATTTCGACCAAATCGCTATACATATAATGGGTATCTAAACTATTAATTCTCACTGAAATTGTTTTTCCTTTTTCTCTCCAATTAATTTCATTAAGCGCTTTGATAATATTTGCTCTAGCTTGAATTTTATCGTTTGGTGAAACAGCATCTTCAAGATCTAAAAATATATAATCTGCATTCGAGTTTAATGCCTTATCAAACATTTTAGGAGATGAACCAGGAACGGCTAATTCACTCCTGTGTAATCTGGATTTTGTAGGCTTGTAGTATTGATGGCTCATATAAATATTATAGTTTCTAAGATACCTCTAAAAATACTAAAATTAAGGTATTCTTTTTATATATAGTTTTTATTAGTAAAAAATAAGCTTAAAAAGGATTATAGCTTTTGTTACTGATTCAACTTAGTAGAAAAATATGTCAAAGTTGCCAACAAAAGCAAAAGTTGTAATAATTGGGGGTGGTATTCACGGTTTAAGTACTGCTTGGAAACTTTCAGAAAAATACAAAAATCCAAACGATATTATAGTTTTAGAAAAAAAAGATACAGCAGCCGGTGCAAGCGGGATAGCATGTGGAGTAGTTAGAAATAATTATTTCCAACCTGCAATGAGAGAGTTAATGGCACACTCGGTTTCAGTTTGGGAAAGTGATCCAAAAGCATTTAAATATAATCCAGTTGGCTATATGCAAATCTCTCCGGAAGTTATGCACAAAGATGTTGCAAGTATATATGAGCAACAAAAAGCTATCGGTTACGATTCAGTTTTTATTGAAGGTGAAAAAGATTGCATGAAATACATGAGAGGGATGTTTGATGATTGGCAAGCACAAGGGATAACTTCTGTTCTTCATGAAAAAAAAGGTGGATATGCGTTTAATAAAGATTCAATTAAAGCAATAGAAAGTAAAGCTAATGCTAATGGTGTTAATGTACATAAAGGAGTTAAAGTTACAGGATTTAAAAGAGGGAGTAATAGTAATGCTATAACAGGAGTAGAAACTAACCAAGGTAACATAGACTGCGAACAAGTAGTTATTGGAGCTGGTCCGTGGGTGAGAGACTTTTGGAACATGTTAGATTTACCAAAAAAAACTAATGTAAAAAGTAAAGATGGAAAAATGCATAGTGTTGATATGTGGACATACTGGTTTTTACAAGAAGGTGTTCTAGGTGTTGATGCTGACTACTTAAGAACTAATGATGGAAAACAACCACCAGTAATTCATGTTGATACCGACGCACCTTTACATTCAGACAAAGATGGAAAATTAATTACAGATAAATTATGGGGAATATATTACAAGCCAGATATTGAAGGTTTGGGAGTTCAAGGAGGAACTTCTCCGTATATAGTTCAAAAACATTTTGATAAAGTTAATGTAGATCCTTATGGAATAGAGTCACCTGAGTTTCAGACAACTGATGAATTTTCAGATATGTGGACTTCAGCGTTAGCTCACTGTCAAAAACGTTTTGTTGGTAAATCAAATTTATATAGAAAAGGTCCATCAGGTGGATTGGGTTGTTTAACGCCAGACTCTTTTCCTATCTTTGATAGGTTTTGTGAAAATGTTTATATGATAGCTGATGCAAACCATGGTTATAAAATGTTAGGTGTTGGTCATTTAGTTGCGCAAGAAATTTTAGGCCAAGAAAGCGAATTGTTGAAACCATTTAGATTCAACCGCTACGCGAAGGGAGAACTGCACCCCACTTCGAACAGTCCATTTCCTTGGAGCTAAACTTACTGTGTGGACACATATTAAAATATCAGCTAACTTTTATTTTATAAAAAATTCTTTGGAGGGAAAAAATGACTGACCTAGAAAAACACGTAAATCAACCCGGTAGAGCTAAGCTTGTAAAAAGAGTTAGAGAAAAAATTAATGAGTTAGGAATAACTTATATTTATTATCAATTCATTTCTGTAACAGGACGTGTTGTTGGTAAAGGAATTCCAGCAGATCATTGGGAAAGAACTGCAGAAAAAGGTTTTCAATTAGTTTATGGATCCACTGCTAACTTGTTTGTAGACAGACACAAAAATTATATCGGTTACGGCCCTGAAGCTATGGAGCTTGTTGGTATACCTGACCCTGAAACTTTCTGTCAATTACCTTGGGATAAAAGAATTGGAAGAGTTTTTGTTACATGTTTTAGAAATAGAGAAGAAAGACAAAATCCCGGTGGTCATTTAACTTCTGATTGCAGAGGTAACTTAAAAATTTTTATGGATGAATTTCAGAAAAAACATGGGTTAGAATTAAGAGTTGGAACAGAGCCAGAAATGATGTGGCTAACAAAAAATCCTGATGGAACACCTACTGGAGCAGGATTTTCTAAACCATACTGTTATCACATTGATCAATTTGAGTCATTGAGACCTGTATTTATGAAAGTCATTGAATACGCTTCAGCCATGGGTTTAGATATGATTCAAGGTGACCATGAAGATGCTCCTGGACAATTAGAATTGAACTGGACATACGATAATGTTTTAAGAAACGCCGATAGACTTTCTACTTACAGACAAATTTGTGCTCAAGTAGCAAGAGAACATAATTTAATAGCATGCTTTATGACAAAACCGTTTATGGGTGTATCTGCAAGTGGTTGCCATACTAATATGTCGTTATGGAAAGGCGGAAAAGTTGTAACAAACAAATTAGGTAATAAAAGATTACCTGGTGTAGAGGAAGTTTTTGGTTATGTAGAGGGAGGCACAAATACTTTTATGCCAGATACTAAAGATATGCAATTACCAGGTAAAATTGGTTTACAATCCATTGCTGGAATAATGGAACATTTGCCAGCTTTAACTGCTTTAGGATCTTCAACAGTTAATTCTTACAGAAGGCTTTGGGATCAAGGTTTCTGGGCTCCAGTTTATGCCGATTGGGGATATCAAAATAGGACTTGTGGATTAAGAGTTTCTGCTCCAGGAAGATTTGAGTATAGATCTGTTGACTCTATGCATAATCCATATTTGTTAGGTGCAGCTTTGTTGAAAGCTTGTGACCACGGTATTTCAGAAAAACTAGTACCATCAAAGCCTGAGTCAAGAAGTATGTATGAAGCTAAAAAAGCTGGTAAAGATGTAAAAAAACTTCCATTAAGTTTAGGTGAAGCTTTAGATAGATTAGCAGAGGATGAGGTTATTAAATCTGCAATGCCAGATGAAATGTATAAAGTTTTCCATTG
>CACDEU010000042.1 GCA_902551895.1 uncultured Pelagibacteraceae bacterium | reverse complement strand
TATGATGGGTGCAACATTATTTACGATTTCAATATATTATTTTCTTAAGTTTAAATATTCCAAAAAAGATAATTTTCGATATGCTTTAATGAATTGTATATTCTTAGCTTTATCAAGTTACTTTAGTCCAAATTTTGGAATGTTTGTTTTTTATTTTTTTTATGAATTTTTAATCAAATTTAATTTTAGTAAGAAAGTTTTTTTTATAATATTGCTAAATATTATACTCTCTGCACCTTTTTTTATTTATATTTTTGTTTTAGATATTAATTTTATTTATAATGATAATAAATGGGATATAGGAGACAATTTTTTAAGTATAAAACACTTTTCAAATAAATTTCATATTCTAAACACTTTAATATTATTTTACATATTACCTTTTGTTTACTTTATAAAAGATGTTTTTTTAAGAAAATATAATTCAAAAGAATATACAATTATTGCATTGTCAATATTACTTTTCTTCTTTTTAACTTATTTTTTTAATTACTCTGATACATATAATTTGACTAAATCAGGAGGAGGTTTTTTTTATAATTTATCCCAACGTTTATTAGAAAATAATTACTTATTTTTTATTTGCAGTTTATTAGGTTTCTTAATTATTATAACAATTTCATTTGTAGATGTTAAAAATTTTGGTTTATTCATTTTATTAATTTTATCAAATCCCCAAAATACAGTTTGGCAATCCAATTATAGTCCTACATTATATATTCTATTAATTTTATTGTTTAATATGAATTTGAATAAAATTTTTTTTAATTTAAAATTTATATATTTTTTATATTTTTATTTTTTATCATACTTATTTTTAAATCTTTTAGTGAGAAATCACATAGTTTAAATTCTTATTTACATAATATTGCTTTAAGGTTATTACAGATTTATGACTACTAGAACTGCAAAAATTATTTTATGTGCTATCTCAATTTTATTAATTAATTCTAATGCTTATGCATATTTAGACCCGGGCACAGGGAGTATTATAATTCAAGCTTTGCTAGGTATATTGGCCGCAGGTGTAACAACGGTATCTATTTATTGGACAAAATTTAAATCAATAATATCAAAATTATTTAATAAAAAAAAAAATGCAGAAGATCAAAATAAAAAAAAAAATATAAATGAATAAATTAAGCTTCCATTAATTAATGCTAATCAAAAATATAATATTTTTTATATCAGCTTTCCCTGTTTTTGTATTTAGATCAAATTTTTATGTTAAAGAAGTTGCTATTCCACTAATTTTATTACTAACTTTAACTTATTTAAATTCAAAATTTTTGAATTTTTTAGATAAAAAAAATTCAAAACAATTAAATCTGATTTACATGAGTATTATTTTAACCTATGGAATAGATAATCATTTAGGTTTGTACAATGGAATAATTCAACCAAATTCTATTTTATTATTAAAATATTTTACAGTTATATATTGGTCAGCAATTTTTTTAATTATAGGGATTATTTTAATCCTTTATTTGATTTTATTAAATACTTCTCAGGACAAGATAAATAAAATATTTTTAGCCACACTATCAGTAATATTTATTTTTAATTTGTTGGATAATGCTAAAAATTATCAAAATATACCAGCTTATGAACAAAAAACTAAAGAAAAATTCGAGCGGTCAAAGCTAGTTCTTATTCTAGATGAAATGTCAGGTATGAACTCATTATCTAGTCAGACAACTGATGGAAAAGAATTTAATAAAATAATTTCAAACTTTTTTGAAAAAAATAATTTTGTATATTACTCCAATGTATTTTCAAATTCAGAAAATTCAGTAAATTCGATTTCAAGTCTTATAAACTTCGAAGGGAAAAATATAAGCAAAAGAAATATGCTTACATCAAAATCAAAAAACTATTTCAATGAATACAATATGGATAAAAATGAGTTATTTAGTAGGTTTAGTTCAATTTCTGTTATACAAAATATACATATAAATTATTGCAATAATAAAAATATTAATAAGTGTTATCAATATAATCCGTATGATTTAAAATTAATCGATGGTGAAATAGATTTATTATCAAAATATATATCAATTTGGAATTTAAATGGATCTATTTTTGCAAAACTTACTTGGAGATTCTTAAAACAATTTGACTTAATTGTTTCTATTTCAGAGCCAGAAGGGGAAAAAGTATTTATTAAAGAGATTTTAAAAATGCTCTCAAATAACATAAATAGCAAAAAATATGATTTAAATTTTGCTCATATACTTGTGCCCCACAGACCGTATGGTTTTGATGTAAATTGTAATTACGATGTCAAACTTAGTAATTTAAACAACTTTTACTCAAATGAAAATCATATAAAACAACATAATTTAGAAAGAAAATGTGTTGTAATATTATTAAGTAAGTTTTTGTTGGATATAAATGATCTAGATAATTTAGAAATTTTTATTTTGTCAGATCATGGTGCAAGAATAACAAACAAAGAAAATAGCTCATTATCCTCAATTTTTGCACATAAAGAATTTAATAGTTTGATATCGAGAAATGTAGTTAAAAGAGTTATTTTACAAGAGGAATTTATAAAATTGATAAATGAATGATCTAACATTAGTTATACCAGCAAAAAAAGAAAAAGAGTCTCTTCCTATTGTAATCGAAAGTTTAAAGAAATTTAATAGTAAGATTCTTGTATCAGTTCAACAAGATGATTATGAGACAATAAATGCGATCAAGACATTAGATGTAAAAACTCATATTCAAAAAGGCAATGGATATGGCAACTCACTTATTGAAGGGATTAATGCTTGTGAAACAAAATATTTTTGTATTTTTAATGCCGATGGGTCTTTTGAAGTTAATGATTTACATAAAATGTATAAAATAATTCAGTCTAAAGATTTTGTTTATACATCTAGATATGAGCATGGTGGCGGTAGTGAGGATGACACAATAATAACATTAATTGGAAATAAAATTTTTTCTAAGTTGGGAAATATTCTTTTTTCACTAAATATTTCAGATATTTTGTACACATATTTAATGGGTAAAACTGATTTTTTTAAAAAACTAAATATGACCTCAAATGATTTTAGATTCTGTGTTGAACTTCCCATCAAAATGCATCTTGCAAATATGACATATGAATCAATACCATCTAAAGAAAAAAAAAGAATTGCAGGGAAAAAAAAGGTAAATGCATTTAAGGATGGTTTTTTAATTGCAATAGAAATATTAACTTTATTTTTTAAATTTAAAATTTTTAGAAAGAAAGTAATAAGCTAATAGATAAATTGTTATATTTATCAACAATAAGAAAATAAGAGATTTAGTGTGAGAAAATACTAAGCTTGAAAGTATAAAAGAAGGTAAATTAAACAATAATATAATTAATGCTGTTATTGGATTTAATAATTTTTTATTGAATATTTTTTTAGCTTTTAAATATCTAAAGATTAATTGATGTAAATGTAATTTATCAGCATATGATACATTTAATTTTTTAGATGCTCGCCTGATAAGTGAAAATAAATTTTCAAATGCAGGATACCATAGCATCGTTGCTACATAAAATGGTGAGATAAAAATATTGTTTTGATTTACTTTAATAAGTACAAGTCCTACTAACAATGAAATTAAATAAGACCCCCCATCACCTAAGTATACAATTCCAAAAATATTAAATATATAAAAAATTAATAGTGAAAAAAGCAAAATTTTTATAAGTTTTAAATCTAAAACTTCAATATTACTCGAATTGAAATCTATAAAAATTAGAGACAGTAATACAAGAATATAATATCCAGATAACAAACCATTTAATCCATCAAGAAAATTACTTCCATTTAAAAGTGTAGCAAAACAAAATAATGTTAGAATAATATTAAAATAATTATTTTTTAATAAGTTATCAATAAAATCATTACTTAAAGTATTAATATTTAAATTTTCAAAATTAATTAAAAAAAGTAATATTATTATTTGAAGAACTAATCTAATTCTTGGATTTGGTAAAAGATTTCTATCAGACAACAAGCCTAAAGTTAAAATTAAAATACTTATAATTTTTATAAATAAATAATCATTTGGTAGAAATATTGATATAATAATAGCTATATATATTCCTCCAATTATTATGGGTGAATTGTTGGAGGTTCCTATTTTTTTATGTTCAGAAAAACTCGTATTATCTACTAATAAGTTCAGTTTTTTAAAAATAAAATAAATACAGAAAAACAGACCAAGGGAAATAACTAAATTCTGTAAATCCATTTAATAAAATCTAGTTTTAATTACTTTTTTTAATCCTTCGTGAAGTTTTGTTTTAGGTCTCCATCCTAAATTAAATATATTTTTTGAATTAAGATTTTTTTTATATGTTCCGTCAGGAAAGTTTTTATCAAATATTATTTTTCCTTGAAAATTTGTAAATTTAGCAATTAATTTAGATAGTTTTAATATTGAAATAGTCTCTCCAGTACCTACGTTTATCATGGGAAGTTTGGATTTAAATTTTTTTCTAAGTTTACTACTTGGAACGCTTAAACATTTAATAACTGCTTCTGCCAAATCATCTGAATATATAAATTCTCTTATTGGCTTACCTGTTCCTAAAAGTTTAATAAATTTTGATTTATTTTTTTTTGCCTCTATAAATTTTGATATCATTGCTGGAATAACGTGACCATTAATTTTATCAAAATTATCATTAAATCCATATACATTTGTGGGCATTAAACATACAATATCTATATTGTGGTCCTCATAAAGCGTTTCAGACAATTTAATACCAGCAATCTTTGCAATCGCATAACATTGGTTTGTTTTTTCCAATTTTCCAGTTAGCAAACTATCTTCGACTATTGGGGTTTTTGAGTATTTTGGATAAATGCAAGATGTGCCAAGATATATAGTTCTTTTAATTTTTTTTTTTAAAGCAAGTTTTAATAAAGAGTTTTGAATCTCTATATTTTCTAAAAAAAAATTCATCTGATTTGTGCTATTTGCAATTATACCTCCTGCTTTAGCCGCAGCCATTACCATAAAGTCAATTTTTTTTTTTCTGAAAAATTTTTCTACCTTTTTATAATCTCTAAGATCTAATTTTTTTCTATCTACAGTAATTATTTTTTTAAATCCTCTTCTTTTTAAAAATGATAAAACTGAACTACCAACAAGACCTTTATGGCCAGCAATAAATATTGTATCTTTTTTCTTCATTTAAATTTCTAAAAAATTAAGAATTTTTTTTAGCATCAAGAATATCTGAGTCCATCATATCTTTAACTAAATCTTGAAGAGAGTTTTTTAATTTATATTTTAATTTTTTAAATGCTTTTCTAGGATCTCCTTTTAAAAAGTCAATTTCTAGTGGCCTATAATATTTTTTATCTATTTTAATAATTAATT
>CACDEU010000041.1 GCA_902551895.1 uncultured Pelagibacteraceae bacterium | reverse complement strand
CTTAAATGTATCATTAATTCCATCTAAAAAATTTGTTTTTGGTTTCCATTTTAATTTTTTTATTAATTTTGAACTATCAAGTGCATATCTTTTATCATGTCCCGGTCTATCCTTTATAAATTTTATTTTAACTTTTTTTCCAATTTTTATATTTTTTTTTGATATTTTTAATAAATTTTTACATATTTCTATATTATTTAAATTTTTATTAGACCCTATATTGTAGGTTTCTCCAATTTTTCCAGATTTAAAAATTTTTATTAACGCTTCACAGTGATCTTTAACATAGATCCATTCTCTAGAATTTTTTCCATCTCCATAAACCGGAAGTGGTCTATTATTTATTATATTGTAAATCATTTTTGGAATTAGTTTTTCTGGATGTTGTCTAGGTCCATAGTTATTTGAACAATTTGTAATTATTGCCTTTATCCCAAAGGTTTTGATATAAGAAAAAACAATATGATCCGACGATGCTTTGCTAGCTGCGTAAGGAGAGCTTGGATTGAAAGGATATTTTTCTTTTGTTCTTCCTTTTAAAATATCACCATAAACTTCATCCGTAGAAATATGAATTAACTTAGATTTTTTATTTTTTTTTGAAAATTGTCTAAATGCTTCTAAAAGATTAAAAGTTCCTAAAATATTACTACTGATGAATTGTTCAGGAGAATCTATAGAACGGTCTACATGAGTTTCAGCTGCTAAATTGAATATACCTAGAGGTTTATATTTTTTAAAAATTTTTATAAGTTTCTTTTTATTATTAATATTTATTTTCAAAAACTTATAATTTTTACTATTTTTGAAACCCAAGGTGTTATAAAAATTTGATGCATAACTTACTTTATCAATATTTATTACTGAAAAGCCATTTTTAATTAATAAATCAATTAAATTACTACCTATAAAACCCAGACCACCAGTAACTACTATTTTGTTCATATAAAATTTTTACATTAATAAAAAAAAAAGTATATATTTAACTATCTATCATTTTTTATGAGTAATAATTTTTCTGATTTAAGCGTTGTCGTTGTTACATATAAAACTAACTTAAACATATTAGAAAAATGTTTATCCTCAATAGATCCAAGTGTAAAAATTATTATAGTCGAAAATTCATCAAAATTTATAAACGAAGATCAGATCTCAAATAAATATAAAAATGTGTCAATATTTTGTAGCGGTGAAAACATTGGCTATGGCGGAGGAAATAACTATGGTTTACAAAAAGTCGATACAAAATATGCTTTAATATTAAATCCCGACATTATTTGTGAAAAAAATTATTTTCAAAATTTAAAAAATTACCTAAATGATGAATTAGATTTTAGCATTATTGGATCACAATACATAGATAATGAACTTTATGCACCCGCAGGTTTTTTTGATAGCGATTTAAGTTTAAAAGATGCTGAGTATATACAAAATTTAAATCTTTCAAAAGTTGATTGGGTCGTAGGATGTTCAATGCTTTTAAATTTAAAAAAATTTAAAAGTAAATTTATATTTGATGAAAATTTTTTTCTTTTCTTTGAAGAGTTTGATCTATGTAAATTTTTAAAAAAAAATGGAGAAAATGTTTATTCTTCTTCAAAATTAATAGTTAATCATTTTGGTTTTAAAAGTTCAACAGATTTTACTAACGAAAATGATCTTATTAAACTTAGGAATTGGCATTACATGTGGTCATATTTTTACTACCATAAAAAAAACGAAGGTTACTTTAAAGCTTTAAAAGTTTCTTTTGGAAAATTAATAAGATCTTTCTTAAAATTTATTTTTTTTACTTTAATTTTTAATAAAAAAAAAAGAACAAATTATTTTTATCGTTTTTTAGGATTATTAAATTCGATGATGGGTAAAAAGTCTTTATTTAGAATTAATAATTAGTGTCCTGGAAATTCAATTAAATTTTCTATTTTATATCCTGATTTAATTAGTTTATCACAACCACCTAAATCAAAAAGATTAATAACAAAAATAAACCCGGAAACTGAGCCTTTAGAAATCTCCACAAGTTTAGCCGCAGCTTCAGCGGTACCTCCGGTTGCTATTAAATCATCAATAATTAAAACTGAATCATTTTCTTTAATTGAATCTTTATGAACTTCTATAGTAGCAGTTCCATATTCCAATTCAAAATCTACTGAATGAGTCTCAGCCGGTAGTTTATTTTTTTTTCGTAAGAGTATGAAGGGTTTATTAAGTATATAAGACACAGCAGATGCAAAAACAAAACCTCTTGATTCAATAGCTGCTATTTTATCTATTTTAAAATTTTTAGTTTTCCCAACTATTTGGTCAATACATTCTTTAAAGGCTTTTTCGTTTTTAATTAATGTTGTAATGTCCCTAAAAAGAATTCCCTTTTTTGGATAATCTTTGATTGACCTAATATAATCTTTTAATTCCATAATAAATTACGATATATAAATAAATAAATTATTTTTTTGATATGGCAAACAATAAATTGGCTATAATTGGTGGTAGTGGACTATATGATGTTGAAGAATTTAAAGAAAGAGAACTGTTAGATCTAAATACACCATGGGGCAAGCCTTCTGATCAAATCTTAAAAACAAATTACAATGATAAAGAAGTTTATTTTTTGCCTCGACATGGAAGAGGGCATTTTATTAATCCTTCAAGTATAAATTTTAGAGCCAATATTGACTCTTTAAAACAATTAGGTGTTACCGATATTGTTTCAGTATCAGCAGTTGGTTCATTAAAAGAAGATTTACCACCAGGAAAGTTTGTAATAGTTGATCAATTTATAGATAGAACATTTGCAAGAAGTAAAACTTTTTTTGATGATGAAATAGTAGCTCATGTATCTATGGCCCATCCAACATCTAATGGCTTAATGAATGCTTGTGAAGAAGCGATTAAAAAAGAAAATATAGAATATCAAAGGGGTGGAACGTATGTTGTAATGGAAGGACCTCAATTTTCAACGCTTGCAGAATCTAATTTATATAGATCATGGAAGGCAGATGTGATTGGAATGACTAATATGCCAGAAGCTAAATTAGCAAGAGAAGCTGAAATTAGATATGCCTCAGTATCAATGGTTACAGATTTTGATTGCTGGCACCCAGATCATGAAAGTGTAGATGTTCAACAAGTAATAAAAGTACTTTTAGGTAATGCACAAAAAGCAAAAAGTATGATTAAAAATTTAATAGAAAATTTTGAAAAGCATATCGATCAAAAAGATCCTGCAAATAATTGTTTGGATGTTGCAATAATCACTGCGCCTGAAAAAAGAACTCAAAAAACAAAAGATAAACTAAAAACAATAGCAGGAAGAGTTTTAAGTAAATGAAAAAAATATTTATACTCTTAGCTAGTTTATTATTTTTAACAAATGTTCATGCTGACAAAATGACCAAGGATGGTTTTTTGAGCAATAATGTTAGTTATTCCAAAGAACAAAAAATAAGCAATCCAGAAAATAAAATTTTATTAATTTATAACCATGGACAAAGTAGTCATGACGGTCCATCTAATGATTGTGTTTTGAAAGGCGGTATGAAAAATATGGCATCCTTAGTTGGACAAAAAGTAAAGGATAAAGAAATATTAGTTTATATATTTTGTACCGGTAAACTTAAGGGAGATGATTACAAAAGACTATGGAATAAAAAAAAATTTAAAACCCCTTACAAAGGTAAACCAAAACTTGAAAAAAGATTAGATGCAAATTTAAAACTAATTGATAATTTTACCAGCCAGGGCTTCAAAAAAAATCAAATATTTATAACAGGAAGATCATGTGGAGGATGGATGACAATGATGTTATTGGCAAGGCATCCAAATATTGTAGCTGGTGGAATATCATTTGTTCCTGAATGTTATGGACGTTTAACTAAAAATTATAAAGTAAAAAAAGTTGGTGTTGAAGAAGCATTAAAAAAATTTAAAAAAAAAGATGGTCAAGGACCAGCTGATATGAGGCAAATGCAAATTGACGAAATCATTAAAAGTAAAAATTTACCAGTTTTAGTTTTTACACATCCAAAAGATCCTTTTGGTGGATTACTTTCAGACTGGGTAGAGGAAGCCCCAGGAGTTGAAAGAATAGTAGTTTCAGAAGATAATAAAGTGAACGGAAAAAGCTGTAAAGTTTGGGACAACGCAATAAAAGATTTTCATGACATTGATAGAGCAGACTGTTTTGAATATCATAATTCAACAATTTTAAGTTTTATTAATTCAAAAATAAATTAAATGAAAACAAAATAAGGATATAATTAATTATTTAGAAAAATTTTTTAATATGAAAATAATTTTAGTTATGGGATTACCCGGTGCAGGTAAAACAACTTTAGCTAATGAGTTGGGAAAATTAATTAAATGTAAAAGACTGAACGCTGATGAAATCAGAAAAGCTGCAAATGATTGGGATTTTTCGGAAGAAGGAAGAAAAAGACAAGCAAAAAGGATGTCTGAAGCTGCTCTAAAAATAAAAAGAGAAGGTAAAAATGTTATCGCTGATTTTATTTGTCCAACACCAGAGGCAAGAAAATTATTCCCATCAGATTATATTATTTGGGTAGATACTATTAAAGAAGGAAGGTTTGAAGATACAAATCAAATGTTTGTAAAACCTGAAAAATTTAATTTTCATGTTACAACACAAGATGCTAAACTATGGGCACCAAAAATATTGGAGGATTTAAATTAATGTCTTACGAATGGGATAATAAAAAACCAACTGCTCAAATGTTAGGAAGATGGCAACCATTTCATGATGGCCATTATGCTTTATTTGAAGAAATTATAAAAAAAACCGGTCAGGTTTGTATACAAATTAGAGATGTTCAAGGAGTTGATGACAATCCTTTTGATTTTGAAACTGTTAAGAAAAAAATTGAAGAAAAATTAAATCCAAAATACGAAGGCAGATTTAAAGTTATTTTGGTACCTAATATTACTAATATTTGTTATGGGAGAGGAGTTGGTTACAAAATCGAAGAAATAGTAATGCCAGAAGAAATACAAAAAATTTCAGCAACAAAAATTAGAGCAAAAATGCGTGAGGACGGAGATCTAAAGTGAACGAAAGACTTAAGTCTATAGTAGATTTAGAAAAATATCCTATTTACGACTTAAATTCTCCGATAATTAAAAATTTAATTAAAAGATGTAAAGATGAGTTAGATCAATTTAGTTGTTCTACTATATCAAATTTTATTTTACCTAAATCATTAAAAATAATGAATTCTGAGTTGGAAAAACAACTTGATGAAGTTTATATGTCTAAAGAAAGTATAAATCCTTATTTATATGCCGAGGATGACATAAATTTACCAAAAGATCAT
This sequence comes from uncultured Pelagibacteraceae bacterium, assembly GCA_902551895.1. GTDB lineage: Bacteria > Pseudomonadota > Alphaproteobacteria > Pelagibacterales > Pelagibacteraceae > Pelagibacter. The sequence goes on along the minus strand of CACDEU010000041.1, from coordinate 160 downwards.
CCAAAAAGAACTTTTATGAATAGATATAATGGTTATTTAAACTCAGATTGTTTTCCTAAAAATTCTGAAATGAAATATCTTTATGAAACAGATGAGTTATTAAAATTTATATCATCATGTTTAGGTGTTTCACCAATTTATAGATGGGCTGATCCATTAG
>CACDEU010000040.1 GCA_902551895.1 uncultured Pelagibacteraceae bacterium | reverse complement strand
TATTAGGCGCTATATTTATATTTTTTTCAAAATCTAAATCAAATACCCATCTAACAATCAAATACCTAGCAATCTTTGTTTCATTTGCTAATTTTATTTTATCTTTATATCTTTGGTACTTATTTGATCCATCTACTGCAGAGTTTCAATTTTTAGAAGAACAATCATGGATTAAAGGTTTTATAAACTATAAAGTAGGCATAGATGGTATTTCAGTTTTATTTATTATACTAACAACTTTCATCACACCATTATGTGTTGTTTCAGTAAATAGTACGATTAAATACAGATTAAAAGATTTTCTAGTAGCCATTCTTGTTATGGAATCTTTAATGATTGGTGTTTTTTGTTCATTAGACTTAGTTATATTTTATCTTTTTTTTGAAGGTGGTCTAATTCCAATGTTTTTAATAATTGGTATTTGGGGTGGTGAAAGAAGAGTTTATTCAGCTTTTAAATTTTTTCTTTATACACTTCTGGGGTCTGTTCTAATGCTTGTTGCAATTATTTCAATATACTGGATTACAGGAACAACAGATATTACTTATTTATACAGTCTAGGAATTGATGAGAAGTATCAATATCTATTATGGTTAGCTTTTTTTAGTTCCTTTGCCGTTAAAACTCCAATGTGGCCTGTTCATACTTGGCTACCAGATGCTCACGTTGAAGCGCCAACTGCTGGATCAGTCTTATTAGCTGCAATTTTATTAAAAATGGCTGGATATGGATTTATAAGATTTTCCGTCGGTCTTTTTCCTGTAGCTTCTGAATATTTTATTCCTTTAATCTATACTCTAAGTTTAATCGCAATTATTTACACCTCACTAGTTGCATTAATGCAAGAAGATATGAAAAAATTGATTGCCTATTCCTCTGTAGCACATATGGGATTTGTAACTTTAGGAATATTTACATTTACACAACAAGGATTAGAAGGGAGCATATTTCAAATGATTAGCCATGGTTTAGTTTCGGCGGCACTTTTCTTATCAGTTGGTGTAATTTATGAGAGAATGCACACAAGACTAATTGCAAATTATGGTGGACTTGTTTCTGTAATGCCTAAATACGCTATTGTTTTAATGGTATTTACTCTTGGTGCAGTAGGTCTTCCAGGAACAAGCGGATTTATAGGAGAATTTTTGATTCTGATTGGAGCATTTAAAAAAAGTTTTTTAGTAGCAGCCATAGCAAGTATAGGAGTAATTTTATCTGCAGCTTACATGCTTTGGCTTTATAAAAGAGTTGTATTTGGAGAAATTCAGAAAAATGAAATAAAAAAAATGGTTGATTTAAATAAATCAGAAATTTTTATTCTTTCTTCTCTTGCTTTACCTATTATTTTTTTTGGCTTTTATCCTGAGCCATTATTGAATACAACAGAAATTTCTACAGAAAATTTAATTAAAATGTACAATCTTAATTTAAATTCAAATTTAATAGAAAAATAAATGATTAATTTAAATTTTATTTATTCAGAAATATTTATTTGTTTAGCAATTATGATTTTGCTAATTATAGGTGTATTTAAAAAAAATAGTTCATATTTAATTTATAATTTAAGTATTTTATCTTTATTTGTTTGTTTAGCTCTAATTTTAAATTTTCCAATAGATGCAAATATAGAATTATTTAATAATAGTTACAAAATTGATTATTTGTCATCTTTTATGAAAATTTTATTAATTTTGTCTGGAATTTTTGTGTTACTTTCATCTAGTAAATATATACAAATTGTAAAGATAAATAAAATTGAATATCCAATCTTAGTTTTATCATCAATAACAGGAATGATGGTAATGATTAGCTCTAATGATTTAATATTGTTTTATATTGGATTGGAATTGCAGTCTCTAGCATTATATGTGTTGGCGTCATTTAATAGAGACAATATTTTATCTTCAGAGTCTGGATTAAAATATTTTGTTTTAAGTGCACTATCATCCGGTCTTCTTCTTTATGGATGTTCATTAATTTATGGTTTTTCGGGTTCAACAAATTTTCATTTAATTGCAGAAAATGTAAATAAAGATAGTTATGGACTAACTTTTGGAATTATTTTTATAATAACTGGTTTAGCATTTAAAATATCAGCTGTTCCATTTCATATGTGGGCACCTGATGTTTATGAGGGGTCGCCAACTTCAGTAACAATTTTTTTTGCAATATTACCAAAAATAGCAGCATTAACTGTATTTATAAGAATTTTATATGTTCCGTTTTTCAATATTATAGACCAATGGCAAATTATAATTGTTTTTCTTTCAATAGCTTCCATGTTGTTTGGATCTATCGCTGCAATTGGTCAAAAAAATCTTAAAAGACTAATTGCATACAGTTCTATAGGTCATATGGGTTATGCTTTAGCAGGCATATCAACCGGGACTAATCAAGGAATACAAAGCTCAATAACTTATATTTCAATTTACTTGTTTATGAATTTAGCATTTTTTGCTTGTCTTTTTATGCTAAGAAGAGATGAAAAATATTTTGAAAATATTGAAGATTTATCAGGCTTATCTAAAAATCATCCAATATTATCATTTTCATTTTTGATTGTATTATTTTCTTTAGCAGGCATACCTCCACTAGTCGGTTTTTTTGCTAAATTTTATATTTTTACTGCTGTAATTGAACAATCTATGTATTCATTAGCTATAATTGGTTTACTTTCAACTGTTATAGCAGCATTTTATTATTTAAGAATAATAAAGGTAATTTATTTTGATACAGAAAAAGAAAAATTCGAAAAAAATCATAATATTGGATTGAAAATATCATTAACTGTTTCAACAATATTTATTCTTTTTTATTTCATCTATCCTAGTCCATTAATTGAAATAATAGAAAAAATTAACATTATTTAATGATTTTTAAAAAATTTTTTTACAAAAAAGTTAATAGCACAAATGATTTGGCAATAAAAAAAATAAAAACTGGAATTACAAAAGGTATAATTATTGCAGATTATCAAAAAAAAGGTAGAGGCCAACATGGAAAAAAATGGTTATCATTCAAGGGAAATTTATTTATTACTATTTTTTTTAAAATAAAAGAAAATATCAATATAAAAAAAATTACTATTCTGAACTGTAAAATAATAAAAAAAACACTATTTAAATACATTAAAAAAACAATTTCTATTAAACCACCAAACGACCTACTGATTAATAAAAAAAAAATATGCGGAATACTTCAGGAGATTAAATTTAATAATAGATCAAAATTTATAGTTGTTGGAATTGGAATTAATTTAATCAAAAGCCCAGAAATTAAAAACTACCCAACCACTAATATTTTCAAAGAAACTGGCTTTAAAGTAAAAAAGTATGATCTAATTAAAAATATAGAAAAAAACTATATTAAAAATTTAAAACTATTTGCATAAATAATTGAATTGATTAAGAATATAAAATGTACGTTATTGGAGATATAGGAAATACCGAAACAAAAATTTGTGTATATTCCAAACAAAAAAAAATTATAAAAAAAATAATTTTAAAATCTAATTCAATAAATAAGCAATATCTTAAAAAGAACTTGTCTTATATTTTTAAAAATAAAGCTTTTATAAAAAAAGTTATTTTTAGCAGTGTCGTTCCGAAGTTATTTAAACTAATAAAATTTTTTTTATTAAAAAACTTTAGATTAAAAGTTTTTGAAATAAAAGAACTTAATATAAATAAATTAATCAAAATATCAGTTAATAGAAAACAAATAGGATCAGATAGGCTTTGTAATGCAATTGGAATTAATGACAATAAAAATAACTATATTATCATTGACTTTGGTACAGCTACTACATTTGATGTTATAATTAAAAATAATTATTTAGGAGGCATAATTGCACCAGGAGTGCTGCTTTCTCTTAATACACTAGTGTCAAAGGCTTCACTCATCCCATCGTTAAAATTAAAAAAAGTTAAAAATGTTTTAGGAAAAAATACTGTTTCTGCTGTAAGATCTGGTTTTTATTGGGGTTATATAGGTTTAGTAGAAAATATAATTGATAAAATTTCTAAACATACTAAAAAAAAATATAAATTAATTTTAACAGGTGGTTATTCTCATTTATTTATTAAATCTATTAAGCAAAAAGCTCATATAGATAAAGATATAACTATAAAAGGGCTTTTAAAAATTACTAAATTATTATGAAAGATGAATTAATATTTTGTCCACTTGGAGGATCCGGTGAAATAGGTATGAATATGAATCTATATGCATACGGAAAACCTGGTTCACAAAAATGGATTATTGTTGATGTTGGTGTTACTTTCGCAGATGATGCTCTTCCAGGTATAGATTTAATATATGCTGACCCAGGTTTTATTGTTGATAAAAAAGATAATTTATTAGGTATTGTTTTAACTCATGCTCACGAGGACCATATTGGAGCTATAACTTATGTTTGGAAAAAACTAAAATGTAAAATTTACGCAACACCATTTACTGCTGCTCTTGTTACTGAAAAATTTAAAGAAAAAAAAATTGATATTATTCCTAATTTAAAAATTGTTAAACTAAATGGAACAGTTGATCTTAATCCATTTAAAATAGAGTTTATTACTTTAACTCATTCGATAATTGAACCGAATGGGTTAAAAATTGATACTCCAGCTGGAACAATTTTTCATACCGGAGACTGGAAAGTTGACCCTAATCCTTTGGTAGGTAAAAACATCAATCAAGAGAAACTAAAAAAAATTGGTGATAGCGGTGTTTTAGCTATGATATGTGACTCAACAAATGTTTTTAGTATAGGAAGAGCTGGTTCAGAGGCTGACGTGAGAAAAAACATGCTTAAAGTTATGTCGCGGCAAAACAAAAAAATTTTAGTGACTTCTTTTGCTTCTAATGTTGCAAGAATGGAAACAGTATTTTTCTGCGCAGAGAAAATAGGTAGACATATATCGTTAGTTGGTAGATCGATGCAAAGAATATACAAAGCTGCTAGACAATGTGGCTATCTACAAAATGTTATTGAACCTCTAGATCCAAGAAATGCAAAAAAGTTAGCACGAGATAAAATTGTTTATCTTTGTACCGGTAGCCAAGGAGAGCCTATGGGCGCATTAAATAGAATTTCAAATTTTACTCACCCAGATGTATTTATTGAAAAGAATGATACAGTTATATTCTCATCTAAAATAATACCAGGTAATGTAAGAAAACATTATAATGTTCATAACAAACTTTTAAGAGATGGTATAAATGTTATTACAGAAGAAACCGAGTTTGTTCATGTTTCCGGTCATCCAAATAGAGAAGATTTAAAAGATATGTATAATTGGATTAAACCCAATTGCCTTATTCCAGTACACGGAGAACATAGACACATGAAAGAACAAATTAATTTTGCCCACGAAATGAAAATTCCATATCCTGTTCAAGTAGAAAATGGAGATATAGTAAAAATTTATCCAGGAAACAAACCTCATGTTTATGATAAAGCACCAAGTGGTAGATTGTGTGTTGATGGAGAAATTTCAATAGAAGAAGATTCGGTTTTCATTAAAGAAAGAAAAAATTTAGCTAATAATGGATTTATTGATTTAACTCTGATTATTTCAAATAAAGGAGTGTTAAGTAGCAAACCTTTGCTAAATATTAAAGGTTTACCAATTTTCGAAAAAGAAGAATTTTTTGATGGACTAGAAGAAGAAGTATTAAAGCTTACTAAAACTTTTT
>CACDEU010000039.1 GCA_902551895.1 uncultured Pelagibacteraceae bacterium | reverse complement strand
TTTTAAGACCTGATATTGAAAATCTAAATACTTATTTGTATGTAGGTATTTTTTTGATTTCTATTGCTATTTTAGATGTTAGTTTAAGTTCTTTTTTTAGTACTAATATTACATCATTTTTACCAAATTTTATCAGCTTCTTATTACCTTTAATTTTAGGAACATTGGGCTTGCATTTTATTAGAATAGAGTTTTCTGGCATTAAAAATTTGGATTTATTAAATAAAAATATTAATACAAATACATTTAATGCAGTTTTGACACTATTAATCATATTTGCGGTTATAAAATCAATCCCACCATTCCTTAGTTGGTTTATTATAGATGCAACTATATCGGGAGATACAAAAGAAGCTTGTACAGGCACAGGTGCTTGTTGGACGTATATAAAAATTTGGTTAAATAGATTTATTTACGGAATGTATCCCAATGAACTTCAATGGAGAATAAACATTTCTTTTATTGCTTTAATCGCTTTAGCTTTTGTTGGTATGATCCCTTCTGAAAAAATAAAGAAATTTTTGACTTTATACTATGTTGTAATTTATCCAATTATAGCATTCATATTAATTTACTATTTAATTTCAGGAGGCGCGTTTGGTCTCGAGTGGGTTGAAACTGGTGCATGGGGAGGTTTGTCTCTAACATTTATTGTTTCATTTTTCTGCTTAATTTTTTGCTTTCCAGTAGGAATGTTTTTGGCATTAGGTAGAAGATCTGATTTACCAACAGTTAGATATATTTCTGTAGGATTTATTGAATTTTGGCGAGGAGTTCCTTTAATTACTGTATTATTCATGTCATCTGTAATGTTTCCAATGTTTCTTCCAGAAGACTTTTTTATGGATAAACTAGTGAGAGTAATTATTGCTATTTCTTTATTTGAAGCCGCATATGTAGCTGAAGTTATAAGAGGAGGATTACAAGCTCTACCAAGAGGACAATACGATGCAGCAAAATCACTCGGCATGGGTTATTGGAAAATGCATATTTTTGTAATTTTACCTCAAGCTTTAAAACTTGTAATTCCTGGTATTGCTAATACTTTTTTGGCTTTAGTAAAAGATACTCCATTAATATTTGTTGTGGGACTATTAGAAATAGTTGGTATGCTAAATCTAGCAAAAACTAATCCAAAATGGTTGGGTTATGCAATGGAAGGTTATGTTTTTGCTGCAATAATTTTCTGGATTATTTGCTATGCAATGAGTAAATATAGCTACAATTTAGAAATAAAATATAAAACTGATAGATAAATGTCTGAACCAATAATTAAAATTCAAGGTATGAATAAGTGGTTTGGAGATTTTCAGGTTTTGAAGGATATTGATTTATCAGTTGAAAAAAATAAAAAAATTGTTGTTTGTGGACCATCAGGCTCAGGAAAATCAACTCTTATAAGATGTATTAATAGATTAGAAGAACATCAAAAAGGTACAATTATAGTTGATGGAACAGAGTTAACTGAAAATACAAAAAATATCGAAGCAATAAGAGCAGAAGTTGGAATGGTATTTCAGCAATTTAATTTATTTCCACACTTATCTATTTTAGATAATTGCACTTTAGCTCCAATATGGGTTAAAAAAATGCCGAAGAAAGATGCTGAACAACTTGCAATGAAACAATTAGAACAAGTTCAAATTGCAGACCAAGCACAAAAGTTTCCTGGACAGTTATCAGGAGGACAACAACAAAGATGTGCAATTGCTAGAGCATTATGTATGGAACCAAAGATAATGTTGTTTGATGAACCTACATCTGCATTAGATCCAGAAATGATTAAAGAGGTGCTAGATGCAATGGTTAATTTGGCTAAGGCTGGAATGACAATGATAGTAGTAACTCATGAAATGGGCTTTGCTAAGGAAGTAGCTGACGAAGTTATATTTATGGACGAGGGAATTATAGTTGAAAAAGCAGAAACTAAGCAGTTTTTTGCCAATCCAAAAAGTGAGAGAACTAAACTGTTTTTAAGTCAAATATTATAACCTTTATCGAAAATCACATCAATAAATAGTTATTTATTGCCTTGACAGATATTCTATAAGTTCAATTATTTCAAAAAAATAATAAATTTTCCTATTGCAGGACCTTTAAAAAATTAGTTGAATATCAGAAATAAAATTATTTAAGAGGGGTCTTAATGGAAGAAAATTTCAACAAACACTTAGGCAATAAGTTAAAGTTAAGAAGATTAGCTTTAGGTTTAACACAAACAAAAGTAGCAAAAGCTATAAATGTTACATTTCAACAAATTCAAAAATATGAAAAAGGAACAAATGGAGTAAGTTCAATAAGATTATTGCAACTTTCAAACTATTTAAAAGTTCCAATAAATTATTTTTTCGAAGATTTTTCAGAATACTTAATTAATATTGAAAAGTCCAAAGAAGGTCACATGAATGTAAATTATAATTTTTTAATGAAACTATATTCAGAACTTACTAATGAACAAAAAATTAAATTTAACAAATCATTAGAAGTAACTGTGAGCAATATTTCAAAAGCAATTTAATTTTTGGCTCCTCGGGCAGGACTCGAACCTGCGACCAATTGATTAACAGTCAACTGCTCTACCAACTGAGCTACCGAGGAATATAAAAACTTCAACTTACTTTTTTTCAAAATTAAAACAAGATTTATTTTGGAGGCCACGCCCAGAATCGAACTGGGATACAAGGATTTGCAATCCTCTGCGTAACCATTCCGCCACGTGGCCATTTAATTTCATTTTAAATTAATATGATCGTATTTGTATATAAAATATTTACAATTAGTCTATTAAATAAATTACTAAAAATATTGTTAATTCATATTATTAAATTATAAACTTAAAATATCATGAGTTTAGATAAATATATACATTCAGATGTTGAGGATTTGATTTATTCGTATTGGGAAAAGAATAATTTATTTAAACCCAAAAAAAGTAAAAAAAAATTCTCAATAGTTATACCACCACCAAATGTTACTGGTAGCCTACATATGGGTCATGCTTTAAATAATTCAATACAAGATTTGCTTACAAGATATTATAGGATGAATAATTATGAAACTTTATGGCAGCCTGGCACAGATCATGCTGGAATAGCTACTCAAGCATTAGTCGAAAAAAAGTTAAATTCTGAAAATATTAAAAAAAATGATTTAGGAAGAGAAAAGTTTATTGAGAAAGTGTGGGAATGGAAAAATCAATATGGTGACATAATTATTAATCAGCTTAAAAAATTAGGTTGTTCGTGTGATTGGTCGAGAAATGCTTTTACAATGGATGAAAATCTATCAAAAGCAGTTATTAAAGTTTTTGTAGATCTTCATAAAAAAAAATTAATTTATAAGGCTGAAAAATTAGTTAATTGGGACACAGTCTTAAAAACTGCTATATCCGATTTAGAAGTTGACCAAAGGGAAGTTAATTCTAAAATTTATTATATTAGATACCCAATAGATGGTACAAGCGAATACATAACCATAGCAACTACTAGACCTGAAACTATGCTTGGGGATACAGCTGTTGCTGTAAATCCTAAAGACAATAGATACAAAAAGTATGTTAATAAAATTGTTACAATTCCAATTGTTGGTAGAAAGGTTAAAATCATCGAGGACGATTATGCTGATCCAGAGCAAGGCACAGGAGCATTAAAAATTACACCCGCACATGACTTCAATGATTATGATGTTGGCAAAAGAAATAAATTAGAAATTATTAATATTTTTACTGAAGATGGAAAAGTTAATAAAAATGCAATTTCACCATACGTTGGTCTAGATAGATTTGAGGCTAGAAAAAAAATATTAAATGAGCTTAAGGAAAAAGATTATTTTGTTAAGGAAGAAAATATTAAAAATAAAGTTCCATATGGAGATAGATCAAATTCTATAATTGAACCTTTTTTAACAGAACAATGGTTTGCAGATGCAAAGAAATTATCAATTAAAGCAAAAAAAATAGTTAAAAATAAAAAGACAAATTTTTTTCCTGAGAACTGGTCAAAAACTTATTTTCAATGGATGAATAATATTGAGCCATGGTGTATCTCTAGACAATTATGGTGGGGCCACCAAATACCAGCATGGTATGGACCAGATAAAAAAATTTTTGTTGAACTAAATGAAACTGATGCAAAAAAATCAGCAAAAAAATATTATAAAAAAGATGTTAAACTTATAAGAGACAATGATGTGCTTGATACATGGTTTTCATCTGGACTTTGGCCTTTTGCAACACTTGGTTGGCCTAACAAAAATGAATATTTAAAAAAGTTTTATCCAACAACAGTTCTTGTAACAGGATTTGATATAATTTTCTTTTGGGTAGCTAGAATGATGATGTTCGGCATGGAATTTTTAAATAAAGAACCATTTAAAGATATTTATGTACATGCTTTAGTTCGTGATGAAAAGGGACAAAAGATGTCCAAGTCAAAAGGAAATGTAATAGATCCACTTGATCTAATTCAAAAATACAGTGCTGATGCATTAAGATTTACTTTATTATCTATGGCATCACCAGGAACTGACGTTAAGCTTTCTGAAGATAGGGTTAAAGGTTATAGGAACTTTTTAAATAAACTATGGAATGCTAATAATTTTTTAATACAAAACAAATGTAATTTAAAAAATTCAAAAAAACTTCCAAATTTAAAAGTTAACATCAATAAATGGATATATTTTGAGCTTTTAGAAACATCCAATTTAATAAAGAAAAATATAGAAGATTATAGATTTGATGAAGCAGCTAAGAATGCCTATCATTTTGCATGGCATAAATATTGTGACTGGTACTTAGAATTATCAAAAACAATTCTTTTTTCAGACAATTTAAAAGCTAAAAATGAAGTTAAAGAAGTTTCTGCTTTTGTATTCAGACAAATACTTATTATGCTACATCCATTTATACCATTCGTTACTGAGAAAATATGGTTAACAAACAAATTTGATAATAAAAATAAGAATTTTTTAATGTTATCAAACTGGATCTCAGGTAAATCTAAAAAAGATAGTGATCATAAACAAGTTCAGCAGATAATTGATATTATTTCTGAGATTAGATCCTTTAAAAATGAACTTAATGTAAGTCCTGGCTCATTTATCGATGTATCGATTAATTCTATAAAAAAAAATAATCAAAATTTCATGATTAATAATGAAATTATTATTAAAAAATTAGGCAGAATTAATAATTTCTTTAAAAAGGATCAAAATAAACCTGCTGCATCCTTAATTATATCAGGAGACTTATTCAAAATTTATTTTGATGAAAATGTTGATTTAAACGCTATTAAAGAAAACTTATTGAAAAGACAAAACAAATATCAAGAGGAAATGGATAAAATATCTCAAAGATTGAGCAATAAAGGCTTTGTTCAGAGAGCACCAAAAGATATTGTTCAGCAAGAAAAAACTAATTATAGTAATTTGATGAATGATATTAAAAAAATTTCTTTAACTATTGAAAGCCTTTAATGAAAAAATTTAATAAAAAAAAGTTACCTAGCAGACATACTTCTTTAGGACCTGATAAAGCTCCTCAAAGATCATTCTATTATGCTATGAACTTAACCGAAAAAGATGTTGCAAAACCATTTGTTGGTGTTGTTTCAACTTGGAATGAGGCAGCTCCTTGTAATATTGCTTTAATGAGACAAGCTCATTCAGTTAAAAAGGGTGTACAATCTGCAGGTGGTACCCCAAGAGAATTTTGTACAATTACAGTAACTGACGGAATTGCAATGGGTCACGAAGGAATGAAATCTTCGTTAATTTCAAGAGATGTAATTGCAGATTCAACTGAATTAACAGTTAGAGGACATTGTTATGATGCATTAGTTGGTGTTGCTGGTTGTGACAAATCTTTACCAGGTTTGATGATGGCAATGGTAAGATTAAATGTTCCAAGTGTTTTTATATATGGAGGCTCTATTCTTCCAGGAAGATTGAACGGTAAGGATATAACAGTTGTAGATGTTTTTGAAGGAGTTGGAAAATATTCTTCTGGAAAAATTTCACAACATGCACTAAGAAAATTAGAATTGAAAGCGTGTCCTACAGCTGGTGCTTGTGGTGGTCAATTTACTGCAAATACAATGGCATGTGTATCAGAAGCAATTGGACTTGCATTACCTTATTCTGCTGGAACTCCAGCACCATTCAATAATAGAGACAAATATGCTTTAGCAAGTGGAAAAGCAGTTATGAATTTGTTAGCAAAAAATATTAGACCTCGAGACATTGTAACAAGAAAATCTTTAGAAAATGCTGCAACTATTGTTGCTGCAACTGGTGGATCAACAAATGCAGCTTTGCATTTGCCAGCCATTGCAAACGAAGTTGGTATTAAATTTGATTTGATGG
>CACDEU010000038.1 GCA_902551895.1 uncultured Pelagibacteraceae bacterium | reverse complement strand
AAAGGCTCTGGTTTAGGATTGTCAATAGTAAATAAAATTATTAATGATCATAATGGAAATATTGAATTTAATTCAAATGAAATAGGAACAAATATAAATATAAATTTACCAATTAAATAAAAAATAAATATGTCTGCTGAAATTTTAATAATTGATGATAATTCTGATATTAGAGAAATTCTAAATGATCTAATAATCGAAGCTGGTTATTCAACAAGAATTGCTGCAAATTACAATCAAGCACTTTCAGAAATAGATAAAAAATTACCAGACGTTGCAATTATTGACGTTAAATTGGACAAAGGAGATAATGACGGTATTGAACTTTTAAATCATATTAAAAATAAAAATACAAATATTCCAGTTATAATTATTTCTGGCCACGCAAATATAGATATGGCTATTAAATCTTTAAAATCTGGAGCATTTGAATTTATACAAAAACCTTTTGATAAAGAAAGATTAATGAATTTTATTAAAAGGGCTGTTGAGAATTTAAATCTCAAGATTCAAAAAGATAACTTAGAAAATAAATTATTTCATACATTTGATTTAATTGGAAAAAGTCAAAATATAATATCCATTAAAGACCAAATTGAAAAAGTTTCAAGCTCTGAAAGTAGAGTGTTTATTTCAGGACCTACTGGATCAGGAAAAGAACTTGTTGCAAGAAAAATATATAAAAAATCCAAAAGAAATACAGGACCATTTATTATATTAAATGGAGCAGTTCTAGAATCAGGAAAGTATGAAATTGAATTATTGGGAGAAGAAAAAAAAGATGGTTCAATAGTATATGGTGCACTTGAAAAAGCATCTGGAGGTATACTTTTAATTGATGAAGTTACCGAGATACCACTAGATACTCAATCAAAAATTTTGAGAATTCTTATAGATCAAAAATTTAAAAGAATAAATGGATCTCATGATATTAAAGTTGACGTTAGAATTTTCTCTTCTACGAGCAAAGATATTAAAAATGAAATTAAAAGTGGAGGTTTTAGAGAAGACTTATTTCATAGACTAAATGTATTTAGTATTTCCATAGATCCTTTAACTAAGCGAATTGAAGATATTCCTTTGTTAGTAGAATATTTTGTTACCAATATTTGCAATAATTACAATATTAAACCATTTAAACTTCAAGATAATAATTACCTTTTGAATTATAATTGGCCTGGCAATATTAGAGAGTTAAGAAATTTAATAGAAAGAGTTACTATACTTTCTCAAGGAAAAAATGATGATAGAATTTTAAATATAATTAAAGAGTCATTATCACAAAGTGAAAATGAAAAATTTTCTTTAAGTGAAACTCTTGATTATCCTTTAAGAGAAGCAAGAGAAAATTTTGAAAAAGAATATCTAATAACACAATTAAAAAAATTCTCAGGAAATATATCAAAAACAGCACGTTTTGTTGGAATGGAAAGGTCAGCTTTACACAGAAAACTTAAGTTGCTCGGTGTTAAAGATTTAAATTAATGAATATAATTATTTGTGGAGCAGGCAGGGTAGGCTTTACCATAGCTAAATTACTTACTGAACAAAATCATTCAATTACAGTAATTGATCAATCTAGTGAAGATATTCAAAAAATCAATGAAGCTTTAGATGTAAAAGCCATTGTTGGAAAAGCAACATCCCCAGTTATACTTGAAAGTGCAAATTCAAAAGAAGCTGACATGATTATTGCAGTCACAAGAAATGATGAAATAAATATGATGATTTGTCAAATTGCTTATTCTTTATTCAAAATACCAAAAAAAATCGCAAGAGTAAGAGCGCAAGATTATTTGTATCCCAAGTTTTCTAAATTATACAACAAAGATAATTTGCCTATTGATGTTATAATCTCACCTGAAATTGAAATTGCTAAGTCTATACAAAGAAAACTAGAATCCCCAGGTGCCCTAGACAATATTCCTTTTGCAGAAAATAAAATAAAACTTTTAGAAATCCTGATTGAAGAATCGTGTCCAATTTCAAATATTAAACTTAACGAATTAACAGCAAAATTTCCAAAATTAAATGCTAATATTCTTGGCGTTATAAGAGATGAAAAGTTTATTTTTCTTAAAAAAACTGATGTAATGAAAAAAAATGATAAAGCCTATGTGATAATTAATTCACTTCAAATAAAAGAAACTTTGTCAGCATTCGGGCATAATGAAAAAATTTCAACTAAAATTTTAATTATAGGTGGTGGAAATATTGGATTTAATCTTGCAAAAAATATTGAAAAAAGTTTCGAAGATGCTCGATTAAAAATTATTGAAAAGGATAAAAAAAGAGCTGAAATTATTGCTAATGAACTAAATAATACAATTGTTATCAATGGAAACGGTTTAGATGAAGATATTTTAGCTGAAGTTAATTTGGAAGATGTTGAAACTGTTGTTGCATTAACAAATGATGATGAAGATAATTTAATGGTAAGTGTTCTTGTTGAAAAATTTTCTAAGAACAAGAAAACTATGGCTTTAATTAATAAACCTAACTATTCACTATTACAATCGTCATTGAAAATTGATGATTTAATTGATCCTAGAATGACTACAGTCTCTAGCATACTAAAACATGTGCACAAAGGATCCATAGAAACAGCATACTCAATATTAAACGGTGATTATGAAGTTATAGAAGCTGAAATAATTGAAACATCAGAATTAATAAATAAAGAACTAAAAAATTGTGAACTGCCAGATGAAATAAGAATTGGTGCAGTTCTTAGAAAAAATGAAATTATAATTCCAAGATCAAATTTTGTATTTAAAAAGGAAGATACAGTTGTTTTCTTAACTAAAAAAGATCAATTACCTTTAGTCGAAAGCATGTTCAGATTAAGTTCCGTATAACATCATGGCTAGATTTATCCTAAATTACTTAGGTATTTTTTTTATAGGTTTATCAGTATTATCCTTTTTTAACATTATTTACTGTTACTACTTCAATTTGTATTTAAATATAGATACTTATTTTTATGCATTTTTAATTTCTTTAATTATTGGATTAATTACATTTATTAAAAATAAAGTTGAAGTTAAAATTAACAACTATTCAAAAATTTTTGCAGTAATTATAGGTTATTTTTTATTACCATTAATAATCACAATTCCTTACTATTTTAGTGTGTATAATCTTTCTTTTTTGGATTGTTATTTTGAGGCAATATCTGGTTTTACATCTACTGGTTTTACAGTTTTTGATAATATTAAACATATAGATCAAAGTTTAATTTTATGGAGATCAACATCTCAATGGATTGGAGGTATTTATTTTTTAATTTCCATTTTACTATTGATTGATATTTTTGATGATAAATTAAAAAAATCTTTAACTAATTTTATATCATTTAATTATTCTGAAACATTTAAGCAATCTTTTAAAATTTTGATATTATATACCAGCCTTACATTAATTTTATTTATTTCACTAAAATTAATCAACTTTAGAACTTTTGACTCTTTCAATATATCAATGTCAATAATATCTTCCGGGGGATTCTTACCTCTTAATGATATAGGATTAGTTGTTAACTCAAATTTTAAAGAATTTGTATTTTCTATATTAATGCTTTCTTCTTATTTTAGTTTATTCTTAATTTACAATATTTTTTTTTTAAAAGAAAAAAAAATTAGATTTTTTGCTGAAGATATCTATTTATTGATTTATTTTTTTACTTTATTAGTTATATTTTTTATTTTCTTCAATTTTGATTATAATTTTTCTAATGTTCTTTTTTCATTAACTAGCAGTATGTCTAATATTGGTATATCATTAAGAGATACACCATCAAATTTATGGTTTCTATTTTTAATTGTTGTAATAATTGGAGGTTCATTTTTTTCAACTAGCTCTGGGATTAGACTATTAAAAATTTATTTTTTATTTAAGCATTCATTAAATGAGATACTTTCATACTCTAGACCTAACAATGTTTATACAAATAAATTTCATTTAATTGATTCAAATATAGAACAAAAAGATATAAACAAATATTTTCTTTCTGTAATTGTATTTATAATTTCTTTATTTTTGGTTACTTCATTTTTATCACTATTTGGTACAAATTTTGAAGAAGCTTTCAAATTAGGAATATTGACATTAATGAATACAGTCAATTCATCAATGTATGGCTTAAACAATTTTGATTTTCTTGAGCTAAATTCTTATTCAAAATTTATTATCATATTGTTTATGGTCATTGGTAGAGTTGAACTGTTAACTATTCTTATAATTGTTAAAAAATTTATTTTTAAAAGTTAAAATTATATTATATAAGATCTTTAAATGCGCCCTTAGCTCAGCTGGATAGAGCAACGGTTTTCTAAACCGTGGGTCGGAGGTTCGAATCCTTCAGGGCGCGCCATTTTTTCCTATCTATTAAGCTTTTTTTAATATTGATGATGACCTTTGTTTCTGCTTTACTTAGGTTAATTCAAATTCAATTTTGAATTATTTGTTAACAAATAAATAAACAAGAGGAATAAATAATGTTTAAATTAATAAAACAATTGACTTCTTTAGCTGCAGTAGTTGCTGTGTTGTTTGCTTTTACAACTGAATCTATGGCTGCTAAGAAATCAAAAACACTTAAAAACACTCAGAAAAAAGGTTTTGTAAGATGTGGTGTTTCTCAAGGTCTACCGGGGTTTTCTAACGCTGATGCTGCAGGAAATTGGACTGGTGTTGACGTTGACGTATGTAGAGCAGTAGCTGCTGCAGTACTAGGTGATGCGAACAAAGTTAAGTTCACACCACTAAGTGCTAAAGAAAGATTTACAGCTCTAACTTCTGGTGAGATTGATATCTTATCAAGAAACACAACTTGGACACTTTCTAGAGATGCTGACATTGGTCTTACTTTCGTAGGAGTTAATTTCTACGATGGTCAAGGTTTCATGGTTAGAAAAAATTCAGGATATTCATCTGTGAATGATTTCAAAGATGGAATTTCTGCATGTACTAACCTAGGTACAACAACTGAGCTTAACATGAGAGACTTCTTTAATTCAAAAGGAATTTCTTACGAGCCAGTAACATTCGAAAAAGCGGATGAAGTTGTTGCAGCATATGATGCTGGAAGATGTGATACTTACACTACTGATAAATCTGGTTTAGCTGCTCAGAGAATTAAATTGAGTGCACCAGATGATCATATAGTTTTACCTGAAACGATTTCAAAAGAACCTTTAGGTCCTGTTGTTCGTCAAGGTGATTCAGTATGGGAAGATATCGTAAGATGGTCTTTAAACGTTATGATCGAAGCAGAAGAATATGGAGTTAATTCTTCAAATGCTGATGCTATGAAAACTTCTGACAATCCAGCTGTTAAAAGATTGGTTGGTGCTGAAGGTGAATTAGGTGCAGCTTTTGGTCTAGATAACGACTGGAGTTTAAGAATTATCAAACAAGTTGGTAATTATGGTGAAAGTTATAAGAGAAATATAGCTGACACTGGTATTTTGCCTGATAGAGGTCCAAACGAACTATGGACAAAAGGTGGAATTCTTTACGTACCACCTGCAAGATAATTTTTATCTAATAATCATTAAAAAGGGCTAGATTTTTCTAGCCCTTTTTTTTAGTATCCTTCTATTTAATTTATGAATTTTAAGCTAAATAAAATAATCCCTCAATTGCTAACATTATTAGCTGTAATTTTAGTTTTTGGTTTTTTAACTTATAACGCTCAAGTTAATATGGATAATAGAGGTATTGAGTTTGGTTTTGGTTTTTTAGCACAAGAATCTTCTTTTGATGTTCAATTTTCATTAATTGATTATGATGGTTCACATTCTTACGCTAGAGCATATTTGGTAGGATTATTAAATACTCTTTTAGTAGCTTTTATAGGAATTATATTATCAACAATTTTAGGAATAATAGTTGGTATAGCTCGTCTTTCACCAAACTATTTAATTGAAAGAACAGCGGCTTTTTATGTAGAATTTTTTAGAAATGTTCCTTTACTATTGCAGATATTTTTTTGGTATTTTGCGGCACTTAGAGCATTACCTTTGCCACAAGATACAGAACCGATTTTCGGAGTATTTTTCTTAACAATTAAAGGTTTATTCGTTCCAAGATTCGTTTGGGAAAATTTGGATATATTTTTTTATTCAATAATTGCTGCGATAATTTCTATTATAGTAATTAGAAACTATGCAAGAAAATTACAAGAAAATGAAGGAAAACAACTACCTGTATTTTATATTTCTGTAGCTTTATTTATAATTTTACCATTATTGACTTTTTTAATTGGAGGGGTTTCATTAAGTTTTTCAATTCCTGAATTGGAACAAATGTCTAATACATCATTTAAATATAAGGGTGGGCTTGGAATACCTCCTGAACTAATAGCATTAACACTAGCTTTAGGTCTATATACAGCAACATTTATTGCAGAATGTGTTAGGGCCGGCATTCAAGGGATTAGCAAGGGACAAAAAGAAGCCGCAGCATCTATTGGTTTAACACCTAGACAAATTTTAAAATTAGTTGTTATGCCTCAAGCTCTAAGAATTATAATTCCACCTACTACAAATCAATATTTAAACTTAACAAAAAACT
>CACDEU010000037.1 GCA_902551895.1 uncultured Pelagibacteraceae bacterium | reverse complement strand
TCTTCCTTTGGTCCCTCTAAAATTATTTTGCTTATAGAGTAGCCTAATACATCATCTGCTGTTTGAAATAGATCCTTAACATAGGCAAAATTATCATATAGTTCTTTAACCATTCCAACAGATTGGGAACCTTGGCCTGGAAATATTACTGAAAACATAGAAATTATTATTAAATTTTAACGTTTTTTGTGTTGTAATTAAATTTTTATAATAGTATATCCCTTTTTTTTATAACATTAAAATATGAACTTTTACGAACATACTATTATAGCTAGACAAGATGCAAGTCCTAGTCAACTAAAGCAATTACAAGATAAATATGCTGATTTAGTTAGTAAAAATAAAGGAAAAGTTGTGAAGACAGAAAGCTGGGGTCTTCTAAATTTGGCTTACCTAATAAAAAAAAATAAAAAAGGAAATTATATTCATTTTAAAATTGAAGGATTCGGCGAAACAATTAGTGAGCTTGAAAAAAATGAAAAAATAGACAAAGCTCTTTTAAGGTATTTAACAGTTAGAGTAAAAAAATTAGATTTAAAAACAAATTACTTTGAAAAGAAAAGTGAAGAATTAAGAGAAAAATCAAATTAAATTATGAAGAAAACAAATAAAAATAAAAAAAGATCAAGCCAAAATAATTTTACTAAACTAAGTATTTTCCAACCTCAAAAGTATAAATTTAAAAAAAAATGTCCTCTTTCAGGTAAAGGTGCTCCAATAGTTGATTATAAAAATATAAAACTTTTAAAAAAATATGTTACTGAAAACGGAAAAATAATGCCTTCAAGAATAACATCTGTATGCCAAAAGAAACAAAGAGAATTATCTCTATCTATTAAAAGAGCTAGAAATTTAGCATTAATTTAATGAAAATAATACTTCTAGAAAATGTCAGAAAAGTAGGATCAATTGGTGATGTTATTGATGTTAAAAGAGGATTTGCAAGAAACTTTTTAATTTCAAAAAAAAAAGCACTTTTTGCATCTAAAGAAAATATAAAAGAAGTAGAAAAAATAAAAATTGAACTTTCAAAAAAAGATCAAGAAAAAAAGAAAGACGCAAAATCTATTCATGAAAAAATTTATAATAAGGAATATTCAGTTAAAAAGTTAGCGACTGAAAATAAAGAATTATACGGATCTGTTAAACCTACTGAAATCGCCAAAATTTTATCTGAAATTGAAAAAATTGAAATAAATCCATCTTTAATACAACCTGTCAAAGAAATAAAATCTATCGGTACATTTAAAGTTGTGTTGAATCTCCACCCTGAAGTTCAATCGGAAATATCAATCAAGGTAATTTCTGAAGATAACAAATAATTATACAATTTTTTCCCCAGCTTTATTTTAATATTGCTCTATCCTAATTAATTTAATTAAATATTTGAATGGCAAATACATTTAATCTTGTACAAAACGAAGTAAATGAACTTCCAAATAATGTAGAAGCTGAACAATCAGTTATTGGATCAATTTTAGTTTCAAATGAAATATTTGATGAAATTAATATGATTGTAACAAGTAAAAATTTTTATGACCCAATGCATCAAAAAATTTTTACTGCTATAGAAAAATTAATTTATAGTGGAATGCTAGCAAATCCTATAACCTTGAAAAATTATTTTGAAAAAGAAAAAGATGAAATAAATGTTCCCGATTATTTAATTAAAATTACTAAATTTTCAACCTCAACTCGACAAACAACTGAGTACTCTAAATTAATTTATGATCTTTTTGTTAAAAGAGAATTGATTAAAATGTCTGAAAATATTATTGATACCGCAAAATTAAATGATTTAGACCATGATGGTCAATCAATTATAGAAAGCTTTGAAAAATCCCTATTTGATTTAGCTGAAAAAGGATCTTTTAGTTCTTCGCTAGTAAAGTTTGATGAAGCAATGAAAATGACTATTGAAATGGCTTCCAACGCTTATAAAAATGATGAAGGAATTGTTGGAGTACCTACAGGATTGACTGACCTTGATGATAGACTGGGAGGTTTGCATAAGTCTGATTTGCTAATTATAGCAGGAAGACCTTCAATGGGTAAAACAGCTTTAGCGACAAATATTGCTTTTAATGCAGCAAAAAAAATCCAAGAAGATGGTAGAAAATCTACTGTTGCATTTTTTTCTCTTGAAATGTCCTCAGAACAACTTTCAACAAGAATATTAGCTGAACAATCAAGAATTAAATCAAATGATATTAGAAGGGGAAGAATTTCTGAAGATCAATTTGATAAATTTATTGAAACTTCAAAAAATATTTCAGAACTTCCACTTTATATAGATGAAACACCGGCAATTAGTATTGCTGCACTAAGTAATAGAGCTAGAAGAATAAAGAGACTTTATGGTTTAGATATGGTGGTAGTTGACTATATTCAATTAATGAGAGCTGCTAATTTTAGAGATGGAAGAGTCCAGGAAATTTCTGAAATTACTCAAGGTTTGAAAGCTTTAGCAAAAGAATTGTCTGTTCCAGTATTAGCATTATCTCAACTTTCAAGAGCTGTTGAACAAAGAGATGATAAAAAACCTCAGTTATCTGATTTAAGAGAATCTGGTTCAATTGAACAAGATGCTGATGTAGTTATGTTTGTTTTTAGAGAGGCATATTATATTGAAAGAAAAGAGCCCCAACCAAATACTGTAGAGCATGCTGAATGGCAATCCAAAA
The DNA here is from genome assembly GCA_902551895.1 of uncultured Pelagibacteraceae bacterium. Classification (GTDB taxonomy): domain Bacteria; phylum Pseudomonadota; class Alphaproteobacteria; order Pelagibacterales; family Pelagibacteraceae; genus Pelagibacter. Next base: position 4,490 of record CACDEU010000037.1, on the reverse strand, counting down.
TGAACGATGTAGCAAATCGTGCTGAAATAATTATAGGTAAACAGCGTCATGGACCTACAGGCAATATTTTTCTTGAATTTGAGCCAATGTTTACCAGATTTAAAGATATTCCAAATAACTAATATAAATTATATAACTTGGTATTAGATGTTTTTACATTTTTACCAGAAAAATATAATTGAAAAACCAAAGATAATTTTTGTAATTTTACTGCTTTGTCTAGCTAGCTTTGGATTTTTTGCAAAAGATTTTAGGTTAGATGCGTCTTCAGAAACTTTATTAATTGATGGAGATCCAGATCTAAAATACTTAAAAGAAATATCAGAAAGGTATAATTCAAAAGAATTTCTTATCTTAACCTATTCTCCTGATGAAAATATGGTTTCGGATAATTCAATCAATAATTTACTTAGTTTAAAATATAAAATTCAAAGTTTAGACTGGGTACACAGTGTTATAACCATTTTAGATATACCTCTCTTAAATAGTACAGATAAAACATTAACTGAAAGATTACAAAACTTTAGCACACTTAAAAGTGATGGGATCGATAAAAATAGAGGATTTAATGAAATTCTTAATAGTCCGGTATTCAGAAATTTTGTAATTAGTGAAGATGGCAAAACAAGTGGAATAATTGTAAATATAAAAAAAAATGAAATTCCCGAAGAACTAAATAATAAAAAAGAATTAGAAATTTATAAAGATAAATTAAAGAAAAAAAATCACAAAAATATTATCGAAATAAGAGAAATAATAAAATCATATGAGAACACAGCAAAAATTCATCTAGGAGGGATTCCAATGATTGCAGATGATATGATGTCTTTTATAAAAAGTGATATTGTAGTTTTTGGTATAGGTGTTTTAATATTTATTATATTGACACTTTGGTTTGTATTTAAAAAAATCGCGTGGGTTATAGTACCAATAAGTAGTTGTGTTTTTTCTGTAGTAATTATGATGGGTCTTCTGGGTTTGCTAGGCTGGAAAGTTACAGTCATATCATCAAACTTTATTGCTTTGATGCTAATTTTGACTATGGCAATGAACATACATATGAGCACTAGGTTTTTACAGTTAGCTAGGGACAAGCCAAATATAAATAAAAATGAAATAATTATTCAAACTACGAATAAAATGTTTTGGCCAATTCTTTATACAGTTCTTACAACTATATGTGCTTTTGTTTCCTTAATTTTTAGTGAAATTAAACCAATAATAGATTTTGGGTTGATGATGACATTGGGTTTATTTGTTTCATTTGTAGTTACTTTTATTTTGTTGCCAACCTTAATTAATTTTATTTCAGATTTAAATGTAAATATTAATGAAAATAAAAATTCTTTTTTTACAAATTTATTAGGAAAAATATCAATTAATAACAAAAGTTTAATTTTTATTATAAGTGCTGCAATATTTATTATAAGTATTTTTGGTATCTCTCGTCTTCAAGTGGAAAATAGTTTCATAAATTATTTTAGTAAAAAAACAGAAATCTACAAAGGTATGAAGCTTATAGATGAAAAATTGGGTGGAACTACTCCACTTGAAGTTATTATAAAGTTTCCAAAAATAGATAAAAACGCTGTAGAAGAAGATGATGAATGGGGAGAAAGTGAAACCGATGAAGATAATTCTAAATATTGGTTTACAAAAGACAAAATAAATAAAATAGATAAAGTCCATAACTATTTGGATAGTTTGCCTGCTGTTGGAAAGGTAATATCTTTTTCATCAATAATTCAAGTTGCAACAAATTTAAATGATAATAAACCGCTTGAAAGCTTAGAATTAGGAGTTCTCTATTCAAAAATTCCAGATACAATTAGGAAAGAAATAGTAGACCCATATATTTCAATAGAAGATTCTGAAGCAAGAATTAATTTAAGAATTAAAGACTCTAAAGAAGGATTAAGAAGAAACGAGCTTATAAAACAGATTGAATATGACTTAAAAAATAAGATAGGTCTAAAGGAAGAAGAATTTAAGTTAGCTGGAGTGCTTATTTTATTTAATAATTTACTTCAAAGTTTATTTAAATCACAAATTTTAACCCTTGGATTTGTTATGATTGGAATATTTGCAATGTTTTTTATTTTATTTAAAAATATTAAGTTATCTTTAATTGGAATTATTCCAAACTTTATTGCAGCCTTTTTCATACTAGGAATTATTGGCATAGCGAAAATTCCTCTTGATATGATGACAATAACTATTGCAGCTATAACAATAGGAATTGCTGTAGATAATAGTATCCACTATATTTATAGATTCAAAGAAGAGTATAATGTAATTAAAGATTACAAATTAACTTTAAAAAAATGCCACTCTACAGTAGGTGTTGCAATATTAAATACCTCTATAACAATTATTTTTGGATTTTCGATTTTAGTTTTATCTAATTTTATACCTACTATTTACTTCGGAATATTTACTGGTATTGCCATGTTGTTGGCAATGGTATCAGTTTTAACTCTATTGCCAGCATTATTGTTGGTATTTCAGCCATTTGGGGGTAAGTAAATTTTATAGATGGATGAATTTATTAAGATTTTTGAAAGTATATCTAGTTTTGATTTAATATATATTTTTTTTACAATACTATCTTTGATTAAATGCTTTAGAAAAGGCTTTGTTCTAAGTTTAATGGCTGCATCAAAATGGTTGCTAGCCTATGTTCTAACCCTAATAATTTTCCCAAGAGTTAAGCCTTTGGTTGAGGGGATAATTGATAGTGAATATATTTTAGATATTATTCTAGGTTTGGGAATTTTTATTATTGTAATTTTTTTAATTTTAATGATCAACAAAGGTATTGGTAAAGCAGTAACATACTCTGGTCTTGGAACATTAGATAAAATTTTTGGATTCTTTTTTGGTTTTTTAAGATCTTATATAATTTGTGTATGTATATTTTCAACTATAAGTATAATTTACAATTACAACAAGTGGCCGATGAATTTAGAAAAATCCTTTACCTTTCCATATGTTGAAAAAGGTAGTAATTATCTAATAAAAGAATTTCCAAATGAAAAAAATTACAATGATGCCAAAGAAAAAGTTCAAGAACTTTAATCCTAAGATAAAAGAAGAGTGTGGTGTATTTGGTATAAGTAATAATAACGATGCGTCTGCTCTTACAGCTTTAGGTTTACATGCACTCCAACATAGAGGCCAGGAAGGATGTGGAATTGTAAGTTTTGATGGAGATCAATACCATTCTGAAAAAAGATTTGGTTTGGTTGGGGATAATTTTAATAAAGAAAAAGTATTAAAAAATTTGGCTGGAAAATATGCTATTGGACATAATAGATATAGTACTACAGGAGGCACAACATTAAGAAATATTCAGCCTTTTTTTGCAGATACAAATGCAGGAGGAATAAGTATTTCTCACAATGGAAACTTAACAAATGCTATAAAATTAAGATCAAAATTAGTTAAAGAAGGTGCTATTTTTTATACTACATCTGATACCGAAACTATTGTTCAGCTAATTGCTAAATCAAAGAGAACTAAAACTATAGATAAGATTGTAGATGCCCTGTTTCAAATACAAGGGGGTTATGCTTTAGTCATGCTAACTCAAAAAAAATTAATAGGGGTTAGAGACCCTTTTGGAATAAGACCATTAATAATTGGAAAATTAAAAAATTCTTATGTATTAGCATCGGAAACATGTGCTTTAGACATAATAGGTGCAAAATATTTAAGAGAAGTTGAAAATGGAGAAATTGTTTTAATTGAGGATGATAAGATTGAAAGTATTAAACCATTTCCAAAACAAAAAGTTCGGCCATGTGTGTTTGAATATATTTATTTCTCTAGGCCAGATAGTATTTTAAATGGTAAAACTGCATATGAATATAGGAAAAATTTAGGTATTGAGCTATCAAAAGAAGATGATGTTGAGGGCGATGTAGTTGTCCCTGTTCCAGATTCAGGAAATGCAGCAGCTTTGGGTTATAGTCAACAAAACGGAAAAAATTTCGAATTGGGATTAATTAGAAACCATTATGTTGGAAGAACTTTTATTGAGCCCTCTCAAAAAATTAGAAGTCTTGGTGTTAAACTTAAATTAAACCCTAACAAAACATCAATAAAAAATAAAAAAATTATTTTAGTTGATGACTCATTAGTTCGAGGAACAACAAGTTATAAAATTGTAAAAATGTTATATGATTCAGGTGCTAAGGAAGTTCATGTAAGAATAGCAAGCCCTGAAATTAGATACCCTGATTTTTATGGAGTTGACACGCCTACAAAAAAAGAACTTTTAGCAGCAAATAAAAATAATGATGAAATATGTAAGTACATTGGAGCAAAAAGTCTAAAATATTTATCAATAGAAGGTCTTTACAAAGCGATAGGATTTGAAAACAGAAATAATGAATATCCTCAATTAACTGACCATTATTTTACTGGAGACTACCCTGTTAAACCAATAGATAATTTGGGTGATGATAAAATTACTCAACTTTCTTTAT
>CACDEU010000036.1 GCA_902551895.1 uncultured Pelagibacteraceae bacterium | reverse complement strand
GCTAAAAAAAAATAAACTTCCATACATTGTATGTTTTACAGATCCAACGGCAGGAGGTATAACTGCTTCATTTGCAATGTTGGGAGATATTCATTTTGCAGAAAGTGGTTGTCTAATTGCATTTGCTGGCAAAAGAGTAATTCAAGCGACAGTTAAGGAAGAGTTAAGTCCAGATTTTCAAACTGCAGAATTTGTTGAGAAACACGGATTTGTTGACAAAGTAGTAAATAGAAAAGATTTAAAAAATGAAATTGGAAAATTACTTGAAATATTGCTAAAGAAAAATTCTGAGGTAAATTCAGAATTATCAAATGAAACTTCAAAAAATATTAACCAGCATACAAAAGCTGCATCCTAAAGAAATAGACTTAAGTTTAGATCGAATTAAGAAGCTATGTAAAAAGCTTGGAAATCCTCAAAATAATTTAAAGTATATATCTGTAGTTGGAACAAACGGAAAATATTCCACAATTCAAGCAATTAGAGCTATTCTCAAAGATGCAAATATAAACTGTAATATTTATACAAGTCCACATATACAAAAAATCAATGAAAGATTTGTATATAATGATGAAGAAATTTCTGATGAAAATCTTTTTAAATTATTAACTGAAGTAGAAGATATTAATGCGGGTGATCCTATTACTTATTTTGAAATAATTTCTGCTGCTTATTTTTATAATGCAAAAAAATTCAAAAATAATATCAATCTTTTAGAAAGTGGCTTATTTCATAGAGCAGATGCGTGTTCTATAATTAATTCAAATTTAGCAAGTATTGTTACTGCTATCGGTTTAGATCATTTAGATTGGCTCCCAGAAAATAAACAAACAATAGATCAAATAGTATTTGAAAAAACTTCATCTTTATTAACTTCAAAAATTATTGTCTCAAAACAAAGCTCAAATGAAGTTTTAAATAAAATAAAAAACTCAATTGAGAAAAATTCTTCGAAAAAAATAATTTTTGGTAATGATTTTAACTATTCTTTAAATGAAAATGGGTTTTTTTATTATGAAGATAAATATGGAGGTCTTAAACTTCCTTCACCAAATTTAGAAGGTGAATTCCAATTATCAAATATATCAACAGCTATAGCCACTATAAGAAATATAGAAGAAATAAATATTTCTGATCAAAATATTATAAATGGAATAAAAAAAATTAAAAGTATTGCAAGATTTTCAGAAATTAAAAAAGGAAAATTAAAAGATTTAGTAAAACAAAATAAAATTTATATTGATGGATCACATAACCCTCTTGGAGCTAGTGTTTTGAGTAAACATTTAAATTCATTAGAATGCAATAAACATATAATTTTAGGAATGATGAATAATAAAGATCATGTTGAATATATTAGTTATTTTAAAGATCAAATATCTTCTTTAACAACGGTAGATATTCCAAACCAACCTAATGCTATTAATGGTGAAGACTTAATGAAAAAATTAAAAAATTTAAATAATATCAATTATAAAAAATCAATTAATGAGGCTATTAAATCAATAGATTTAAAGGATAATGATATTATTATTATTACTGGATCCTTATATCTTGCTGGAGAAGTATTAAATTTAAATTAAATATTTTCTTTTATCCAAGCAACAATGTTAGATTTTGTTGTTGCCCCAACTTTGGTAGCTTTTAATTCGCCACCTGAAAAAAGAAGCATAGTAGGAATCCCGCGGATACCATACTTAGTAGGAGTGTTGGGTTCATTATCAATGTTGTGTTTTGCAATTACAACATCATTTGCCATTTCATCAGAAATTTCTTCTAATGTTGGTGCAATCTGCTTACAAGGTCCACACCATTCAGCCCAAAAGTCAACTATTACTGGTTTGCCAGCTTTAATTACTTCTGCTTCAAAATTTTCATCTGTTACATTAACTGTTGCCATAAAACTTATATATAATTTTATTTCTATAATTCAACACTTAAAAAAAAAAAAATTAAATTATCCACACTAAGAATTTTCATATTTTTTTTGTATTGACATTACATGGGAATTAAGTTCATCCAAAAATTTTAATTTTTCTTGGTCATTTTCATTTGAAAATTTGTCTCTAAGAGTGTCAATTTCATTGTAGCATGCTGAAACAGTCCACCATTTTTCAAATTTTTCACTTAAAATTCTTTTAGAAATAGATCTTTTTATAGATTTCAACATATCAGCCGGTAATACTTCCGGTGCTTCTTGATAAATTATTTTTTTACCAAAACCTATAAGTCTTTCATCATCAAATTTATCTAATAATTTTAGTTTATCTTTCCAAGATGCAGTATGCCAAGCTGGAAAAAGTGCAGTATCTTTATTTGACGTAAATTTATTATAAATACTTTCTTCTGCATATATATCTTCTTGCGATTTTGATTGCTCTTTTTCTTCAGCTATTTCTCTAAGCGCTGTTAGAATGTTTTGTGAAAATTTTTCATTATCTCTAACCAATTTTGCTCTTTTTTTAATTAAACTTGGATCTATTGCATTGTAGGGTTCAACCTTCATTGCATATTCTGCATCAAGTATGATAGGAGCTTTATTTGATCTTATAGTTCTTAAAAATTTTGGAGTTTTTTTCATCTCTACTTTTAACTCATTGATCGACATATTTAATATCGGCTCAATATCAACCCTAATGTCTACACATTGCCCCCAGTTATAAACAGGATGAATGCAATGTTTTGGGTGCAGAGGAGCGCATAGATATAATCTTGATTTTCCATAAAAATATTCGTTTAAGCTAAATATTTCTTCTTTTTTAAAAATTGTTTCGGTATCTAGTTTATTTGCAGTTCTTAAAAACATATCCCAAGTACTTGGTTGTTTCTTTTTAATTATACTTAAAATTTTTGCAGTCAAAGTTGCGTCTGTTAGGGCGCTATGAGCGCCGCTTGAGTCTAAACCTTGCATTCTAGAAAGAGATTCAAGTTTAAATACTGGGTTATTCTTTTCATTTATTTCTGTTTCTAGAACAGTAGGATCTACAGCGTAAGCAGCCCTTGCTATATTAATACCATCATGTCTTTTATTTGGAGATGCATTAGTAATATAAGGATATCTAATGCCTTTAAAAAATTCCTTCCTAATCATTTCATCATCAAATCCTATATTTGACCATCCCATAAAGATTGCTGGACTCCATTTTTTGAAAGTTTTTTCCACTTCAGCAAGCATTTGATAGTGGCTTAAATTTCCTTGGGTTAATTGTTTAACGCTTGTTTTATTAACAATTAAAGCCATTGCTTGAGGAATTTCACCTTCAGGCAATCTACATCTAAAATTAAATCTGTCTTTTTCTTTAAAGTTTTCATCAACTAATATTCCACCAATTTCAATTATACTTCCAAAATCAGTACTGGCGCTTGATGACTCGATATCCCAAATAGCTAAATTCATAAATTAATTATCCTTTAAAAAGCTATGTTTTGATGGATGTTTAGGTTGTTTTTTTGAGGTCTAAACCATTCGCATCTAAACAAGTAGCTCTTAGTTAGCAATATCTCTTCTAAGAATATATCAATAAAAGTCAACTTAAATTATTCATTTCATTAAATTTTTTTACTCTTCCTAGAAATAAATTTTGATACATAAGCAATTCTGCTCCTTCGATTTTAAAATCTTGAAATAAGTTATCTACTGTACATAATAATATTACTCCTGATGTAATATTTGTTTTGTAAACAACATTGTGCGCCAAAGTGTATGCGCCTAATTGTAAAAAATAATCTTGAATATAATCAACTTTTTTTGGTTTATTTGCTTGCTTAAAGTCTATAATAGCTTCTTTTCCTTGATAAACTCCTACAAGATCTGCTGTACCGGCGTACTTTTCTGGATAGTGAAGCGTAGTTTCCATTCCATATATTTCCTCTAATTTTCCTTTTACACCTTTGTTTATTATTTCCTTAGCCATATTTTTATATTGTTCATTACTTTCAAAAAAACTCTCATTAATTCTTCCTCTTAAAAAATCCTCTATATAAGAATGCATTGAAGTACCTCTACTGGATGCCTCAGTTTTAATTTTATTAGCTTCTTTGTGACCTACTCTTTGTTTCCAATTTTCTAATGCTGCTTTGTCTTCCTCTGATTTGGTAGCTTGTAAAATAGAGGTAACACTTGGTAACTTTTCATCATCAAATAAATATTTTCTCATACCATTTTCAATGGATCTTGATGATTTTGGATAATTAAATTTATTATTCCACTTCATTGTGTCACTTATAAATGTATTTAATTTGAAAATGAAATTAATTTTTAAGTTGTTTTGAGTGGTCGACAAATTTTTCTACGTTTTCAGTTTTAACAGCTTTTTCAACTTGCTCGGGATCTTTTATATTTTCTAAAGTTCTGCTGATTGATCTCGCATCAGTGCCAAATGTATCTACAACCTTCATTGCCTCTTCTAATTTTTTTCGAAGCAAAATTACATTATCAAAATGCTTTGCAAATCTTGTACTGATTGTTTTTAAGTGATTATAAATTTCTGTTGCACCCTTTTGGACTTTTAATGACTGAAATCCCATATGCAAAGATTGCAAATAAGCCGAAAGAGTATTTGGACCCATGATTACAATTTTATACTTTTTCATTAATTCTTGAGTTAGCAATTCTTTAGTACTAGGATCTTGATAGTCAGTTAATTCTTTATATAAACTCTCAGTTGGCGCATATACTATTCCAAAATCTGTAGTTTTAGGTGGAACGATATATTTTTCATTCACACTTTTAGCTTTGTCTTTAAAAGCTTTAGCTAATTTTGTTCTGGCATCTGCCATTGCTTTTTTATCATCTTCTTGATGGGCATCGTCTATTGCTTTAAATCTTTCCACTGGAAAATGACTATCTACCGGAACTAAGACATCTCCTTGAAGCTTGATTGCAAATTCTACATTTTCAGATGTATCTTCTTTCATCTTAACATTTGAGATAAATTGAGAAGCAGGCAATAAATCTTTTATTAAAGAGGCCAAACTAAACTCAGCAAGGGTTCCATATTTTTTAACTCCAGCTAAAATTTTAGTAATGCCCTCCTGGCTTTTATTTAAATTTTCAACTTGGACATTAAAAGCAGAAACTTTTTCATTAACTGATGTTAAAGTTTGTGTCATATCTCTTGTTACATCTTTGGATAAACTATTAAAAGATGAAGACATGCTATTAAATGAACTGTTGATGCTTTCTTTTAAGTTATTAAGTTCTTGTGTGTTATCTTTTGGCTCTTCTTTATTTTTACGGAGATTAATCAATAGATAAATAACGACGCCTATTAGGACTAAAATTATGTATGATAACGAATCTTGCATAAATGATGTAATACTAAGATAATTTATTTACCAAGCAAGTTTATAATCCTTTTAATTCCTGATTTTCTTAAAGATAATTTTGATATCATCAAGCACGCTTGTGATTTTAAAATTTCACCATCTTTTAAAACTCTTAAATTATTTGCTTTTAATGTTGCTCCTGTGCTTGTTATATCTGATATAATTTCAGCAGTACCTGTAAATGGAGCTACCTCAGTACTTCCTAAACTTTTGACAAGTTGGAATTGAGTTACACCTTTTGAATACAAAAATTGTCTAGTTAAATTAGGATATTTTGTTGCAACTCTTAAAAGCTTTTTTTTCTTTTTTTTAAATTCATCTGCTACCTCATCTAAATCAAGTAAAGTTTGAACATCTAACCACAAGTCTGGTATAGCAAGAACAAGGTTTGCTTTGCCAAATTCATATTTTTTTATAACTTTGATTTTATTTTGAATGTTTATTTCACTTTCCTTTAGTAAATCTATACCAGAAAAACCAATATCAATATTTCCTAAAGATAATTGTTCAATACATTCTCTTGCATGAAGATAGATAATTTTTACATTAGATTTTTTTATATAGCCAAATAAATCTCTTTCTCCTCTTTCAGAGTAGATTTTTAACTTTTTTGTCTTAAAAATATTTAAAGTATCATTCTTTAATCTGCCCTTGGATGGTATACCTATATTTATAGTATCTTTATTCATAAACGCTCATATTGACTGCTGCTCCAGCTGCTAAAACTTTTCTAAAACCTAAATTAATTGTTAACTCATCGTATCTTCCGCCTGAAATAAAATTTTTAAATTTCTTTCCTTTTTTTACTTCTATTGAAAAAATCATTGAACTATAAAATTCTACATCTCTTCCACTTAATGCTGAAAATTCTACTCTTAAATTCTTGTTGTTTATTTTATTAACTGGAAAAAACTCTTTACCAACAAATATATTAAGTCCATATTTTTGAAAAAATTTATTCAAAACTTTAGGCGCATTTTTTAATTCACATTTTATTTTTAAAAATTCTTTAATAATTTTTGTATTAATTTTTCCTGATGAAGATCTTCTTGGGTCATTTATCTTCATATCAAATCGATCTAATATTTCTTTATAACTTCTTCCTGCAACTTCTTTTGAATTTTCAAGTTTTCTCATTTTTAAATATCTTGATTTATCAATTTCAACAAAAACAGGATCAATATCTAAGTTTGTTTCTAATCTTTTTAAAAGTTCATTGAAATAACTTTCGTTCCAATAATATCTTTTTAATCTATTTTTCCATCTTCTTGGAATATCAAGTTTGTTAATTAAAAGACTAAATAATTCAACATTTCCAATTTTTAAAACTGCTTTTTTAAAACCACTACTTTTTAAAATTTTTATTGATGTGTCTATAATTTCTCGGTCTTCTTTTTGTTTATCTTTTGAGCCTAATATCTCAAAGCCAATTTGATTTTTAATTATAGAATCTTGTTTCCTATAAGTTTTTCTAAAAGCTTCACCACTATAAAAAACTTTTTGTTTTTTATTTGATTTATTTTGAACAAATCTTAGGACAGAGGAAATTGTTAGATCTGGCCTAAGACACAACTCTTTTCCATTTAGATCATAAAATGAAAACAATAATCTTTTAAAATTCTCTCCCGATCTTCGCAAAATATATTTTGTTTCTAATACTGGGTCTAACTCAATATTATTAAACCCTTTAGACTTTATCAATCTAAGGATTTTTTCAGATAAGTTTTTTGATTTCATTAACTAGATTTTCTTTTTTAACTATCTTTTGATTGTCATCTCCTTTAATGCCCAGAAGATTTTTTATAGTAACTGTATTTTCTTTAAATTCATTCTCTCCACAAATAACAGCTACTGGACACTCTCTTTTATTTGCATAAGTTAGTTGTTTTCCAAGATTTTTTTTACTGTCTAAAAATATTTCTGAATTAATATTGTTTTCTCTTAATACTTTTAAGATTTCATAATAATTTTTTAAATATTTTTCATCCATAACACATACGATTACTGGTTTTTTTTCATCAACTTTCATTTGATTTAATTGCATCATTGCAAACAACAACCGATCTACACCAATACTCATTCCAGTCCCTGGAATATCA
>CACDEU010000035.1 GCA_902551895.1 uncultured Pelagibacteraceae bacterium | reverse complement strand
TCCATAAATGAAATGGTTTTTAACTTATAATAGTCTGTCTTGAAATGATAAAATTTATCTTTGTTTGATTCCTCTTAATCTTTCAGATCTTCTTCTTAGCATCTCAACAGTTGTTAATAAGGCTATTGATAATGCTACCAAGCATGTTGCCATACATAAAATAACAGGACTGGTTTCTTGACGCAGCCCAGCCCACATTTGTTTTGGTATGGTAATTTGTTCAACGCTACCAATGAACATAACAATTACAACTTCATCAAAAGAAGTAATAAACGCGAATAATCCACCTGAGATTACACCAGGAAGAATTAGGGGCATAATAACTTTAAAAAAAGTTCTCATTGTATCTGCTCCTAAACTTTGTGATGCTCTTATTAAATTGGTATCAAATCCAGTTAAAGTAGCAGTAACTGTGATTACAACAAATGGTGTTCCAAGAGCAGTGTGTGCAAGAATTAATCCTAGATAAGTATGAGTTAACCCAATCTTCGAATAAAAGAAAAACATTCCTGCTGCAGTTATGATTAGTGGCACAATCATTGGTGAAATTAATATTGCCATAAGAACAGCTTTGAATGGCATATGTGGTCTACTTAATCCTAACGCAGCAACAGTACCAAGAGCAGTTGCAAGAAGTGTAGCAACAATTCCAACAAAAAAACTATTTCTAGTTCCCATCATCCATTTATCAGTAACAACTGTTGTATCTCCTATGCTACTAATACCAACCATCTGTCTATACCATCTAAGAGACCAAGCTTCTGGCTCAAAATTCATAAATTCTCTAGTAAACTCAAAAAATGGCGAAGCACTAAATGAAAGTGGAAGAATTATAAAAATTGGCGCAATTAAAAAGAAAAAAACAAAACCACAATAAGTTAAAAAAGAATAGTATCCTACTTTTTGTCCAGTTGTTGCATATGCGGGTAAAGCCATAATTATCCTAATTTAATATTTTCTATTCCTACTATTTTATTATAAGCCCAATATAAGACAGTCATCATTGCTAAAAGTATAGCTCCCAATGAAGCACAAAGTCCCCAATTCAATGTTGTTTTTAAATGATAAGCAATCCAGTTTCCTACCATTTGCCCATCCTTACCACCTACAAGTTCAGGCGTGATGTAGTATCCAATTGCAATTATAAATACAAGCAAACACCCTGCACTAACTCCTGGAACTGAATTTGGCATATAAATTTTATAAAATGCATGCATCGGAGAAGCTCCAAGATTTAAAGCTGCTCTCATATATGTTGGTGAAATAGTTTTCATTACACTATAGAGAGGTAAAACCATAAAAGGTAGTAGAATTTGTGTCATCACTATTACAACTGCTGTTTGATTGTACATGAGTTGGAAGCGGTTCTCATCTGCTATCAAATTTGACATAACCAATAGATTATTCAAAACACCTTTTTGTTGTAACATGACCATCCAGGCAACAGTTCGAACTAGCAAAGAAGTCCAAAAAGGCAGTAAGACACATATCATTAAAAGATTGCTATATTTCATAGGCAATGTTGCAAGCAAATATGAAATTGGGTATCCCAAAAGTAAGCAAAACAATGTAACTAAAAGACTTACTTTAAAAGTTTTAATCCATGTTTTGTTGTAAATACGTCTATTTTCTTTCTGTTGAACTATGTTTTTGCTTGAATCATATTTTAAATCAACGGCATTTAAATAATATCCCATTGTCGTAGGATCTACCATTTGTCCAAGAGCTAGCCAATATTCAGGGTCTGCCCATTTTTTATCAATAGCAATCATTTGCTCTTTGAAAGGACCTTCTTCAATTTTTTTAAATTTTCTTTTTGATTTTTTTAATAAACTTTTCCAACCAGATTTAGAATAATTCATTCTGGTACTTGCTTTACCAACGCTATAGCCTTCACTATTTTTTAATTCAAAAAACATTGTTTTATATACTTCTTCGGAAGGAAGGCCTTGTCTGTCCCATTTTTTATAAACCTCAAAAGTTTTTGGGAAAACTGTATTAATTTGTCTGTCATCAACACTCCGAGCCAGCATATCGCCAATTGGGACCAAGAATGTAATTAATATAAATGCCAAAAGCGGAAGCACTAAAAGAAATGCTCTTATTTTATTTATTCGCTCTGCTTTTTTAAGACTAACTTTTAATGGAATTCCATCGGTTGTTAATATTGGACCTGTTGATGTCTGGGTTTGATTCATAAAATTATTTATACAATAAAATTATTATACAATAAAAAAAAAGGCGAGATAAAAATCTCGCCTTTTTTAAATTATACTACGAATTATTAGCTACCTTTCCAAGCACCAAATCTTTCGTGAACTTCAGCACCGTTATCAGCCCACCAAACTGGGTCTCCTATTACAGCTCTTTTTAGAACTTTTGGAGTAGTTGGCATGTGAGGTAAGATATCAATATTACCACTTGATGTTATGAACCAAGGTTCACCTTTTTTGATAATGTTGATACTAGATTTTCTCATAGGACCGTATGGAATGTACTTAGCTTGTTCAGCATTAGATTCTGCTGTTGAAGCATGCGCCATGAACTCAAGCGCTTCTTTTTCATTTCCACCTTTGATAGCTACAAGATATTCTTGTTCAAGAACTGTAGCGTCCCAAATGTATTCGAAGTTTTTACCTTCTGAAAGGATAGCAGCACCAATTCTACCGTTATAAGCTAATGCCATAACAACTTCACCGCTTGATACTAACTCAAGTGGCTTAGAACCTGCAGACCAAAATACAACATGATCTTTAATTGTATCTAGTTTTGCAAATGCTCTGTCTATTCCTTCAGGAGTACTCATTACTTCATATACTTTACTTGCTTTAACACCATCAGCAACTAGTGCCATTTCGATTAAAGCGTTTGCCCAAGTATGTATTCCTCTTTTTCCAGGAAACTTTTTAACATCAAAGAAATCTTTAATGTTTTTTGGTTTTTTTCCTGGGAACGCTGCTTTGTCATAAAATGCAGTGTAAGCCCAAAAGATTTGTGGAACAACACAGTCAGAAACTGGTGGTACAACCATATCATTAATAAACTCACTTTGGTCTACTTTAACAAATAAACCTTCGTCGCATCCTGTGATCGCTTGGTCTGGAAGTACGTCTACTACATCCCAAGTTACATTTCCTGCTTCCACTTGTGCTTTGATCTCTCCAAGACCACCGTTGTAGTTTTCAACAGTAATTGAAGAACCTTTGCTATAAGTGTCTATGTAA
This sequence comes from uncultured Pelagibacteraceae bacterium, assembly GCA_902551895.1. Lineage (GTDB taxonomy): Bacteria > Pseudomonadota > Alphaproteobacteria > Pelagibacterales > Pelagibacteraceae > Pelagibacter. Next base: position 4,217 of record CACDEU010000035.1, on the reverse strand, counting down.
GCTTTTTGTTGGCTGGCTGTGTAAGCACCACCCCAAGAAACGAAAGTTATATCTGCTATTGCAGATCCAACAAACGCCATTGAGATTAAACCAAAAAAAGCTGCTTTGATTGCTTTTCTCATTTATTTTCCCCTTTAAATTAAATTTAATTTAAGTTTTAAAGGCGAAAGTAAAACATAATTACATAAATACTGCAAAACGTTTTTTGATAGATTTTTCGTAAATTTATTAGCTTAATTAAGGTCTAGAGCCCTAGAATCTGATGCTTTCCATGACAGTTTGACTGTCGAACCTTCTTTTAAATTTGCTTCCTTATAAGAATTTGGGATTTTAACTATAAATTGATCATTTCCACAAACTTCTACTCGAGATCTTATGTGGTCTCCTAAATAAATTAATTCTTTTACTTTTGCGTCAAAATTATTTTCAAAATTTTCTGATGAGTTAATAGCAACTCTCTCTGGTCTTAATGAAACTAAAGAACCATCACCGTTATTATTCACATTTATTTTTAAAGCATGAATATCATCTCCAGATTCTGTAGTAACAATACAATTTTCTCCATTAATTGATTTAACTTTCCCTTTTAGTTGATTATTCTCTCCAATAAATTGTGCAACAAAAGAACTGTTTGGTTTTTCATACAAAATATCCGGAGAAGAAATTTGCTGAATCTTTCCATCGTTAAATACTGCAATTCGATTTGACATTGTTAAAGCTTCACTTTGATCATGGGTTACATAAACCACTGTTATTCCAATTTTTTCATGTATATGTTTTATTTCATACTGCATTTGCTCCCTTAAATTTTTATCAAGTGCTCCAAGTGGCTCATCCATTAAAACTAATCTTGGTTCAAACACTAAAGATCTTGCTAATGCGACACGTTGTTGTTGTCCACCAGATAATTGTAATGGCATACGATTTCCAAAATCTTGTAATTCGACCATTGCCAGTGCGTTTCCAACTTTTTCATCAATTTCAGTTTTTTCCATTTTTCTAACTTCAAGTGGGAATGCTAAATTTTCTTTTACAGTCATATGAGGAAATAAAGCGTAATTTTGAAAAACCATACCTATGCCTCTTTTGTTAGGTGGAATACTACTTATTGGATTTCCGTCCAAATAAATTTCTCCACTTGTTGGAGTTTCAAATCCAGCTAACATCATTAACACTGTTGTCTTACCTGATCCAGATGGTCCTAACATAGTTAGAAACTCACCTTTTGGAACATCAAGATTTAAATCTTTAACGACCAGTATTTCACCATCGTAACTTTTGTCTACTTTCTCGAATTTTACGAAACTATCTTTTTGAGACATGCGCATTTAAAACATTAGATAAAGATTAATTCAAGGATTAATTAATAATGACATCTTATAGTTGTTTTTACTATATTTTTCATATTGACTCTTCTTTAATTAATTTTTTTATACGCGGAATCATAACCTTTGGTGCTTCCATTGATGGATATAATTTTTCTACTTCTTTATAACTTTCAATGGCTTTTTGATAATTTTTTAATTTAATTTGAACTAAACCTTGTCCAGATAATGCTCCAAAGTGTCTTTCTTCAAGCTTAAGCACTTCGTTTATATCGTTTTGAGACTGTTCATAGTTACCCATCATATAAAGAACAGTAGCACGTTTATTCCAGGCCTCAGCCCATTTGGGATCCTCTAAAATTATCTGTGAAAAAAGTCCATAAGCTTTATTTAATTTTCTCTGATTAATTAATATTGAACCTTGGGCTAGCAATTCCGTTAATCTATATCCTCTTCTATCTTCGGATGGATGTGTTATCCAAATTTTCCATATTTTATTTTCTATTTCTATAGCCTTTGTATTTTCGCTATTTTTAAGCAATTTAAATAGATTGTTTAATTTATTATTTCTTGTTTCAGCACTGACATTGCTAAAGATTAACAAACTAAGGATAACTAATTGTACTAATTTTTTCATAAATTTTATTAAACTTTTTCTAAATAATTTTTAAGAACTTTGCTTCTAATATCTATTCTGAAGGAATCAAATTGATTAATATCTTTTATAGGTGAATCAATTTGATTTGTTGCTTTATCCATATCGTAACATGATAAAATTATTTTTCCTTTATCATTAAAATCAAACGAAATACTAGTTGCTGTACTTTTTCCTGATTGGCTTGCCTCTTGAAAAACTTTTCTGGAATTATATTCAACCATGTATAATTTTTTTTTACTTCGCTTAGCATTTTTAAATAATCCTGATATATTTAGTGCTGCAGAATCTAGTTCTTTATTGCATTCAGTATCAACATATTTTTTTTTTACTACTATTCCAACTAATCCTTCGATTGTAAAATTATCATCATCACTTTTATAACTAATTTTAAACCAGTCATAAATACCTTTTCCCGATACAAGTGAAGTTGCAAACTCCTTATAACTATAATTAAACCAATCTAGCTCGCCATTCTCTAGTTCCATCTCACTAAAATAATCCAAAGCACTATCTCCAATGCTTATGTTTTCAATATTAAAATCTTTAATATTATCTGAATGAGCGCTTGTACCTAATAACAGACCCAGAAAAACAATCCCTAAAACTTTTTTCATTACCCTTTGATATGTAGCTCATCAGGAAATTTATAAAAATTCTCAGCTCCATTTTCTGTAACTCTAATCGACTCACTGCTTTCAACTCCCCATTCTCCAAACTGCATTACAGCTATCATGTGAAAGCAAACATTTTTTTGTAAAACAGTTTTGTCTCCTTTTTGAATGTTAAGTGTATGTTCGCCCCAATCTGGTGGGTAACCTATGCCTATTGAGTAACCTGTTCTAGATTTTTTTTCTATTCCATATTTGTCCAAAACTTTCCAAAATGCTTGGGCTACATCGTCTGCGGTATTCCCAGGTTTTGTTACATCAATACCTGCTTGTAGTGCTTCCCTTGTTCTTTTCATTGTATCTATTTTTTTTTGATCAGGTTTTCCCAACAGTACTGTTCTAGCCATAGGACAATGATATTTTTTATATACTCCAGATATTTCAATTATTGATGCTTCTCCTTCGATAAATTTATCGTCTGTCCAAGATAAGTGTGAGGCAGATGTTCCTTTGCCTGTTGGTATCAAGGGTACAATTGATGAATAATCTCCACCATGTTCTTTGGTTCCGCTTATTAATGTTGAATATATTTTTGCAACAGCATCGCATTGTCTTACTCCAGGATTAATTGCTTCAAATGCAGTTTTCATTCCTAGTTGAGTAATTTGAGATGCTATTTTCATATACTTAATCTCTTCATCAGATTTAACTAATCTCACCCAGTTAACTAATCTCTCACAATCTCTAATTTTAGCGCTAGGTAAACCTTTTTTTAATTTTTCATGTGAATAAGCAGTAAAATAATGACTATCCATCTCTACGCCTATACTTAGGTTGTCCCACTTTCTTTCTTTTATAATTTCTACTAATCTATCGTACGGATGTATTGGCCAAACATGGATATATTTTTCATCATAAACAATAATATTTTCATCTTTTAAATAAGTTTTTATATAGGCTCCACCTGCATCCTGTGCTCTTACAAAACATAAAGGTTCTTCTTCATTAACATGAACTATTACGCACTGCGCATAATAAAATGACCAAGCATCGTATCCCGTAAGATAATTCATATTGTTAGTATCTTGAGAAATTAACAGTTCAATGCCTTTTTCTTGCATTGATTTTTGAACTTTTTTTAGTCTTTCTTTATATTCTTCTTTTGTAAATAACATTTCTAATTATTTGAAAATAATTTTCCAAAGCCATTTATTGAATTATTTTCACCTATTTTCTCTAAAGTATCCCATATTAATGTTTGATTGCTTGATAAAACAATTTTGCCCAATTTTTTTTCAAGTTTATCTATTATGGACAAAGCTGGCAAAGCTGTGCACGAAATAAATAATGCATCTGCTCCTTTTAAATCCATTTTTGACAAAACATCATATAAATAATTAGCATCCACTTTGCCAATATCAATGTCAGAAGCAATATCAAAATAAGAGTTTGATGTAATTTGGAAATTTTCTTTTTCAAAAAAATCTATCACTTCGTCGTTTAATTTTTTAGGATAAGGAGTAAAAATTGCAATTTTATTTAGATTTAACTTTTTGAGAGCTTTAATAGATGATGAACTTGGAGTTGTAACTTCAGCTTCAGGTTTTGCTTTCTTTATTTTTTTTT
>CACDEU010000034.1 GCA_902551895.1 uncultured Pelagibacteraceae bacterium | reverse complement strand
ATTATTTTTAATTTTTGTTATGCAAACATTATCAAAATCAATATGTCCAGCACTTGGGCTGTATAAATTTACTATCATTTTTGCGATTGTTGATTTGCCACTTCCACTTTCACCAACTAATCCGAATGACTCTCCTTCTTTAATATTAAATGATACATCGTCTACGGCCATTACAGAGTTTTTAGTACTTTCTGTAAAGAAGTTATCATCAAATGTTTTGCATAAATTTTTAACCTTAACTAAATCCTGATCAATAATTTCTTTTTTTGTCCATCTGTTCAAAATTTTAATATTAGTTTCGCCTTGAGTTTTGTTTTCCTTTTCAATAATTTTAAATCTATTAATTTTTTTATTTGTAGGCGGAACAGAACTCACAAGTGCTTTTGTATAAATCTCTTTAGGTTTTGTTAATATTTCTTTCGTAGGTCCTATTTCAACTAAATCTCCATTTTTCATTACTGCTACTCTGTTTGTTGTTTCAGAGATAACTCCCATGTCGTGAGTAATTAATATAACTGCTAAATTTCTTTCTTTTGTAAGCCTTTTAATTAAATCTAAAATTTGAGATTGAATTGAAACATCCAGCGCAGTAGTTGGTTCATCAGCGATGAGAAGCTCGGGCTCGCAACAAAGAGCCAATGAAATAACTACTCTTTGCCTCATACCTCCTGAAAATTGATGAGGATAATTGTTAAATCTATTTTTAGCATCTTTTATTCCCACTTCTTTTAATAAGTTAATAGCTTTATTTTTTGCCTCTTCTGTATTTAATTTCAAATGAGTTTGTATTGTTTCAATTAGTTGTTCGCCTATTGTAAGTATAGGATTTAAAGAAGTTTGGGGGTCTTGGAAAATAAGACCTATTTTTTTTCCTCTTAATTTAAGAATATTCTCTGGGTTTTGATAAATATCAGTTCCATCTAATATAATTGATCCACCAGATACTTTGCCTGGTTCATCTATAAGATTAATTATTGCATTACCAACAGTACTTTTTCCTGATCCAGATTCTCCAACCAAACCTAGTATTTCACCTTTTTCAACATTTATATTTACTTTTTTAGCTGCATAAACTGTTTCTCTTCGCATTTCATAGTTAACACTTAAATTGTTTATTTTTAAAAATGTCATTAGTTAAGTTTTGGATTAAGAGTATCTCTCATCCAGTCTCCCAAAAGATTAATTGAAAATGCTAATATTACTAAAAATATTGCTGGAAAAAAAGTAATCCACCATTCACCAGAAAATAAAAAATCATTTCCTAATCTAATTAATGTACCTAGTGAAGGTGTTGTAGGAGGAACGCCTACTCCTAAAAAACTTAAAGTTGCTTCTGCAATTATTGCAAGTGCAAGTCCTATTGTTCCGATTACTAGAACTGGCCTCATTATATTTGGTAAAATATGCTTAAACATAATAATTATGTTTGAAACACCAATAATTGTTGAAGCAGAAACATAATCTTTATTTTTTTCTACCAAAGTTGCAGCTCTTGATACTCTCGCGAACTGAGGCCACTCAGAAATTCCAATTGCAAAAATTAAAACATAAATTGCCATTTCATCATGTAGCTCTCTTGAAATAATACCACGCGCAATTCCATCAACTAAAAGAGCCATTAAAATACTAGGTACAGTTAATTGTACATCTGTTAATCTCATAACGATCATTTCATATTTTCCACCAAAATAACCTGCACTTAATCCTAAACCTACTCCGAGCACTAAAGCAAATATGACAGCTGAAAAACCAACTATCAAAGAAATACGTGATCCATAAAGAATTGTAGACAGCATATCTCTACCTTGTCCATCAGTTCCTAAAATAAACTTAGCAAGACCTTCTTCTGTCCATGAAGGTGGGGTAAATGCATCCATTAAAGATAATGATGATGGGTCGAATGGATTATATGGTGTTACTAATTCAACAAAAAAAGAACAAAAGAAAATTATAATTAATATTAAAGTAGAAAGTATAGCGGTAGGTGATTTTATAAAACTGAAATAAATATCACTATCTTTAATTCTATTAAATAATGTTAAATTTTTATTATCCACTTACTGCCTCCGCTTTAACTCTAATTCTCGGGTCGATAAAGTAATATAAAATATCTACAATGAAATTTATCATTACAAAAACAAATGCTATAAAGACTAAGTACGCAGACATAATCGGTATATCTACGAATTGAACAGCTTGGATGAATAAAAATCCCATACCTGGCCATTGAAAAACAGTTTCTGTAATTATTGAAAATGCAATTAAGGTTCCAATATTTATTCCAGCAATTGTTATTACAGGTATTAATCCATTTTTTAACGCATGTTTATAATGAATACTTTTTTCACTTATCCCTCTTGCTCTTGCAAATTTAATATAATCTGTTTGCAATATTTCCATCATTTCTGCTCGAACAAGTCTAATGATATAAGTCATTTGAAAAAGGCTTAGAGTTACAGAAGGAAGAATTATAGCTTTCAATCCAGACAAAGTTAAAAAACCTGTGGTCCAATACCCAAGACTAACAACTTCTCCTCTACCAAATGATGGTAATATTCCTAAAATTACTGCAAAAAGATAAATAAATAATATACCTATTACAAATGTGGGGAGTGAGACGCCCAACAAAGAAATAGCTAATATTATGTCACTCAAAAAACCTTTCCTATTTATGCCGGTATAAACGCCCAATAAAGTCCCAGATACTAAAGCGATTAAAGCTGAGATTAAAACAAGCTCGATTGTTGCTGGTAGTCTTTCAGAAATTAATTCAGAAACTGGTCTCTTTAATTGATATGATATACCAAAATTTCCTTTAGCAGCGTTTCCTACAAATCTTGTAAATTGAACATATATAGGATCTGTTAATCCTAAAGTTTCTCTAAGTTCTGCTCTTTCTTCGTCTGATGTTTCTTCCCCAACCATATTATTGATTGGATCTCCTACAAAATTAAATAGAGAAAAAGAAACAAAGGCAACGACAAGCATCACCATTGCTGATTGTATCAGACGCTTAAAAAAATATTTAATCAACTTATGAAAATTTTACTTACAAGCCCTTTTTTATAAAAGGGCTTGTAAAAGATTAATTTATCTTACGTTAGAAAAACGGAATAATGGTTCATTATTCGGTCTTATAGGAACATCAACACTTCTTTTTGATGCCCAAGAAATTACTTGGTGGTGTAAAGGTAGATAAGCAATGTTATCTTTTACAATTTTCCAAGCATTTGCTATTGCAGCATTTCTTTTCTCTAGATTAACTTCACCTTCCATTACTCTAATTGCAGCGTCAACTTCAGCATCGCTAAAGTTAACTTTGTTCCAGCTTGCGCCAGTTTCATATAGGTAATGAAACACATAGTGACTATCTAAAGTAGGAACACCCCAACCTAGCATATAAAAGTCTCCTTGGTTGTCTTTAAGCTCCTTAAAGTGTTTACTTTTAGTTTGAGCAAATAAATTTACTTTAACACCAATTTTCCCTAACATTCCAACAACAGCAGTGCAAATTGCTTCGTCATTTACATATCTGTCATTAGGACATCTAAGTTCTACTTCAAAACCATCAGGATAACCCGCATCAGCTAATAACTGTTTTGCAGCATCAACATCGTAAGGTAATCTTTCATCAAGTTCTTTAGTATATCCAGTAACTCCTGGGAAAGTAATTATTCCTGCAGGTTCACTTAAACCTCTCATAACTTTTTTCTTAATAGCCTCTATATCAATTGCTTGGTAAAGAGCTTGTCTAACCTCTTTTTTCTTAAATGGGTTATCACCAGTATTACCAGTTCTAAGTTGGTCAGCAGCTTGGTCCATTCCTAAAAAGATTGTACGCATCTGTGGAGTACTTTGAACTTTATGAGCACCCGATGCTCTAATACGATCTAAATCTTGAACTGGAGCATCTGTTACAACATCTAACTCTCCAGATAATAGTGCAGCAACTCTAGTTGCAGCATTTTTAATTGGAAGTAAGTGTATCTCAGTTATGTTATGTTCAACTTCACCCCACCATTTAGTATTCTTTTTAAAAACAGTTTTAGTATTAGGCTCTCTTAAAGTAATTTTAAATGGTCCCGTCCCCATTGAGTTAGTTGCAGAGAATGTTTCTTGTCCTGCATCCCAGTTTTGTGGAGCCATTGCAAAATTTTTCTCACACCATTTTTTAGACATTACGAATATATTTGACAATTGGTTCAAAAGAATCGGATTTGGTTCTCTTGTTTGAATTTCAACTGTATAAGCGTCAGTTGCTTTTACTGATGTAATAGTGCTTATATATTCTTTAAAGTCTGATGTACGTTGTTGAGCTCTCAAGATACTAAATACAACATCTTCCGATGTCATAGGTGTTCCGTCGCTAAACTTTACATCTTTCCTAAGATTAAATTTCCAAGTCTTAGGTGTTGTAGCTTCCCAGCTTTCTGCTAGTTGCGGTCCAATAGACATATCTAAACCTCTAGTTACTAAAGCCTCATAGATCTGTCTTGATACCATAGTTGTCGGTCCTTCATTTTGAGCGTGAGGATCAAGTGTTAAACTATCTCCTTGCATTGACCATTTAATTGTATTTGCAAATGTTTGTGTAGATGAAAAAACAAATAAAATAGCTATCAAAAATTTGACCAAATTTTTAGATTTCATTTCCCCTCCTAATTATTTAATTCAAAAATCTAGCTTAATAATTAGAGAAACTAAAGAAGAATTATTGCACCAATTTTTTGAAATTTTCGTACAATATTTTGGAATATTCGTTCATACTAGGCATATGAACTTGGGAATCTTTATCAAATTTATCTAGTGCTCCTTCACCAAGTTGTTTTTCTAAAGCTAATTTATATTCTGGTACGCAGCCCCACTCACTTACAGTGTTTTTTTTAATTTCAATATGAAATTGGATTCCGTATGCATGATTTTTATATTTAAATATTTGATATTTTGTTTCCGGAGAAGAAGCAATTAAAGTTATATCATTATTTTTTTCTAATTCTTGAACCTCGTATGAATGCCATTGAAGCGATTTAATTTTTTCTGGAAATTTAGAAAATAATAAATCATTTTTTTTACTTTCTGAAAAATCTATATCTAACATTCCAATTTCTGGGTTTTTAGATTTAACTACTTTTCCACCTGTAACTTCTCCAAGCAACTGACACCCCAAACAAAAACCTAAATAAGGTTTTTTTATTGAAACAACAAATTCTTTTATCGCTTTCTTTTCTTCAATAAGCCAAGGATAGTCTTTCTCCATCCAAGTATCCATAGGGCCACCCATACAAAACATTGCGTCAAACTTTGATAAATCAGATGGTATCTTTTCACCTTCATCTAACTCGATAGTAGTTAGCTCAACACCATCTTTGATCATTAATTCTTTAATATATCCAGGATCTTCTATACTAATGTGTTGTAAAATAATTATTTTCATTTTTTTTAAAGTGATGGCTTTAAAAGTTTTAACATTTTTTTGTGTATAGTTTTGTTTGCTGAAACTAAAATGCTTCCACCATGTTTAGCTTCTCCATTCTTCCAGTTAGTTGCTACTCCACCTGCTGCAGAAATTATAGGAATGAGAGCATGCACATCCCATATTTTATTTTGACATTGAAGGACTATATCAATTTTTCCTTCACAAAAATGAGCATAGCTCAATGCATCAAAACATGGAAACTGCATAAGTTTTAAAACTTTAGGAATTTTACTTTGTTTCTTTAATGAAAGCCAACCATGAAACGCTCCTGCAACTTTAATATTTTTAAAACTAACTTTTTTATTTACTGAGAGTTTTCTTTTTTTTCCTCCCTCAATTACATAAGCATTATTTTTTGAAATATTTAAATAATACTTATTTAATTTTGGAAAATTAGCTAATCCAACTACTGGGTTTCCTTTATAATTTAATGCAATTAAATTACTCCAAGTTGGATTACCAATTATAAATGACCTGGTTCCATCAATTGGATCAATTACCCATGTGAAATCACTTTTAGATTTTTTTCGACCAAATTCTTCTCCGATAATTTCATGCTTAGGAAATTTCTTTTGAATTTTAGATCTTATAAATTTTTCAAAAGCTCTGTCTGCTTTGGTCACTGGGTCGTAACCTTTTCCTCTACTTTTGTTTATAGGTTTAAAGGGCTTGTTTAGCTTTAAATTATAAAACTTAGTCATATCTCTTGCTAATCGATTTAAAAAATTAGCATAATATCTGAATTCTTTTTTGCTTAATTGATCCATGGCAACAATCACATACTATCTTATTTATCTTGATTAAAGCTAAATTTTAAATAATCCTCAAAAAATCTTATGAAAATTGAACTAAACGAAAATAAAGTTTTCTTTAATAATGGCGAATCAGTTCAAGAGATTCATCCTTTTTGGTTGAGGGAAAGAGTTGACGGAGATGAATTTTTAGACAAAGGAACGCAACAAAGATTGTTTGATCCATCAACAATGAATGGTGAAATAATTATAAAAAAAGCTCAGATAAAAAATGGTTTTCTTGAAGTTAATTTTAATGATGGAGTAAACTCTAAGCTCGATATAAGTAAACTCGAATCTGAATTCTCAAATAAAGATACTGTAATCAAATCAATTCCCAAAAAAAAATGGGACTCTACTTTAAAAGATATAAAAAATTTTGAATACAAAGAAGGTTTTTTTGAATCAAAAGAAATGTATGATTTATTAGTTTCATTTTACGAATTTGGTTTTGTTGTTATAAAAAATGTTCCTACAGAAAATAATTATATTGTTAAATTTGCAAATTCAATTGGTAGTGTTAGAAGGACTAACTTTGGAGAACATTTCAATGTTAAATCTAAATCAAATCCAAATGATTTAGCTTATACAACATTACATTTAAGTCCTCATACTGATAATCCTTATAGAAATCCAGTGCCTTGTATTCAGCTATTACATTGTATTGAAAATGAAGTTAAGGGAGGTTTTTCAACACTTGTAGATGGATATACTGTAACTGAAAATCTTAAAAAAGATAATCCTGAATTTTATAAAATCCTTTCTGAAGTAAAAGTTAGATTTAAATTTACTGACAAAAGCGTAATGTTAGAGGATTGGTCTGAATTAATTCATTTAGATGATAATAAAGAATTTAAGCAAGTAAGATTTAGTCCAAGATTAGACTATGTGCCAGTGTTAGAAAAAAATAAATTGGATTTATATTATAAAGCAAGAAAAAAATTATCTGATTTATATAATTCTGAAAAAAATAGAATAGAATTTAAATTAACTCCAAAAGATCTTATGATGATGGATAATTACAGAGTTTTACACGGAAGAACTAAGTATGATCCAAAAGAAGGAAAAAGATTTCTACAAGGTTGCTATATAGATTTTGATAGTACAGAGGGTAAATTAAGACATTTAAAAAGAAAATTTAAGCTTTGACGCTTCGAGATTCTTTAATTGCTGCCTTAGTTCCAATTTTTTTAGGATTTGGTTTTGTTATTGCAAAACCTGCTATGGAGTATTTGCCTCCATTTCTATTGATGGGATTGCGATTTACTTTTGTAGCATTACTTTTGGTTTGGTGGTTTCCGATACCAAGAGGTTATCTTAAAAAAATTTTTTTCGCTTCTCTAATAGCAAATACAATACAATATAGTATCACTTACACTGGTTTAGATTTGATTGACGCTTCAGCAGCAGTTTTGCTTGTTCAAACTGAAGTTCCTTTTGGAGTTTTGTTTGCATACTTCATGCTTAAAGAAAAACCAACAGTTAGGGCTTTAATAGGAATAACTATTGCATTTGTTGGCGTATATATTTTAACTGGATCTCCTAATTTAGATGGTAAAGTTCTTGGTATATCACTTACTATTATTGGATCTGCTGTTTGGGCTTTAGGACAAGTTTTGGTAAAACCATTAAGTAAAGAAATAAATCCATTAGCACTTGTTGCTTGGTTAGGTTTATTTTCTGGGCCGATATTAATTGGACTTTCTGCTATATTTGATGGAAATACAATTGACTACTTTAAAAATGCAAGTTTTGAAAGTTGGATG
>CACDEU010000033.1 GCA_902551895.1 uncultured Pelagibacteraceae bacterium | reverse complement strand
CATTAGACATTAAATTATTTTATCCAATACTTTAGCTGACGATAAAACACCAGGGACGCCTGCTCCCGGGTGCGTTCCTGCTCCTACAAAATAAAGACCATCATAAATTTCTGATTTATTGTGAAATCTAAAGTAAGCTGATTGTGAAAATTTTGGCTGGATTGAAAAACCAGAACCATATTTAGTATTAAGTTCTTTTTCAAAGTAATTTGGCGTTAAATAAAAATCTTCAATAATATTTTCTCTAAGGTTTGGCATTAAATCTTTTTCCATCTTATCAATTACTAAATTCTTCATTTTTTCACCTTCAATAGACCAATCAATTTTTGATTGGTTGTTTGGAACGGGAATTAGAACATAAAAACAATCTTGTCCTTCAGGGGCCATAGATTTGTCGGTAGCTGATGGTCTGTGAAGATAATAACTTATATCGTTATTTAGCTTTTTATTATCGAATATATCATCAAGGTGCTCTTTGTATTTATTACCAAACTTTATAGTATGATGTTCTACGTCATCATAAGTTTTTTTAGTTCCGAAATAATAAACAAATAATCCCATTGAATATTCCATTCTATTTTTTTTCCATTTAAACAATAACGAGTTTTTTGTATTTCCATTTAACATTTTTTCATAAACTGCAGGTGGGTCTGCATTACAAATAACATTATTGGCATCAATTTTAGTTTGGTCATCTAATTGAATACCAGTAATTTTATTTCCATCTGAAATAATTTTTTTTACTTCACGTCCTTTTATTATTTCTATACCGACTTCATTCATTAATTTTTCAAAACCTTTTATAATATTTCCAGTTCCACCCATTGAATAATGAATACCCCATTTTTTTTCTAAGTATAAAATTAGCCCATAAATAGAAGTTGTTGTAAAAGGATTTCCACCAACCAAAAGAGGATGCATACTTAATATTCTTCTTAATTTTTCATTTTTTACATAAGACGAGACTAATGAATAAACTGACTTGTAGCTTTTGAGTTTTAATAATGCTGGCAATTGTTGCATCATTATTGATGGCTTATCAAATGGAACATCTGCAAGTTCTGTAAATCCTTTATCAAAAATTTTTTTTGTAAAATTTACTAATTTTTCATAACCCTCAACATCTTCTTTATTTATTTCTTCTATTTGTTTTTTCATTTCAATTTCATTACCTGAGTAATTAAATTTAGACTTATCTTCAAAAATAAATTGATACCAAGTTTTTAGTGGAGAAAGCTCAATATAATCTTTGGGATTTTTTTTGAATAATTCGAATAGTTCATCAATCAAATATGGAGCCGTGATAACTGTTGGACCACCATCATAGGTAAATCCATTTTTTTTAAATACTCTAGCTCTTCCACCTAGGTCTGGTTGCTTTTCAATTAACGTAACTTTGTGTTTTTTTGCTCTTAATCTTAAAGCAGCAGCAATACCGCCAAATCCAGACCCAATAACAATTGAATTCATATAAATAATTTATATTTTTTTTGATAATAAAGTAAGATATTTTTTCGAATTACTATGAATTAATTTTTTTTAATTCAGTTTTAGCTTCTTCTAGGTCTTTTTCAAAAATTGCATCTAATTTGTTTTTATCTACAGAGGTAGAAATTATTTTTTTGACTGAATCTACTGCTATTTTAATTGAGGTATCTTTAATTTCTTTTAAAGCAGCTTCTTTCATTTGTGTAATTTTTGTTTCAGCTAATTTTTTTTTAATTTCTGATGACTTATGAAATTTTTCATTAATTTCTATAACTAAGTTTTCACTATCTTTTTTGGCTTGATCAATTATCTTATTTGCTTCCTCGCCAGCAGTATCTAATTTTGACTGAGAGTTATCTAAAAGGGTCTTAGCTTCGTTTCTAAGCTTTTCACTCTCATTAATTTCATTTTTTATGTTAGAAATTAATTGATTTAATATTTCGTTCACTTTCTGTGGGATTTTGAAATAAACCAATAATCCTATGAAAAGAAAGAAAGAAACGGCTACCCAAAAAGTTGAATCTATTGTCATAATTAATTCGTTTTTCTTGTTACATCCTCAACTATAGCAGAAATACTACTATTATTTACTTCAACTCCTATTAACTGTTTAATTAGATCCGAAGATGTCTCGGCTGCAATTTTTCTAATTTTTTCTGGAGATTTATTTTTTAAATCTAATATTTCCTTTTCTGCTTTAGTTATTTCTTCGTTGATTTCTTTTTCTAGATTTTCTCTTTTTTTATCGACATCTTTTAATATCTTCTCTCTTGCTTTATTAAAATAATCTTTTGCTTCATTTTTACTATTAAGAATTAATTGATCATATTCTTTTAATTTCTTATCACTTTCTTCTCGCTGTTTTTCTGCTGCCTCAATATTTTCTAAAATTTGAGCTTTTCTTACCTCTAGGTTTTCACCTATTTTTGGTAAAACTAATTTTGATAATAATATAAACATTATTCCAAAAGTAATTATTAACCAAAAGATTTGTGAAAACCAAAACTCAGGATTAAGTTGTGGCATTCCTCCACTTTCAGCACTTTCTACATAAGAAAATAATAGAAAGTAAATTAATAGTATTTTCGAAAATCTTAAAAACATTAATTAAAATGCAAATAAAATTATCAACGCTACAACTAAACCAAATAAACCAGTAGCTTCCGCTAATGCAAAACCTAATAGTAAGTTTGGAAATTGTTTTTGAGCTGCTGATGGGTTTCTCATTGCTCCAGAAAGGTAATTACCAAATATAATACCAATTCCTACTCCAGCACCTGCTAGCGCTATTGCTGCAAGTCCTGCTCCGATCATCTTTGCTGCTTCTAGTTCCATTATATCCTCCTATAAATTGTTAATGGTGTAAATTTAATGCATCATTTAAATAGATGCAGGTTAATATAGCAAAAACATATGCTTGAAGAAAAGCAACTAATATCTCCAAACCTGTTAATGCTACCGAAAAGCCGAGCGGCAACCATCCACCGACTATTCCAAGGCTAATCACAAAACCTCCGAATACTTTCATCATAGTATGACCTGCCATCATATTAGCAAACAATCTAACTGATAAGCTTACTGGTCTACTTAAATAAGAAATCACTTCAATTACAACTATTAATGGCAAAAGAACAACTGGGACTCCACTTGGTACGAATAGTTTTAAGTACCCAAATCCATGTTTTATAAATCCAATTATTGTTACACCAAAAAAAATAAATGCCGCCAAAACAAAAGTAACTATAATATGACTTGTAACTGTAAACGCATAAGGAATCATACCAAACATGTTGCAAAATAATACGAACATGAATAATGAAAAAATAAATGAAAAATAAGGTTTGGCTTTAGAGCCAGCCGTATCACTTATCATTTTAGATACAAAAGTATAACTTAATTCAGCGAGCAGTTGAATTTTGTTTGGTATTAAAGAATTTTTTTTTGAACCCAAATTAAATATAATTAATACTGCCAGGGAGCTTATAACCATAAATAAACTTGCGTTAGTAAATGATAAATCAACTTCACCTATTTTTATTTCTGGACCAATTCTATATACATTGAATTGGTACATTGGATTTGATGCCATTTTTTTTCTCTAATAAATTACTTTTGCATATTCTTTGCAGATCTAATTACGTTCGATATTCCGGCAATTACACCAACAAAAAAAAATATTAAAATTAACCAGGGTTTAGTACCAAACCAATTGTCCAAAATAAACCCAATAATTGTCCCAACCGCGACTGCAGCGACTAGCTCTGTGCTCATTTTAAAAGCCTCACCAAAATTTGAATTTTTCTGGTTTTTTGAGTTAATCTTGTTTTTTTTTATCTTATTTTTTGCAATTTCTAGGCGAGTCTTGAATGAGTCTTTAGTCATCTAGGCGACCATACTCTCAGCTTTTTGCAAGTCAACTGCAACAAGCTGGCTAACTCCTTTTTCTGGCATTGTTACTCCGTAAAGCCTATCCATTTTTGACATAGTTAATGCATGATGAGTTACTATAACAAATCGAGTAGTTGTAATTTTTGTTAATTCAGAAAGAAGATTACAAAATCTTGTTACATTAGCATCATCAAGAGGAGCATCAACCTCGTCAAGAACACAAATAGGCGATGGGTTACTTAAAAAAACAGCAAATATTAATGACAATGCTGTTAATGCCTGTTCTCCCCCAGATAATAAAGTTATTGATTGTAATCTTTTTCCAGGTGGGCTTACCAAAAGATCTAATCCAGCATCTAAAGGGTCATCAGAATCTACTAATTCAAGCTTAGCACTTCCTCCATTAAAAAGTTTTGTATAAACCTCATTAAATTTCCTATTTACCTTTTCAAATGCTTCTAGAAGTCTTTCCCTTCCTTTTTGATTTAGTTCATTGATACTTTCTTTTAATTTTATAATTGCGGTTACAAGATCTTGTCTATCTTGTTCCATTTTTTTTATTTCACTTTCATATTTTTCTGTTTCTTCATCAGCTCTTAAGTTTACAGAACCTAGTTTTTCTCTTGATCTTTTTTTTTCATCTAATAGCTCTTCTTGTGTGACTGTATCAGGAAATTCTATATTTTTTTCTAGATTAGAAAAATCTAAAATATTATTTTCATTTAACCCTAGCTCAGTCTCTACTCTTTCTAATAAATCATTTTTTCTTTTTTTAAGACCCTCTATTGTTGCACCTGAGCTAGCTTTTCTTTCTCTTATTTGGATTGTATCCTCTTTTGTTTTATTTAACTCAGAGTTTAAATTAAAAATATTATTATCTGTTTCTTCAATTATTATTTCGTTTTCTTGCTTTTCCTTTTCAGCCAATCTTAAGCTTTCAGAAGTTTGTCCTTTTTTTTCAGCTTGAGATTGAGGTTGTTTTTCTAGTTCTTCTAGCTTATTTAATAGTCTTTTTTTTCTTTCATTAAGCTCATTTATCATTTTTTCTGAGTTTATTAAAAGATTTTTCCAACTTTCAATTTCTTTTTCTATAATTTTTATTCTTTCGTTTCTTTTTACAGACTCTTTTTTTATATTTTGATTTTTACTGAAGCTATCAGCGTATTCTTCTATTATTATTTTACAGTTATCAAGAATAGCTATCGCTTCATCATTTTTATGGGCATTTATCAAGTTTTTAACTTTGTCTATTTCAAGGTTTAATTTATTTTTTGCAGCATCCAAGTCTTCATTAGAACGTTTTTCTGTATCATAGTATTTTGAATCGATTTCAATTAAATCATTTTTTTCTTCCTTTAGTCTTTTTTCATTTGAATTAGCATCTATTACTATGCTTTTTTCTCGATCAATATCTTCATCAATTGTTTTAAGTGAAGATTTTATGTTGGTTAATTCTTCAGTTATTCTCGCATTTTCTTCATCCAAGCTTTTTAATTCTAAGTTAAGCCTTTGTATTTTTGAAATATTTTCAATATTTTTATTTCTTACTGGGTTTACTTTTTCAGTTTCTGAATTAATTTGCTTTTCTAATTCTTCAATTTTATCATTAAATTTTTTAACTTCACTTTCAGCGTCATTATTTATTTCATTTTCAATTTTAATTTCATTTTCAATATCTCTTAATCTCAAATAATAAAGACCAGCTTCAACTTTTTTAATTTCTTCAGACACTAGCTTATATTTAGCTGCTTCTTCCGCTTGCTTTTGTAATCCAGCCAACTGTTTTTCCTGTTGTCTTCTCAATTCGTCAGCTCTTTTTAAATTATTTTCAGCAGCTCCTAACCTTAGCTCTGCTTCGTGTCTTCGAGCATGTAGTCCTGATATGCCAGCCGCTTCTTCAAGTATGGCTCTTCGATCAACAGGTTTGGCTGTTACTAATGCACCGATTCTACCTTGACTAATTATAGACGGAGAATGAGCTCCTGTAGAAAGATCAGCGAAAAACATTTGCGCATCTTTTGCTCTTACCTCTTTATCATTAATATAAAATTTTGAACCTTTATCTTTTTCTATCTTTCTTCTTATTTGTATTTCATCCAATTCTTTATATTGAAAAGGACCATCCTTATCTTCATTCGAAAGTGATATTGAAACTTCAGCAATATTTTTTGATGGTTTGTTTGATGTACCTGAAAAAATTACATCCTCCATTCCTGATCCTCGCATACTTTTTGCAGAAGTTTCTCCCATACACCATCTAAGCGATTCAACTATATTAGATTTTCCACAACCATTAGGACCAACTATTCCAGTTAATCCATTTTCAATTAAGAAATTTGTCTTTTCAGCAAATGATTTAAATCCATTGAGCTGGATTTTTTTAAACTCCATTTGCTACTTATATCAGTTTTTCAATTGTTTTTTTTAATTTTTTATAGTTATGAGGATTATCAAACTTTTTATCATTAATAATTAGAGTAGGAGTTGCCTCTATTTTGAATTTTTTTGCCCCACTGATTCGATCATTTAATACATGATCTTCAATATCTTTATTAGCTAAGCAGTTTTCAAATTCTGTAAAATCAAAAGGTAAATTTGTTACTATAAGCTTTTTTAAATGTTTATTTATCTCTTCGATAGTTTCACCTTGAACCCACTTTTTTTGATTTTCGTATAAAAAATGAAGAATATCTGTTTTTCCATCATTTTTACAATGTGCTATCTTTGAAGCATTTAAAGCAGCGAGATCTAAAGGAAAGCTTCTAAATTCAATTTTGACCAAACCTGTATCTATAAAGTCTTTTTTTAATTTTGGATAAACTTCTTTATGAAAGTCTGCACAGTGACCACATGTTAAAGATTCGTAAACTATTATATTTACCTTGGCATCAATGTTTCCTTCGTATAAAGGTTTTATTTTTATATCTGATAATACAGATCCAAAATAAAAAAATACTGTCAAAAATACTAATATTATTTTTTTCATTTTTTTTTAAAATACCTACTTAATTCCGCCAAAGATTTTTTAACTTTAACATTTTTTATCTTAGAAATTTTTTCTTTGTACTTATTATTTGTCGCATTTTTAATAATTTTTTCTTTTACTTCTGTTTCTTCACTTTCAAAAGAAATAAATCTTAATTTTTCAACAGCATTATAGCCTAAATAGCTATTTAGCTTTTCCAAAATAGTTTTTTTTGAATATTCTAAATCAACTTCATGGCCTCGTTTCACCATTATACTTAAATAACTCTGACCAAAACGATTTGAATTTTTAAATGATTTTGGAAAACATACTTTAAACAACTTATCACCAACAATATATCTCCAGTTATCCAAAGTTTCCGAATAAATATGACCTTTTTTGCCAATTATTTTTTTAACATTTTTTGGCAAAGTATTTTTAAATGATCTTAACCCTTGAATGGTTTTGTATCTATGCTTAGTATTATTTTTAAATTCCATATGAATAATCAAAGTATAACAAAAGAAATTCTGAAATGGTACGATAATAACAAGAGAATTTTACCTTGGAGAAAACATTTAACAAAAAAGCAAAAAGAATATTTTACTTTAGTTAGCGAAATTATGCTACAACAAACCCAAGTTAAAACTGTAATACCTTATTTTAACAATTTTATAAAAAAAATCCCAAATCTAAAATCACTTGCTAACACAAATGATCAAAAGCTAATGAAATGTTGGGAAGGACTTGGATATTATTCTCGTGCGAGAAATTTAAAAAAAACTGCAAAAAAAATAATGAAAGAATGTAATGGAAATTTACCTAATACTATTGATAAGTTAAAATCTCTGCCCGGAATAGGGGATTATACTTCAGCAGCAATAATGGCAATAGTTTTTAACAAACAAGTAATACCACTTGATGGCAATGTTGAAAGAATTTTAAAAAGAATTTTTTATTTAAAAAATGAAAAAGAAATTAGTAAAGATAATTTACATAAAAAAAAATCTTTTTTTGGAAAATCAAATCGATCTAGTGATTATGCTCAATCCATAATGGAAATTGGTGCCTTAATTTGCAAACCTACGAATCCTTTATGTTATGAGTGTCCAATTAGCAAATATTGTAAAGCGTACAAAAAAAAAGATTTTGATATAAAATCAAAAAATAAATTTAATAAAATAAAATATTTCGAAACAGATATATATAAAAGCAAAAATAAATATTTACTAATCAAAAATAATCAATTTAATTTCTTAAAAAATTTATTAAT
>CACDEU010000032.1 GCA_902551895.1 uncultured Pelagibacteraceae bacterium | reverse complement strand
AAGGTTCTCCCCAGATGGTAAAAAGATTATTATGAGTTTTGCAATGGATGGAAACTCTGATATTTATACGATGGATTTAGAAAACAGAATTGTTGAAAGAATTACAAATCATCCTTCAATTGATACTTCCCCATCTTACTCACCGGATGGAAAATATATAGCATTCAACTCGGACAGAAGTGGTTATCAGCAAATTTATGTTATGAAAAGTGATGGAACTAAAGTAAAAAGGATTTCTTTTGGAAATGGTTTATATGGAACACCCGTGTGGTCACCCAGAGGAGATCTGATTGCATTTACAAAACTTCATAGGGGTAAATTTTATATAGGTGTAATGAGAACAGATGGAAAAGGAGAAAGACTTTTAACAGAAAATTACTATCAAGAAGCACCTTCATGGTCTCCTAATGGCAGGGTTTTAATTTTTTATAGAGAAACAAAAACGAACAGCAAGGGAGAAGGTTTTTCAGCTAAGCTTTGGTCTATTGATTTAACTGGATATAATGAGCGTTTAGTAGATACAGAAACTGACGCATCGGACCCATCTTGGTCGTCATTATTAAGCAATTAGTAGATTTTTCTAATAAAATATATTGATTTTTAGGCTTGTAAGATCTATTTAGGTGTGAAAAAGTTATAAAAAAACAGATTTAAGGAGCAGGAATGAACTTTAGCAAAAATTACAAAAACATTTTTCTAGCAATGTTTTTAAGCTTTTTGTTGTCAGCATGTGCTACACAAACAGCTAAGAAAGTAGATTCTCAAATCCAAGGCGATGTTTATACGGGAACTGATACAGTTGAATACTTGGCTGACGGGGTTCCAGACAGAGTTTTCTTTGCAACAAATGAATCAGTTCTTACAACTGCTTCTAGGGAAACTTTAAGGAAACAAGCAGCTTGGTTAAGAAAAAATCCAGATGTAACTGTAGTACTAGAAGGTCATGCCGATGAAAGAGGTACAAGAGAATATAACCTAGCATTAGGTGAAAGAAGAGCAAATTCAGCAAAAGATTATCTAATGACTTACGGAATATCTTCAAGAAGAATTTCTGTAATAAGCTATGGTAAAGAAAGACCGGTAGACTCAGGATCAAATCCATTGTCATGGTCAAAAAATAGAAGATCAGTTACAGTAAAAGCTAATTAATTAAAATTAATAAAAGACCCTATAAAATTAAATAATTTATAGGGTCTTTTTTTTGCCATCATTATCATTACAAATAAAATTAATGTATAAATTAAAATATTACATATGTTTTTTTTTAACTTTTATATTAGTTAGTTTTCCAGCAATAACTTATTCAGAAAATCATAATTTAAGTGAAATTATCAAACTAATTCAGGAAGATTTAAAAACTCTAGAAAGGGCAGTATATTCTGAAAATTTTTCAACAAGCGAAAACTCAAATGAAAATGGAAATAATAATATTAACCAGAACTCAGAAGAAGTTCTTACCAGACATCTGCTAAAGTTATCAGAAATAGAAAAACAATTTCAAGACTTAACTAATAGGTTTGAAGAAATAAATTTTAAATTAGACAAATTATCCTCAAGGCTTTCAAAGGTACAAGCAGACAACCAATTAAGATTCCAACAATTAGAAGAAGGAGTTGTAATTAATAATGCTGAGGGAAATCAGCAAATATCATCTACTTCAGAACAACAAGAAGAAAAAATACTTCCAGGTTCATCTGAGCCACAAGATTTGGGATCAATATCATATAAAGATAATGAGACAAATTTAGAAAATCAAATAACACAATCAATTGATGCCACAGGAACTGTGGTTACAGAAACATATCAAACAGAAGAAAAAATATTACCAGAAGCTAGTGCAGAAAAACAATATGAGTTTGCAACAAATTTACTAAAAGTAGGAGATTATAATACTGCTGAAAGAGCATTTAGAGAATTTGTTATTAGCAACCCAGATCATGAATTGGCAGGAAGCGCTCAATATTGGTATGCTGAAACTTTTAGAATTAGACAATTATATACCGATGCAGCATCAGCATACCTAGAAGGTTATCAAAAATACCCAAAAAGTGAAAAGGCTCCTATAAATTTATTAAAACTTGGAGTATCATTAGTTCAAATTGGGGAAAAAGATCAGGGTTGCTTAATGATTACTGGTGTTCAAAAACAATATCCTAAAGCAAATCAATCTGTTCTTCAAAAAGCAAAATATGAAGAAAAAAAGTTTGAGTGCAAAAAAGAAAATTCATAATAAGTTATTAAGTAACTTAAAAAATCCATTAATTAATAAGGTTTATAAAGATTTTAGCTATTTAATTAAACAAAATCTAATAAAGAGTAATTTTTCGGTTGCTATTTCTGGTGGAGCAGACAGTTTAGCTTTGACTTATTTTTCTAAATGCTATTCAATTTTAAACAAAGTTAAAGTCAAATATTATCATGTGGATCACAAACTAAGAAGTGAATCTTCTACAGAAGCAAAAAATATCAAACTTTTACTAAAGAATTTTGATATAAATTGCAAAATTATAAGATGGTCTGGTAAAAAACCGAAATCAAATATCCAATCAATTGCTAGAACAAATAGATATAATTTAATTTATAATGAATGCTTAAAAGATAAAATAAACTTTATTTTTCTTGCACATCACATAGATGATTTATATGAAAATTTTTTGATTAGATTACTTAGAGGATCTGGTTTAAAAGGACTTGTATCTTTCAACAAAATAAAAGCTAGTTACAACGATAAATTAGAAATTGTAAGACCTTTAATTAGTCATAGAAAATCTGATTTAGAGTATATTTCTAAAAAAGTTTTTAATTTTAAAATTGAAGATCCTTCAAATAAAAATATTAAATTTAAAAGAATTAGAATTAGAAATTTAATCAATAATCTAAAGGTAGAAGGATTAGATGTAGAGAAATTAAAATTAACAATTAATAATCTTAGCGAATCTAATTTTACTATTAATTATTATGTTCATGAAAATATTAAAAATAACTCAAAATATAATAAAAAAAAGAAAAGTTATATTTTAAATAACAATTTTTTTATGCAGCCTAATGAAATTGTTTTTAGATCTTTGAATAATTTATTAAAAAAAATAGGCAAAAAATATTATTCACCAAGAGGCAAAAGCATCAATTATCTAATAAGAAAAATTGGATCTGATGAGATTAAAAAGACAAGTATTTCTGGATGTATATTGGAAAAAATCAACAATTCTTTTATAATTTATAAAGAAAAGTGAAAAAAAGACTATTTTGTTACAATTTAACACTTGTTAAATTTACAATAATTCTTACTTTATAGTCATGAATCTAAAAAATCTCGCTATGTGGGCTGTAATAGTTTTTTTAACTATTGGTCTTTACAATATGTTTAAAAACCCTCAGGGCTCAATGGCGCAAAAAAATAATATAATATTTTCAGAGTTTTTATCAGAAGTAGATAATGGAAGAGTGGTTCAAGTTGAAATTCAAGGAAACAGAATTAAGGGGATAATGTCCAACGGAGAAAAGTTTTCAACTTATTCACCAAATGACCCAAATTTAATTGAAAAATTATCAAATAAAGGAGTTAGCATTTCTGCATCTCCATTAGAGGAAAAAATGCCGTCACTTCTTGGTGTTCTTCTTTCTTGGTTTCCAATGCTATTGCTTATTGCAGTTTGGATATTTTTTATGAGACAAATGCAAGGAGGAAAAGGTGGAGCAATGGGATTTGGGAAATCCAAAGCAAAAATGATGAATGAATTAAAAGGAAAAGTAACTTTTAATGATGTTGCTGGCGTTGAAGAAGCAAAAGAAGAAGTAGAAGAAGTAGTAGAATTTTTAAAAGACCCAAAAAAATTTAGTAAACTTGGAGGTAAAATTCCAAGAGGTTGTTTATTAGTAGGCCCTCCAGGAACAGGAAAAACTTTATTAGCAAGAGCAATAGCAGGTGAGGCGGCTGTTCCTTTTTTTACAATTTCAGGATCAGATTTTGTTGAAATGTTTGTGGGAGTTGGTGCATCAAGAGTCAGAGATATGTTTGAACAAGGAAAAAAAAATTCTCCATGTATAATATTTATTGATGAAATTGATGCCGTAGGAAGAAGTAGAGGTGCAGGTCTCGGTGGAGGAAATGATGAAAGAGAACAGACTCTAAATCAGTTGTTGGTTGAAATGGATGGCTTTGATACAAATGAAGGTGTAATAATAATTGCAGCAACTAATAGACCAGATGTTTTAGACCCAGCTCTTTTAAGACCAGGTAGATTTGATAGACAGGTTGTTGTTTCAAATCCAGATATTATTGGAAGAGAAAAAATTCTTAAAGTACACGCAAAAAAAATTACCATGGCACCAGATGTAAATTTAAGGACTGTAGCAAGAGGAACTCCAGGATTTTCTGGAGCTGATCTTGCAAATTTAGTAAATGAGTCAGCTTTATTGGCGGCAAGAAAAAATAAAAGAATAGTTACCAATCAAGAATTTGAAGAAGCAAAAGATAAAGTTATGATGGGAGCTGAAAGAAGGTCTATGGTAATGTCAGAAGAAGAAAAAAAACTAACAGCTTATCATGAAGCTGGCCATGCGATAGTTACACTTAATGAGAAAGCAGCATATCCAATTCATAAAGCTACAATTGTTCCAAGAGGAAGAGCTCTAGGAATGGTTATGCAGTTACCCGAAAGAGATGAAGTATCACAAACAAGAGAGCAATTACATGCGCAAATGGCTATAGCAATGGGAGGAAGAGTTGCAGAAGAAATAATATTTGGTGATGATAAAGTAACCACTGGTGCAGCTAGCGACATTGAGCAAGCTACAAAAAGAGCCAGAGCAATGGTAATGAGAGCTGGATTAAGCAAAGAACTTGGCCCAGTTTCTTATGGAGAAAATGAAGAAGAAGTATTTCTTGGTCGTTCGGTTGCAAGACAACAAAACATGTCTGAGGAGACAGCAAAAAAAGTTGATATGGAAATCAGAAAATTTGTTGATAAAGGTTATGAAAAAGCTAGGAAAATTTTAACTGAAAAAATTGAAGATCTTCATAAATTGGCAAAAGCTTTGTTAACTTACGAAACTTTAACAGGGCCCGAAATAGAAGATTTAATTTATAAAAATATACATCCAGCAAACAAAGAAGATTTGAAAGTAGAAGAAGATAAAGATACCTCAGCTCTTGGTTCAATAGGACTTAAACCAAAAATTGTTCATTAGATCATAATGACAAAATATTACACACGAGCGTGTAATTTTTATCATGGATCGACTTCAAAGGAAAATATTAAAAAAAAATTATCTATTCCACTAAATGGAAATAATTTAATATCATTTGACACTATAGAAATCATCACCAGAAAATACAAAAAAAAAATTCATTTAAAAGATATAAAAAATCAGAATAGTAAAATTAAAAAAAAAATTAAAGAAGATATTAAATTAATAAAAAAAAAAAAAAAATTTAAGAAACTTAATTTTTTAAATCTGCCCATTTTAATGGGTATAATTAATTTAACCCCAGATAGTTTTTCTGATGGAGGAAGATACAATAAAAAAAATTTCGGAATCAATCATGCAAAATATTTAATAAAAAAAGGATGTAAAATTTTAGATATAGGCGGCGAGTCAACAAGACCAGGAGCCAAGGATATTAATAAAAATTTAGAATGGAAAAGAATTAATAAGACTTTAAAAAAAATTAAAAAGCTAAATACATTTATTTCTTTAGATACACGAAAAAGTTGGGTTATGGAAAAAGGAATAAATAATAAAGTAAATTTAATAAATGATGTTTCTGGATTTAAATATGATTCTAATACTATAAATATTTTAAAAAAATATAAGACTCCTTTTGTTATACATCACATGCAAGGAACCCCAAAAACTATGCAAAAAAATCCTAGATATAAAAATGTTCTTTTGGATATTTATGATTTTTTTGAAAAAAAAATAAAAAAATTAAGATCTATTGGAATTAAACATAGCAATATTATTTTAGATCCAGGTATTGGTTTTGGTAAAAACTTGAAACATAATATGACCTTAATTAATAATATTTCTATTTTTCACTCGCTTGGATTTCCTATAATGTTAGGTATTTCCAGAAAAAAATTTATCAAGGATTTGTCAGGAAATAATGATAGCAATGAAAGGTTAGGTGGAACAATATCATCTAGTTTGTATTTAATGACACAAGGAACACAAATATTAAGAATTCATGATGCAAATGAGGTTAATCAAAGCATAAAAGTTTTTAAATCATTAAAATTTAAATAATGTCTAAAAAATATTTTGGTACAGATGGAATTAGAGGAAAAGTAAACCAAGGAAATATTAATGGAGAAATGTTTTTTAAATTTGGTTTGGCAGCGGGAACATATTTTAAAAATTTAAAAAAAAACAAACAAACAGCAATTATCGCTAAAGATACAAGATTGTCAGGATATACTTTAGAGCCCGCATTAGTATCTGGCTTAGCTTCTGCGGGTATGCATGTTTATACACTAGGTCCCTTACCAACCAATGGTCTTGCTATGTTAACAAAAAGAATGAGGGCAAACTTGGGAATTATGATAACAGCATCACACAATCCTTATTTTGATAATGGATTAAAATTATTTGGACCTGATGGACTAAAGTTGTCTGACACGATTGAAAAAAGAATTGAAAAATTAATTGATTCAAAAATAACAAAGAATTTATCTAAACCAAATTTACTTGGCAGAGTAAAAAGGTTAGAGAATGCTAATGATAGATATATTGAAATTTTAAAATCTAATTTTCCAAATAGTTTTAGTCTTAAAGGAATTAAAATTGCTATAGATTGTGCAAATGGCGCCGGTTATAAATCTGGGCCCAAACTTTTAACATCTTTAGGTGCAAAAGTTTATAATACCGGCACATCTCCAAATGGTTTAAATATTAATCAAAATTGTGGATCTACTTTTCCAAAAAAAATTAAATCTTTAGTTAAAAAATATAAAGTAGACTTGGGAATATCATTAGATGGTGATGCAGATAGAATCATTTTATGTGATGAAAAAGGAACTATAGTTGATGGAGATCAAATTATAGCGATGCTTGCTGATAGGTGGAAAAGAAAAAAAATCCTTAGAGGTGGAGTAATTGGAACTTTAATGTCTAATTATGGATTACAAAACTATTTTAAAGAAAAAAAAATAAATTTTATAAGAGCAAAAGTTGGAGACAGGTATGTGAAGGAAAAAATGAAAAAAAATAGATTCAATTTAGGAGGAGAGCAATCGGGACATATTATATTAGGGAAATTTGCAACAACAGGAGATGGTCTATTGGTAGCTTTGGAAGTTTTGTTTTCAATGAGGAAAGGAAGAAAGGCAAGCGAACTATTAAATGTTTTTAAACCAATGCCTCAAATTTTAGAAAATATAATTGTTAGAGATAAAAATATAATAGATGAAACAAAGTGTAAAAAGGCAATTAAAAAAGCAAATAAGCTAATGAGCATTAGTGGTAGACTTTTAGTAAGAAAATCTGGCACAGAGCCAAAAATTAGAATTATGGGAGAGTCCCATAATAAAAATTTAATTTTAAAATGTATAAAAATAATTAAAAGATCAATAAAAAATTGAAACCTAAGTCTAAAATTTTAATAATTGCAGGATCTGACTCTTCAGGAGGAGCAGGAATACAGGCTGATATTAAAACTGTTACAGCGTTAGGCTCGTATGCTATGACCGCAATAACAGCAGTAACATCACAAAATACTCTCGGTGTTAAATCAATTTCATCTATAACTCCAAGAGAAATATTGAGACAAATAGAGTTTACTTCAAAAGATATTAGACCTGATGCAATTAAAATTGGAATGCTTCACTCAGTCAAAGTTATTAATGTAGTATTAAAATCATTAATCAAAATAAATGTGAAAAAAATTATTTTGGATCCAGTAATGGTTGCTAAAGGAGGAACTAAATTAATCGATAAAAGTTCTATTAAAATTTTAAAATCAAAACTAATAAAAAAAGTTAGTTTAATAACACCAAATATTCCTGAGGCAGAAATTTTAACAAAAACAAAAATCACTTCTGTAGATGATATGATCCGTGCAGCAAGAATTTTAATGCAATTGGGAGCCAAAAATGTACTGGTAAAAGGAGGACATCTTAAATCAAGAATGATGCATGATATTTTTTTAAGCAAAAATGAGATATCAGTTTTTAAAAACAAAAAACTTTATACTAAAAATACACATGGTACTGGATGTACTTTATCTAGCGCTATTGCGACTTATTACTCATGTGGAAAAACATTAAAGAAATCTTGTGAGATGGCAATCAAGTATGTTAACCATTCAATTGGTACAGGACCAAATTATGGCAAAGGTCATGGACCAATAAATCATTTAAGTACAATAAACATTAATAAAAAATTTAAATGAAAAATGTAGCTGTTATCGGGTCTCAATGGGGAGATGAGGGCAAAGGTAAAATCGTTGATTGGCTTTCTAGCGAGGCCGACATAGTTGTAAGATTTCAAGGAGGACATAATGCGGGTCATACTTTAGTAATTGACGGCATAACATATAAATTAAGATTATTAC
>CACDEU010000031.1 GCA_902551895.1 uncultured Pelagibacteraceae bacterium | reverse complement strand
CTTATACTTTGGATAACAACGACATGAGATTTGCAACAAATCAAGGTTTTAACAGTGGAGATCAATTTTATACTTATTTAAAAGATAGTTTTGATGCTCTATATGAAGAGGGCAAAACTAATCCAAAAATGATGTCTGTTGGATTACATTGTAGATTAATTGGAAGACCAGGAAGAATACAATCCCTTAAAAAATTCTTAGATTATGCCCTAAAATTTAATGATGTATGGATTTGTAAAAGGATAGATATTGCAAAACACTGGATTAAAAATTATCCAAACTAAAAGAAAAAATGAAAAAAAATAATATTATTTACTTAAATGGATTAATTGATTTAGCTCAATCAAGATTGGGTTCTAAAATTGTTTATAAAACTGATGAGTTCTTTGCTCCCGCTAAAAGAATAATTAATCCTTGGCCCCCTGTATTTAAAGAAGGAGTATTTGATAAACATGGTAAGTGGATGGATGGATGGGAAACAAGAAGAAAAAGAACAAAAGGATATGATTATCTAATTTTAAAGTTTGGAAAGGCAGGTATTATAAAAAAAGTAGATGTTGATACATCTTACTTTAATGGAAATCATCCAAATGAGATTTCATTACAAGCTTGTATTAGTAAAAAAAAAATACCTGATAAAAAGACTAAATGGATAACAATTATTAAAAAAAGCAGAACTAAAGCAAGTAGCCATCATTTTTTTAAAATTAAAAATAAAAATTATTTTACTCATATAAAATTAAATATTTTTCCTGATGGAGGGGTTGCAAGATTAAGAGTTTACGGTTCTATGAAAACTAAAAATAAAATTAATAATAAAATTCAAAATCTGACATCTGTTATAAATGGAGCAGTGCCCATTGCTTGCAATAATGAACATTTTGGAAGAGCAGAAAATATACTTGCTCCTGGCGTTGGAAAAAATATGGGTGATGGATGGGAAACGAGGAGAAGCAGAGGAAAGAATTTTGACTGGATAATAATTAAATGCTCATCACCAGGAAAAATTAACAAAGTTCAATTAGATACTCATCATTTTAAAGGAAATTATCCAGACAAATGTTCAGTGCAAGCTGCTTATATTCCAAATAAAATTTCAGAAAAAAAAATTGTTAATAAATCAAAAAGATGGGCCTATCTTCTTAACAAAAGTAAACTCTATGCACATAAAAAACATAATTTTAATAACAAAATAATGAAAAATAAAAAAATAAATTATATTAGAATTAATATTTTCCCTGACGGTGGGATTTCTAGAGTAAGAGCCTTTGGAAAAGTAGAATGACTGAAAAAATAATAAAACCGATACCAATTACAAAGGAAAATTTTGCTAAATATGGAGATATGATTTCAACAAAAGATATAAAGCCTTTGAAAATAAATAATGGATATGCAAAAAGATATGATGGAATAGCAAATTTAAACACATCTAAGGATAATGGTGAAACTACAATTAGCATTTTTTCTGCATTAAAAAGAAATTTTCCAATGAAGATTGATATGATGGAAAAACATCCTTTAGGAAGCCAAGCATTCATACCAATGAAAGAAACAACTTTTTTAGTATTTGTGGCGCCCAAAGATGAGAAATTAGATTTGAATAAAATTGAAGCTTTTATAATCCCACCAGGCATAGGAGTAAATTACAATCCAGGAACTTGGCATTTCCCATTAATATCTACAGAAGATATGAATTTTCTAGTAATTGATAGAAAAGGTTCTGGTGATAATTTAGTTATCGAAAACTTAGATAAAGAAAATATTACTTTGAAATATTAAAGCCCGCCGCACCGCACAACATGCACGGCGAACTTTTAAACTTAAACCTTTATTTGCCTCTTCCAGATATCGCCATATGAATGATAGCGCCTAAAGCTGCTCCAATCATCCAAGCATATCCACCGCCACCGCCTAAATTAGCGAAGAATTCATCTAAACCAGCAAATAGTATATTTGGCCAAACTGATCCAACTGCAACATATCCTGATATTACCCAGGCTAACATCGCTTTTCCATTGAATCCTCCATTGTAATGATATCTTCCACTTGATTTTTCTGAGAATAAATCATCAACATTTAATTGTTGTTTCTTAATCAAGTAATAGTCAGTAATCATTATTCCAAATACAGGTGCTAAAATTGCTCCCAAGGTATTAACAAATGGAAACATTCCCATTTGAGTTATAACAGCAACCCACATACCACCAATTACAAATCCAAAAATAGCAGTGATTAATCCACCAGTTCTGAAATTTATTTTGTCTGGCATTAAGTTTGCAAGGTCATATGCTGGAGGTATAAAATTAGCTACCATATTAATACCAACTGTAGCTGCAAAGAATGCAAAAGCTGCAATTAATGTTAAAAGTAAATTATCTACTTTAGCAACCATTTCTGTTGGTTGAGCAATGTACTCTCCAAATATTGCAATTGTACCACCAGTGATCATTAAAGTTATGAATGAAAAGAAAACTACGTTCCCCACTAAACCCCATAGGTTACCTTTTTTCATTTCATCTTCATTTTTAACAAATCTAGCAAAGTCACCAAAGTTAATAACTACTGCAGCGAAATATCCTACCATAATTGAGAATACAGCTAGGAAAGCTCCAAATGAACCTAAGCCTTCGAATCCACCTGAACGTTCGCCACCTGAAAATATTTCTCCAACTTCTGATAATAATCCTCCACCAGCTTTAGCCCAAATAGCTATCATTAAAACAATCATCACAATATAAACTGCTGGTCCAGCAAAGTTTAAAAATCTTCTAACAAGATCAATTCCCTGCCAAAACAGATAAACTTGAAAAAGTGATACAAAAATAAATGATATCCACATTACTCCTGACATTCCAAGTAATACAGGTTCACCTTCAATTCCTGTTAATCCTGTGATTAAAAGTGCAACCGCTGTTGAAGCTGCATAAGTTTGAGCACCATACCAGAACATAGCAACAAGACCCCTTGCCATTGCTGGAAAGTTTGCACCAAATACACCCATACTTACACGCGCAAATACTGGATATGGAATACCATGTTTAACACTTGGTTTTCCTGATAGGTTAACAAGCCACATTATAAAAAATCCTGCAAGTATTAATGCAAGAAATACAGCCCAGCCATTTAAACCTGATGCTATAAATAATGAAGCTGCCAAAGTATATCCAAATAAACTTTGAACATCGTTAGCCCATACGTTAAAGATTTCGAACCATCCCCACTTTTTCTCTGAACTTGGTGTTGGAGCCAAATCTTTATTATATAATTTAGAAGATCTACTCATATCTTCCTCCTTCCATGTTTTCTAATAATTTAACGGTAAGTTTTATGAAACTAATTTCAAGCGTTTATTACGTATAATTTAAAAACCGCCAATTTTATGATTTATAAAACCCAATTTGATCGATCAAATTGAATTTAAGATTTAATTCCAGCCACCAACTGTTTTTACTTCTAAAAACTCTATCAATCCTTCTGTTCCGGCTTCTCGTCCAATTCCAGAATGTTTATAACCACCAAAAGGTGAGGCAACGGCTATGCCAACTCCATTAACATCAACCATTCCCGATCTAAGTTTTCTTGCAACTCTTTTAACTTTTTCTTTATCTTGAGTTTGAATATAATTTGTAAGACCATAAGGAGTATCGTTAGCTATTGAAATAGCCTCTTCTTCATTTTCAAAAGGAATTATAGATAATACTGGACCAAAAATTTCAGTTCTTGCAATTTCCATTTGATTATTAACATCAGCAAAAACTGTTGGTTTTACATAGTATCCTTTTTCAAAACCTTTAGGTTTTCCTGTTCCACCAGCAATTAACTTTGCTCCTTCATCTATTCCTTTTTGAATTAAAGTTTGAATTTTATTAAATTGTACTTCTGAAACTACTGGTCCAATATGATCACCTTCTTTTTGTGGCGCGTCTACTTTAGTGTTATTTGCTAATTCTTTTACTTTTTCTACAGTTTCATTATAAATTGATTTTTCAACAAGCATTCTTGTCGGTGCATTGCATGATTGACCTGAGTTTCTAAAGCATCTCAGTACTCCTCTTGCTACTGCCTCAGAGTCAGCATCTTTAAAAATTATATTTGCACCTTTTCCACCAAGCTCTAAACTAATTCTTTTAAAATCTTTCGCTGCATTTTGAGAAATTAATGCACCAGCTCTGGTAGATCCTGTAAACGATATCATATTTACATCGGGATGACTTGTTAATGCATCTCCAGTTGTTCCTCCATCTCCATTAACTAAATTAAAAACTCCGGAAGGAAATTTTACTTCATCAATCATTTCTGCAAGCAACATAGATGATAGTGGTGCTATCTCAGAAGGTTTCAATATTACAGTACAAGCAGATGCAAGTGCTGGAATTACTTTTAAATTAACTTGATTTATTGGCCAATTCCAAGGTGTAATTAAAGCGCATACTCCTTTTGGTTCATATAATAATTTTTGATTATTTTTTTCTTCTCCTAAATCTTTTTCAAAATTAAAATCTTTTAAAATATTTTTAAAAGATTTTATATGGCTAGCTCCTGTTGCAGCTTGCATTTCTGTTGAAAATTTCATAGGCGCTCCCATTTCAAGTGATATGAGTTTTGCCATTTCTGCCCAACGTTTTTTATAAATTACATATAATTTTTCTAATAAATCTAATCTTTCTTCTTTTTTTGAGAAAGCCCAATTTTCAAAAGCCTTTTTTGCAGCACTAACTGCTTTATCTACATCTTTTTTTCCCCCAAGAGATATTTCAGCACAAATTTCTTCATTTGACGGATCTATTACTTTATAATTTCTCGGTTCTATTGGTGAGACCCATTTTCCATCAATATAAAAGTTTTTTCTATCCAACATTTGAGAAATCTAGCCTATAGTTTTTTTTTTGCAAATAGATTTGTTAATTCATAAACAATAGTCGCAGCAGCTAAAGATGTTACTTCAGCATGATCATATGCAGGAGAAACTTCAACTACATCGGCTGAAATTAAATTTAGACCCGAAAGTCCTCTTAAAACATTTACCATTTCTCTTGTAGTCATACCTGCAATCTCAGGTGTTCCAGTTCCTGGAGCAAAAGCTGGATCTAAAACATCGATATCAATTGATAAATATAACGGGTTATTTCCCACTCTACTCCTTATTCTTTCAGCAATTTTGTCTGTGCCTTGGCTCTGAAATTCATCACAATGAATTATTTTAAAACCAAAACTTTCATCATTTTTAAGATCGTCTCTGCTATATAAAGGGCCTCTTATACCTACATGCATCGAAGCATCATCTAAAAATAAATTTTCTTCTCTTGCTCTTCTAAATGGAGTTCCATGAGTAAACGGTGCTCCAAAATAAGTGTCCCAAGTATCTAAATGTGCATCAAAATGGACTAATGCGACTGGACCTTTGTTAATTTTATTTACAGCTTTTAAAAGTGGAAATGCAATTGTGTGGTCTCCTCCCATGCTGATTATTCCACCTACTTTATTTAACAA
The DNA here is from genome assembly GCA_902551895.1 of uncultured Pelagibacteraceae bacterium. Classification (GTDB taxonomy): domain Bacteria; phylum Pseudomonadota; class Alphaproteobacteria; order Pelagibacterales; family Pelagibacteraceae; genus Pelagibacter. The sequence continues at coordinate 3,193 of CACDEU010000031.1, read as the reverse complement.
GTCTGTTGCTCCAACTTCTATTTGTTTAATTGCTTCATTAATATTAAATGGATTGCATGTTATATCTCCAGCATCAGCAACTTGCTGCTCAACAAAAGGTTCACTATCATAGTTCGGATGATAATTCGTTCTTAAATGTCTTGATGCTTGCCTTATACTTTGTGGACCAAATCTTGCACCAGGTCTATAGCTAGTTCCTGCATCAAAAGGTATTCCAACTATTGATATATCACATTTATCTACATCTCTTAGTTCTGGCAACCTTGCAAAAGTTGAAGGTCCTGCAAATCTAGGAACTTTTGTTCCACTAACTGGCTGAATTGTTTTTTTATTGTTTTTCAAAGTATTATTATTTAAATTTTATACATAGTTTTTAATTCGCATCAAGCACTGCATGAAGAAATTGTTTTGTTCTTTCATTTTTAGGATCTCCAAACAATTGCTCTGGTGGGCCCTGTTCAAAAATTTTACCTTCATTAAAAAAACATACTCTATCTGAAATTTCTCTAGCAAATCCCATTTGATGTGTAACCATAATCATAGTTAAACTATGTTCTTTATTTAAAGATCTAATTACATTTAAAACTTCTCCAACCACTTCTGGGTCTAAGGCTGAAGTTATTTCATCTAGCAACATTACTTTTGGTCTCATTGCTAAAGCTCTTGCTATTGCAACTCGTTGTTGTTGGCCTCCTGAAAGTCTTGAAGGATGTTGATCTTTTTTATCTGTTAATCCAACTAATTCTAAAAGTTCAAGGGCTCTTTCTTCTGCTTCTTCTTTCTTCATACCTAAAACTTCAACTGGTGCTTCAATACAATTTTGAAGTGCTGTCATGTGAGGAAATAAATTGAATTGTTGAAATACCATGCCAATTTTTGAACGCCTATCTCTCAAATATTTTTCATTTGCTTCGATCAGCTTGCCATTTGTATCCATATGGGTAAGTGGTTCACCATCTAAATGAATAACTCCACCATTAATTTTTTCTAAAGTCATTAATACTCTTAGTACAGTCGTTTTTCCTGATCCTGATGGACCAATGATTGAGACCATTTCATTCTTTTTAATATTTAAGTTTAGCTTATCTAAAACTACAAGATCTCCATACTGTTTAGTAACTTCATCAAACTTTACTATTATTTCTTGAGAATTTTTATCCATTATTGTTTTACTTTTCCTTGAGCTACATTAACTCTTTTTTCTAAGTTTCTAACCCACATAGCTGCTGGGATAGAAAGTGTTAAAAATATTATACCAACCATTGTGTAAGGTTCCAAATATCTATAATTATAGCCACCTACAGCTGTTGCTGCGTGAAATAACTCTGCAACACCAATTGTTGATAAAAGTGGAGTGTCTTTGAAAATTCCAACTAAATAATTACCCATTCCTGGTATTGCAATAGGGAAAGCTTGAGGCAAAACAATTCTTCTATAAGTATAAACTGTTGAAAAATTTAATGCTCTACATGCCTCCCACTGTGTTTTAGAAACTCCTTCTAATGCACCACGATAAACTTCTGATAGATAAGTTCCAAAATGCAAGCCAATAGTAATCATTCCACATAGCCATGCCGATAATTTTATGCCAAATTGAGGTAGTACAAAGTAAACAAAAAACAATTGTATTAAAAGTGGTGTTGAACGGATAAACTCTACTAGTTCTCTGTTAATTACATTTACAATCTTGGAAGGAGTTCTTTGGCCAAGTAAAAAAAATAATCCAACAACTAAAGCTATTGCATAACCCACGCCTGCAGCGATTATAGTATTTAAAGTTGCCCATAACATTTGTGGTAAAATTTCATAAGCAAAATCCCATCTAAATCCCATTTCCATATTTTATACCTTTTACCTTCCAACCTTTCTTGCCGCTACTACTTCTAACCATCTTAAAAAAGGAACAAGTGCAAATCTTGCCATAATATAATAAATTAATAAAGCGGTACCAAAACATTGTGCAGAAAGCCAAGTAATAGAATTAATTTGTTTTGCTTCAAAAGTTAAATCAACAACTGTAACAAGAGCTACGAGAGCAGTAGCTTTTAAAAGTTCCACTGTTAAATTTGCAGCAGGTGGCAAAATAATTGGAAATATTTGTGGAATAATAATTCTTTTAATTCTTTTTGTGGGACTAAAATTAAGTGCATGTGCTGCTTCCCATTGGCCTTTCGGTACTGCAAGTATTCCTGCTCTTACTATCTCTGCACCATATGCTCCAAAATTCATTCCTAAAGCAACTACGCCTGCAACAAAGGCTTCCAAGGAAAGACCAAAAAAAGGTAATACATAATAAACCCAAAATAATTGAACTAACAAAGATGTTCCTCTAAAAAATTCAATATATACAGTTGCTATTCCTTGTATTGCAGGATTTTTAGATAAACGCATTAAACCAAATATCATCGATATAATTACATAAAGAATAGCTGAACAAACTAAAACTTTAATTGTGGTAACTGTACCTAACAAGAGTGTAGGTCCATGTTCGGTTAAAAATGCAAAATAACTCACTAAAAACCTTTAATTAAATTAAAAAAATCAGGCGACCTTTTTTTGGCCGCCTGATTAAATAAATGTATTTTTATACTATTTAGTTGAGCAAGCCCACTCAGTAGTCATATCAGGAGGAGGTAATTGAGCTTTATCATACCCATACTTACCAGCTCTCTCTAACATTTTACCTGGATTAGCCATAACTTTGGCTAAAGCAGCATTGAAAGCCTGTCTAAACTCTTCGTCACTTTTTCTAAAACCAATACCTACTACGTTTACAGTTTCTTTAGGCATTAATTTAGGATCTGTAACTTCAAATGCACCACCTGTTTTTTCTTCATGCTCTTTTGCGCCAAAGAAAGTTTGTACAGCAGCATCAGCTCTTCCTGCTTTCATTGCAGCTAATATTCCAACTTCACCTTCAACTAGTAACATTTGGCTATCTGGAACACCAAATTTTTTAGCTGCTTCAACAGTATTGAAACCAGCGCCTGTTACTAGTGTAGCACCCGTATCAATAACATCTTGGTAGTTATTAATATTTTTAGGGTTACCTTTAGGTACTAGCATTGCGTCACCAAAAACTCCTATAGGATCAGAAAAATTGATGTTTGCACATCTACTTTTTAAAATATACATACCACCAGTTATCATGTCTGATCTATTTGCATTAATACCAGGAATTAATCCAGACCAC
>CACDEU010000030.1 GCA_902551895.1 uncultured Pelagibacteraceae bacterium | reverse complement strand
AATATTGTGTATCTTCCTTTAATTACACCTTTTTCTACAGACTCAAAAACAAAGCTATTTTTTTCATTTAAAAAATTATTTATTAAATTATTAATTTCGCTCAATCCATTTGTTTTTGTAGAATAGTAAATTATTTGATTAATTTTTTTTTTGTGATTTTTTTTGAAATTTTTAAGGTTAACATTTAGCATTATTTATTTAAAATAATTTTTCATTCTATCAAGAGTATTCTCATTAATTTCGATATCGTATTTTTCATTTAGTAAAAAATCGTATGAATTATAAAGATCATCTCTGATTTTCATATTTGTTTGGTTAGCAAATTTTTTACTTTCTTGACTGTTATTAATTAAATTATTTTCAAAAATATTTTTTATTTTAGCTATATAAACATTATTTTCATTATCTGCGACTAGTGAAAAATTATTTAAACCTAATGAATATAATAATTTGATAGAGTCTTGAGTAAATATATTTAAATCTTTTATTGAGCTTATTTTTACATTTTTAATCGGTTCATTCGATAAATTAGAAAAATCTTCATTTGTAAATTCTTTTTTTTGAATCTTTTTCATTAAATTTGTATGAATATCATACTTATTTTTTTGATATATATCGTTTCTTACTTTTATAAGAAATTCTTCTTTGTCTAAACTAGGTAGTATTTTTTTTAAATTTTTTATTTCATATAATAAAAAATAATCATTTTTATCTATTAATTCTATAACCTGATTTTTTCTCTTTTTATATATCTCATCTAATAAAATATTGTTATTTTTACCTGAATAATATTCAGGATATGTTTTAATTTCTAAATTATATTTTTTTGATATTTCATTAATACTTGAATTATTTGCTATTAAATCTTCAATTTCATCAATCTTTGAAAAAAAATTATTAGTAAATTCATCTTCACCTGATAAGTTTTTTGGTGTTAGTTTTATTGTAGATATATCTATTTTCTCAACTAAAAATTGATCTTTATTTTCTTCGACATGTTTTTTTATATCATCTAGAATAATCTTATCTTTATTTATATATATTGAATTTAAATTTATATATTCAATTTCTATTTCTTTAATTTGTTCTTTATAATTTTTATTTACAATAAAATAAGGAGATTTAATCCCACCACCTATATATGTAAATAATTTCTTTTTTAACTCGTTACTTCTCACTTCATATTCAAATTTAAATGGCGCCATGTTATTTTCTAATAAAAATTTTTCATATTTAGTCCTAGAAAAATTATTATTTTCATCCTTGAATGATGTATTTATTTTAATTTTTTGAGCAAGAACCTCATCTGATATAAAAAACTTTAGTTGATCAATTTCTATATCAATTAATGATATTGAAACTAATTGTGTCAGAAGCTGCTCTAAAATATTATTGTCAATATTTTCTTTTATTACTTCAGTGCTTATTTTCGAGTTATTTACAAAATCTGCAAAATCTTGAGTTGATACATTATGATTATTAATTTTAGCAATGCTATTTGTATTACCACCGCTAAAAACACTTCCCATGCCCCAAAAAACAAATGGAATAATTATTATACCAACTAGAACACCAGCTAGCTTTCCTTTTGAAAAATTTCTTAGTTTATTTAGCATTTAGTTTTAATTATATTGATCTATAAAAAACAAACCTATAAATTAAAATTAAGTTAATGACAAATAATATGTTTTTTATTGCAAATTGGAAAATGTTTGGTGATATTAAATCAGTAAATTCTATCAAAAAAGTGATTAATTTTTCAAAAAACAAAAAATATAAAAAGGCACAAATTATTTATTGCCCACCTTATACTTTAATTAGTAAATTATTAAGATTAGTTAAAAATAGTAAAATTAAGATCGGAGCTCAAAACTGTCATTATTCCCAAACTCCTGGGCCATTTACAGGATCTATAAATACGGATTTAATAAAATCTTGTGGAGCAAAATATGTTATAATTGGTCATTCTGAAAATAGAGCCCTAGGTGACACTAACAATATAATCAATCTTAAAATCAAGTCTGCATTAAAAAAAAAATTAAAAGTTATTTTTTGTATTGGTGAAACTTTAAAAGAAAAAAGAAAAAAAAAAACTAACTTAATTTTAAGTTCTCAAATTAAATATGGTCTAAAAAATATTAAAAAAAATAACAATATTATTTTTGCTTATGAACCTGTTTGGTCTATTGGAACAGGGATAATTCCAAAAATCAATAATTTAGAAAAACAAGTTTCTGATATTAAAAAGATGATAAATAAGGTCTGGAAATTAAAAAAACCTAGAATAATTTATGGTGGTTCTGTAAATTCTAATAATATTACTGAATTGAAAAAAATTAGTTCAATTAAGGGTTTTTTGGTTGGTGGAGCATCTCAAAATTCTAAGAATTTTATTGATATCATAAAAAAAACTATTAATTAGTCATCATGGAAAATATATTATTAGTAATAAATATCATACTAGCGTTTTTGCTAGTAATATTTGTACTTCTTCAAAAATCAGAAGGTGGTGCGCTAGGAATAGGTGTGTCGCAAGATAATTTTATGTTTTCTAGATCTGCTGGCAATTTTTTTACAAAAGCGACAGCAATTATTGCAACATTATTCATCATATGCAGCCTAGCACTAACAATAGTTTCAAGAGGTGATCTTGCCCCAACTTCGTCAGTTTTAGATAAAATCGAGGAAAATTCTGATGAAGCCCCAGAGATACCTGAAAATAAAAATTAGTACTTTCAATTTTAAAACTTACAAGCTATAAGATAATTCCATGGCGCGATATATATTCGTTACCGGCGGCGTGGTTTCCTCTTTAGGCAAAGGTTTGTCATCTGCTTCATTGGCTTATCTTTTAAAATCACAAGGTTATAAAGTTAGAATAAGAAAAATGGATCCCTACTTAAATGTAGATCCAGGTACAATGAGTCCTTTTCAACACGGTGAAGTTTTTGTAACTAATGATGGAGCTGAAACAGATTTAGATCTTGGTCATTATGAAAGATTTACTAATATAGCAGCAAAAAAATCTGATAATATTACTACTGGAAAAATTTACAGTGATATAATTAAAAAAGAACGTAAAGGTAAATATTTAGGAAAGACAGTTCAAGTAATTCCACATGTTACTGACAGGATAAGAGAATTTATAAAAGGTGATATAACAAATGAGGATTTTGTTATTTGTGAAATTGGAGGAACAGTTGGAGATATCGAAAGCTTACCTTTTGTTGAAGCTATAAGACAATTTTCAAATGAGGTAGGAAGAGGCAGAAGTTTATTTATCCACTTAACTTTTGTACCATTTTTAAAATCATCTGATGAAATTAAAACAAAACCAACTCAACACTCAGTCAAAGAATTAAGAAGTCTTGGAATTCAACCAGATATAATTATTTGTAGATCTCAAAAAAATATACCTTTAGATCAGAGAAAAAAAATATCACTATTTTGCAATGTTTCAATTGAAAATGTTATAGAGACGGTTGATGTAAGAACGATTTATGAAGCACCAATAAGTTTTTATAATGAAAAATTAGACAAACAAGTTTTAAAATATTTCAGATTAAAACCAAGAAAAAAAGTAAATTTACTTCCATGGAAAAAGATTACTAAAACTGTTTTAAATACAAAAAAAACAGTGAATATTGCAATTATAGGCAAGTATGTTAATTTAAAAGATGCATATAAATCTTTAGATGAAGCTCTAATCCACGGTGGAATAAGGAATAACATTAAAGTTAATTTAGTTAGAATTGAATCAGACAAGTTAAAAACCAATCAAATTAATAAAGTTTTAAAAGATGTGTCAGGTATTTTAATACCAGGTGGATTTGGAAAAAGAGGAACTGAAGGAAAAATATCAGCCATCACATATGCTAGAAAGAATAAGGTTCCTTTTTTAGGTATTTGTTTTGGTATGCAAATGGCCGTAATTGAGTTTGCAAAAAATATTTTAAAAATTAAAAATGCAGGATCCAGTGAATTAGATAAAAAATGTTATCCTATAATTGGTTTAATAAATGAATGGAATAAAAATGGTAGATTAATAAAAGGAACAAATAAAGAGCTTGGTGGCACTATGAGACTAGGACTATATGAAGCTAAATTAAGACATAATTCATTGATAGAAAAAATATATAATTCAAAATCTATATTTGAAAGACATAGGCACAGATACGAAGTGAATAACAATTTAAAGAGCAGATTTGAAAATAAAGGAATGATTTTTTCTGGAATGTCACCTGATGGAAAACTACCTGAGATCGTTGAAATTAAGAACCATCCATGGTTTATAGGAGTTCAATATCATCCAGAATTTAAATCTAGACCTTTGTCTCCACATCCTTTATTCTCATCATTTATCAAGGCTGCGAAAATCTACTAATGTTAAATAAAATAGTTAAATGTAATAATTTTGAGATATCTAATAACAAAAAAATATCTCTTATTTCTGGACCATGTCAACTTGAAACAGAACAACATGCTATGGATATGGCTGGAAAAATTAAGGATATTGCTGCAAAATTTGAAATTGGATTTATTTACAAAACTTCATTTGATAAAGCTAACAGAACTAGTCTTAAAGGAAAAAGAGGAGCAGGATTAGATGCATCATTACCAGTTTTTGATAAAATTAGAAAAGAATTAAAAGTTCCAATTTTAACCGATGTGCATAATGTCGAACAATGTACCATTGTATCAGAACATGTAGATGTTTTACAAATACCAGCTTTCCTATGTAGACAAACAGATTTATTAATAGCTGCAGCTAAAACTAATAAAATTATCAATGTTAAAAAAGGACAATTTTTGGCACCATGGGATATGGTTAATGTAACAAAGAAAATATCTGATTCAGGAAATGAAAATATTCTTGTAACAGAGAGAGGAGCTAGCTTTGGATACAATACACTAGTTTCTGATATGAGATCTATACCTATAATGGCAAAAAATGGTTACCCAATAGTTTTCGATGGAACTCATTCAGTCCAGCAACCAGGAGGTCTTGGTGAAAAAAGTGGTGGCCAAAGAGAATTTGTTGAATATTTATCAAGAGCCGCAACAGCAGTAGGTATAGCTGCGATTTTCTTAGAAACTCATCAAGATCCTGACAATGCGCCATCTGATGGACCAAATATGGTTCCATTAGATCATTTGGAAAAATTAATTTATCAAATAGTTGAAATAGATAATTTTATTAAAAAATAAAATATGAGTAAAATAACTAAAGTCATAGCTAGACAAGTTTATGATAGTAGAGGAAATCCAACTGTTGAAGCAGAAGTTTTTGCTAATAATATGAGAGCAAGAGCTATTTGCCCTTCTGGAGCTTCTACAGGTTCACATGAAGCATATGAAAAAAGAGATGTTTCAAACAAAAAATATTTAGGAAAAAGTGTTTTAAAGCCCGTAGAGTTAATTAACAAAGTTATTTCAAAAAAATTAAAAAATCAAAATATACACAATCAAGAAAAAATTGATCATATTTTAATTAAGCTTGATGGAACTAAACAAAAGATGAAATTTGGCGCTAATGCATTATTAGCAGTTTCAATGGCTGTCAAAAAATTATCTGCTAGGATTAGAAAAATACCACTTTATAAGACTTTTTTAATTAAAAATAATTTCAAATTACCTTATCCATTAATGAATGTAATTAATGGTGGTGCTCATGCAAATAATGGTCTTAGGATACAAGAATTTATGATTAGACCAGATAAAGCAAAATCAATTTCTGAAGCGATGCGAATGTGTTTCTTAGTAATTAATAAATTAAAAACTTTAATTAAACAGAGAGGAGAATCTACCTCAGTTGGTGATGAAGGTGGTTTTGCACCAATGATAAATGATAATGAAGATGCTTTGAAATTAATAGTAAAAGCAATACAAAAATCAGGATTTGTAAATGGAAAAGATATATCTATATGTTTGGATGTTGCCGCAAATGAACTTTTTAAGAATAACAAGTATTCAATTCATACTAAACAATTTATAAGCCCTGATAAAGCAATAGAAAAATATTTAAAATTAATCAAAAAATATAAAATAAAATCTATCGAAGATCCTTTTTCTGAAGATGATTGGCAGTCTTGGAATAATTTAATGAAAAAAATCACCAAAAATATACAAATCGTTGGTGATGACTTGTATGTAACTAATTTAGAAAGATTAAAGATTGGTTTCTTGAATAAATCATCTAATTCAATATTAATAAAATTAAATCAAATCGGCACTGTCAGTGAAACATTAGAAGTAATTAAATTTGCACAATTAATTGGATTTAGCACTATAATATCACACAGATCTGGAGATAGCGAGGATACTTTTATTTCAGATTTAGCGGTGGGAACAGATTCTAATCAAATTAAAACAGGGTCATTGGCGCGATCAGAAAGAGTTTCTAAATATAATCAACTTATAAGAATAGAGGAGAAACTTGGAAAGTCTGCAAAAATGAATAAAGTTAATTGATGTTAGAAAATTTAAAAAAAAATTATTTTATTTTAATATTTACTATTTTGTTTCTTTATTTTTTTTTTAATCTATTAGATGGTGAAAGAGGTTTAATTTCATATTTTGAAAAAAAAAGTATTTTAGAGGATTTAAATAGTGAAAAAGTTGAATTATCAAATAAAATAAAAATTCTAGAAATGAAAAACTCTCTTTTAACTGAAAATTTAGATTTAGATTATATTGAAATCTTAATTAGACAAAAGTTTTTATTTGGCAAAGAAGGTGAAAAAATTTATTTAATTAAAAATAATGAAAATTAGACATCCTGAAAAAATTAATAAACCAATTAATCCAATTAAAAAAAAACCTAATTGGATAAAATCAAAACTTTTAAACAGCCAAGAATTTTTTTTAACCAAAAGTATTGTAAATCAACATAAATTAAAAACAGTATGCCAAGAGGCAAACTGTCCAAATATTACTGAATGCTGGAGTAAAAGACACGCGACTTTTTTGATTATGGGAGAAATATGCACCAGAGCTTGTGCTTTTTGTGATGTTTCAACTGGTAAACCAATGCCTTTAAATCAGCAAGAACCAATGAAAATCGCATCTGCTATTAAAAAATTAAATTTAAAACATGCGGTAATTACTTCTGTTGATAGAGATGATCTTGTTGATGGTGGGGCAGAGCATTTTTCAGATGTAATAATTGAAACCAGAAAAATAAATCCTAAAACAACTATAGAAGTTTTAACACCAGATTTTTTGAGAAAAGGACAATCTTATAAAAAAGTTATTGAAGCTAAACCAGATGTTTTTAATCATAATATTGAAACTGTCCCAGGTCTTTATAGACAAGTTAGACCAGGATCCAGGTATTTTGCTTCACTTGAGCTTTTAAAAAATACAAAGCAAATTGATAAAAATATTTTCACCAAATCTGGTTTAATGGTTGGGCTAGGAGAAAACAAAGATGAAATTATTCAAGTGATGGACGATTTAAGAAGTGCAGAAGTGGATTTCTTAACTATTGGTCAGTATTTACAACCTTCAACAAAACACCATCCTCTTAATAGATATTATACCCTTGAGGAATTTGATGAATTAAAAAATGTTGCTATATCTAAAGGTTTTTTATTAGTATCTTCATCACCACTTACCAGATCTTCTTATCATGCTGATGAAGATTTTGCCGCTCTTCAAAAAAATAGATTAAATCAGACTAATGCCCAAAGCATCAGTTAAAAGATTAATTGAATGTAAAAAAGAACAGTTAATTGATCTTGTTCTTGATATAGAAAAATACCCTCAGTTTGTTCCATTCTGTTTAGATTCAAAAATTTACGAGAGAAAAGAGGAAGGTCATTTATTATTAATTATTGCGGATTTAACAATTGGCAAAGGTCCTTTTAAAGATACTTATAAAAGTGATGTAAAATTTAACAAAAAAAATAATTCAATCCATGTAACTAATCTCGACGGACCATTAAAACATTTAGATAACAAATGGCATTTTAGAGAGTATAATGAAATTACTGAAATTTCTTTTGATGTTGACTTTGAGCTAAAAAACCACTTTTTAAATATTATTATGACAAAATCATTTCAATTTGGTTTAGATAAAATAGCTGACGCTTTTCAAAAAAGGGCTGAGAAACTATTTAGCAAAACTTAAAACTAAATTTAAAGCTTTATCAACAGTAGCTTTTTGAATTATGTTTCTTTTATTGCTTTTAAAGTGGTTTTTTTTAACTAAAATTTTATTACCTTTTTTAATACCAATATAAACTAGACCAACAGGTTTTTCCTTGGTGCCGCCTTTTGGTCCAGCAACTCCGGTTATAGATACTGAAATATTGGTTTTGCTAATTTTGTTTAAATTTTTAACCATAGCTAAACATGTTTCATAACTTACAGCACCATGTTTCATTAATATTCTTTTAGGAACTTTAAGAATGTTAATTTTAGCTTGATTTGAATATGTAACTAATCCCAGAGTAAATATATTAGAAGAACCACTTATTGACGTAATAGAGCTAGAAAGTAAACCCCCAGTGCAAGACTCTGCAAAAGATATTTTTAATCTTTTTTTACTTAATAATTTTACAACACTTTGAGAAAGTTTTTTCATGAACTAATTACCATATATAAAACAAGTACCGCCACAACATATAATCCGGCACATACATCATCCATTATAACACCGAAACTATTTTTAAAGTTTTTATCATAATAGCTAACTGGATAAGGTTTAGCGATATCAAAAATTCTAAACAGAATAAACATTATAAAATAAAAAGTTAGTACTTGACCAGTATCTTTAGATCCTTCATGTGCAATTTCATAAAGACAAATAGGTATTGATTGACCAATAAATTCATCAATAACAACTTCTTTTGGGTCTTTATTATCCAAGTCTTTGATAAATGAATTTACAGAATAAAGAGAAATTAAAAATATTATTATAACACCAATTAAAACATAATTTGGAGAAAAGTTTAAAACATGAAATAAAAAAAATAAAAATATTGTTGTTATCAACGAAGCATAACTGCCAGGTATTTTTTTTAATTTTCCGATACCAAACAATGTAACAAAAAAAAAATTTATTTTATTCATACTTACTAATCGAGACTATTGACTCACAAGCAATAGCATTTTCTTTTCCTATTATACCTAATTTTTCTACAGTTTTACCTTTAAGATTTATAATATTTTTATTTATATTCATTAATCTGGATAGAGAATTTAGAATTTTATTTCTATATTTGGAAACTTTTGGTTTTTCGCAAATTAAATTAATATCTATATTGTTGATATAATATTTATCATTTTCTAGATCAAAAATAATAGGCTTTAACAACTTTGGAGATCTTATATTTTTAAATTTAGTTTTATTATTTGGATATAAAGATCCAATATCTTTTTTTCTAAGAGCACCTAGTAATGCATCTATAATACAATGAAGAATTACATCTCCATCAGAGTGTCCTTCCAGACCAGAATGAAAAGGAATTTTTACACCACCTAAATATAAACTTCTTTTTTTGACTAACTTGTGTATGTCAAATCCAATTCCATAAAATGTTTTGATTTCACTTTTTTTAAGATCTATTTTTTTTGTTATTTTTATATTTGACTCTTCTCCTTTAATAAATTTTACTTTTTTATTGTTGTTTAAAAACAATGCAGATTCATCAGGGATAAAATCTTTATTATTTTTTGATAAATTATATAAAGTTTTAAAATCAAAACATTGAGGTGTTTGTGTAAGATAAACTTTTTCTCTTATTAAATTAATTATTCTATTCTTGTAAGCATACTTAGTAGAGTTGTTGGTATTTATATAAGGTACTACAGCTTTATTATTATTAAGATTTTTTTTTATTTTTTTTAATAGTCTAATAGAAAAATCTGGTCTAGCAGCATCATGAATAAAAACATTTTTAATATTTTTATTTTTTAAATATTTTAAAGCATTAAAAGATGAATCTGCTCTTTCTCTACCTCCTTTAATAACAGTTACACCAGGTATCCTTATTTGCTTGTTTGCAACAAGTATCACTTTTTTAAATAACTTTGATTCTTTTGCTTTTTCAATTGAATGCATAAATAAAGGTTTGTTTTTATAGTTAATAAACTGTTTTTTTTCTTTAGAATTAAAACGCTTACCTTTACCCGCTGCAAGTAGTATAAAACAATTATTCATGTATTAT
>CACDEU010000029.1 GCA_902551895.1 uncultured Pelagibacteraceae bacterium | reverse complement strand
TTTTCCGAATACGAATTGATTGGCCAATCAAATTTATTAAAAAATAATAATAAACAAAAATTAATTTCTGGAATTAGAGAGCATTTAAACGGGCAACTATCAATATTTCAAAAAAATATACTTATATACCTAGGTTATAGTTATGTTGCTTATGAACATACTCACCCAAATAAAAATAGTTTAAATATGTTAAGAAGAAATCAAACCTGGCCTTCATTTTTTAAAATTATTATAAAAAAAACATTTAATAAATTTTTTAGAGGTATAAAACACAAATTTATAATTCATATTTAAAAATTAATAATTTATGTCAAATAAAAAAATTAAACTGTTTTGTGTCACAGATAAACCATTGCCAGACTTAGAAAATACTAATTTAATTCTTGCCGGTGTAGGTAAATATAATTTTTCTTCAAAATATATAGATACCTCAACAAAGATAAATATTTTTCATAAAGAAGAGTATTATTCTGAATTAACTTTTCATTACTGGTATTGGAAGAATTTACTAAATACAGAAGATTGTGAATGGGTTGGATTTTGTCAAAAAAGAAGATTTTGGATTAATAAAAATTCTACAAATATAAATTATAAAAATATACATGAATGTTTATTGAAAGAAGCTGATAGAAGTTGGGAAAACTCAAATACAATTTTATGTGATCCAATAAATATTTCTGGTGCAAAAAAAATCAAGTTGATAAAAAGAGGTTGGCGAAATATAATTTCTAATCCAAAATTATTATTTGGCATAGATAAAGAGACAATCAAAGTGCATTTTGATATGCATCATGGTTATGGAAATTTAAGTAAAGCAATTAATTTATTAGATGAAAAAGATAGAGTAGACTTCAAAAAATATGTAAATACATTTAGTTTTTATAACCCACATATAATGTTTATTGCGAAACCAGAAATTATTGAAAAATGGTTTTCTGCTTTATTTCCTTGGCTAGAAAGATGTGAAGAAATTTTTGGATTTGAAAATTTAGTTGGTTATGACACAAAAAGAATTTACGCATACTTAGCTGAAAGATACCTATCTTTTTGGTTTAAAAAATATGCGAAAATTAAAACATCTCCATGGGCATTTATTAATCAATAGATTTTGGAGAGATGGCCGAGCGGTTTAAGGCGCACGCTTGGAAAGCGTGTAAAGGGGTAACTCTTTCGCGGGTTCGAATCCCGCTCTCTCCGCCAAATTACTATCTAAAATACCTATTGTTCAACTAAAATTATAAAAGTAGTAAAAAAAAAATAAAATGATCCTATAATTATTTAATATCAAGATAAATTTGACCACTAAAGTTTACTTGATTTTAATTTTTATTGAAAAAATGTTACAATAATTTTTTTCCGAAAAATATAAAATATGATTAAAAACTCAAATTATCAGGCAGACTCAATAAAAGTACTCAAAGGACTGGAAGCTGTTCGTAAAAGACCAGGGATGTATATTGGAGATACTGATGATGGAACTGGTCTACATCATATGGTCTATGAAGTTGTAGATAATGCCATCGATGAAGCACTAGCGGGTTACTGCAAAAATATAAACATAAGTATTAATTCAGATGGAAGTGTTACTGTAAAAGATGATGGAAGAGGAATTCCCGTTGATCTTCATAAAGGAGAAAAAAAATCTGCTGCAGAAGTAATAATGACACAATTACATGCGGGAGGTAAATTTGATCATGATTCGTATAAAGTTTCAGGTGGATTACATGGTGTGGGTGTATCTGTAGTAAATGCGCTTTCAGAAGAATTAGAATTAACAATAGAAAGGGATGGAAATAAATACTTTATTGAATTTAAGAATGGCGATTCTATTAAACCTTTGAAAATAATAGGCAAATCTAAAAACAGTGGAACACAAATTAAATTTTTACCATCTAAAAAAATTTTTTCTTCAACAAAATTCAGCTTTAATATTGTTCAAAAAAGAATGAGAGAGCTCGCATTTTTAAATAAAGGAATTAAAATTTCAATTAATGATTTAACACTAAAAAAAGTAAAAAATGTGGATTTTAAATATGAGGGAGGAATTTTAGAATTTGTAGAATTTTTAGATAAAGATAGATCAGTACTAAAAAATAAAAATGATAACGATTTATTCAAAAAACCAATTTTTATAGAGGGGAAAAAAGAGAATTTAGAAGTTGAATGTTCTTTAAAATGGAACGCTGGATATTCAGAAGATGTTTATTCATATACAAATAATATATATCAAAAAGATGGAGGGACCCATTTACTAGGATTTAGAAGTTCATTAACTAGAGTAATTAACAAGTATGCAACTGAACAAAATTTACTTAAAAAAAACAAAGTGTCTATTTCCGGAGATGATATAAAAGAAGGCTTAACATGTGTTTTGTCAATAAAAATTCCAGATCCTAAATTCTCATCTCAAACAAAAGATAAGTTGGTTTCTTCAGAAGTGAGAAATATTGTAGAAAATTTAGTAAGCGAAAAATTATCTGTTTGGTTTGATCAAAATCCTTCTATAGCAAAGATTATTTTAGCTAAAGTTGTTCAAGCTGCTTTAGCAAGAGATGTGGCTAGAAAAGCTAGAGAAAATGTTAGAAGAAAAGGAGCTTTGGAATTAACTGGATTACCAGGAAAATTAGCAGACTGTCAAAATTCTAAACAAGAAGGTACAGAATTGTTTATTGTAGAGGGAGATTCAGCAGGTGGATCAGCAAAACAAGGAAGAAATAGAGAATATCAAGCTGTTCTTCCATTAAGGGGAAAAATTCTAAATACTTATACAAGTTCTAATGGAACCAAAAAAAATATTAATGGAAATGGAAATGAAATTAGAACAAAGACTTTAGCAAAATTAATTTCATCTAACGAAATAGTCACTTTAATTAATGCGCTTGGCTTAGATCCAAAAAATGAAGATATTGATTTAAAAGATTTAAGATATGGAAAAGTAATTATTATGACTGATGCTGATGTAGATGGATCACATATTAGGGCTTTGCTTTTGACTTTTTTTAATAATAAGCCATTTAATAAATTGATCGAAAATGGAAATATTTTTCTTGCCCAACCACCGTTATTTAAAATTAACAAAGGATCAAAGGGGATTTATATAAAAGATGAAAAAGAATTAGAAAATTACATTATAAAAAATTCTAAAGAATTTAAAAAAATAAAGAAAGGATCAAAAGAATTCGAAAGAAAGTTACAAGAAGAAAAATCTAAAATTAGTATACAAAGATTTAAAGGACTAGGAGAAATGAATCCAGATGAATTATGGAATACCACTTTAAATCCTGAAACTAGAAATTTATTACAAGTTAAATATTCAAAAGATCTAAAAAAAGATTATGGATTAATTCATACATTAATGGGTAATGACGTTTCTTTAAGAAAAGATTTTATTGTTGAAAATGCTATTAACGTATTAAATTTAGATGTCTAGTAATGGAGTTTATTAAAACTTCTAACCTATATTCATTAAATAAATCTACTTATGTTAATTTAAGGTGGATCGCTTACATTGGACAACTAAGCGCCATCCTGACAGTTCAATTTTTTTTAAAATTTAATTTTAATTATATTTTTTGTATTTTGATAGTATTCATAGGTGTTTTAACAAATCTTTTTTTACATTTTAAAAAAAAAAATAATCAACTAAATAATAATACATCAACAATTTATTTATCTTTTGACATATTGCAAATAGGGTCTTTATTTTTTTTTACTGGGGGAATTACTAATCCATTTATATTTTTAATAATAATACCTGCTGTATTCTCATCCCAGTATTTACATTTTTTGAGTTCAGCCTTATTAGTTATAATAATAACGATTGTTTTATTATTCGTAAGTTTTTTTTATTATGATTTGCCCCACCCTGGCGAATTACATTTTCATGCTCCTAATTATTATTTATATGCTATACCTCTATCTATAATTATAGGTCTTTTCTTTTTAGTATATTTTGGATTTAAATTTGGAGAGGAAAGTAGAATTAGAAAAAAAGCATACGATAAAATTCACGAATTAATGTCAAGAGAGAGCGAGCTTCTCTCCCTAGGCGCGCAGGCAGCTGCATCTGCACATTCGCTTGGAACACCTCTTTCTACAATTTTGTTAACTGTAACAGAACTTAAAAAAGAATTTGGAAATAATGAAAAGTTAAAAAAAGACCTGGATTTGTTAGACGCTCAAAGCAAGAGATGTAGAGAAATACTAAAAAAACTTTCATTAAATCCAAGTATTGAAGATGAATTTTTAAATACTAGTCTTACATTAAGTGATTATATAAACGAAATTGTAAAATCTTATGAAGAAATAAGCAAAAAGACATTTTCAATTAATTTAGAGAACTACAAAAAACCAATAAATACAAATAAATCTATAGAAATTATTTACGGTCTAAGGAATTTTATAGGAAATGCGAACAAATTTAGTAAAAAAAATATAGAAATATCTCTGATCAGCAACAACGAAATCACAAAAATAGTTATTAAAGATGACGGACCTGGATTTCCAAAAGATCTAATTGCTAAAGATAAATTAGGTGAACCTTATATTAGAACGGCTGACCAAAAAAATATTTCGAAATATGGACTTGGACTTGGAACATTTATTGGAAAGACACTATTAGAAAAAAATTTAGCAATAATAAACTTTAATAATTTATCAGAAACTGGAGGAGCTGAGGTAACTATTGTTTGGAAAAATAAAGATCTTAAATTAATTTAGTGAAGTTTTTTTTTATTATCAAATAAACCACTTAATTGCTCAATCATGACATCCCCAAGTTCTTGAACGTCTGTAATTTTAATTGCTTTTTTATAGTATCTAGAAACATCATGACCTATTCCAATAGCTAAAATTTCTATATCATTTTTATTTTCAATAAATTTTACAATTTTTTTAAGATGTTTTTCTAAAAAATCTCCTGAATTTACAGATAGAGTAGAGTCATCAACTGGAGCGCCATCTGAAATCACCATCAGAATTTTTCTTTCTTCTTTTCTTTTTTTTAATCTATTAAATGCCCAAGATATTGCTTCTCCATCAATGTTTTCTTTTAATAAACCTTCTTTAAGCATAAGACCTAGATTTTTTTTTGATTGTCTCCATTGTGTATCAGCACTTTTATAAATTATATGTCTTAAATCATTCAGTCTTCCAGGATTTTTTGGCTTACTATTTTTATTCCATTCTTCTCTACTTTTGCCTCCTTTCCAATTTTTTGTAGTAAAGCCCAAAACTTCTACTTTAACCGAACATCTTTCTAAGGTTCTAGATAATATATCTGCACAAATAGCAGCAATAGTTATTGGCCTTCCCCTCATTGATCCCGAGTTATCAATTAACAGTGTTACTACTGTATCTTTAAATTCTAAATCTTTTTCTTTTTTAAAAGATAATGAATTTTGTGGATCGATTATAATTCTAGTTAGCTTTGAACTATCTAACAAACCTTCTTCTAAATCAAATTCCCATGCTCTATTTTGTTTAGCAAGTAACTGTCTTTGAAGTTTGTTTGCTAATTTAGTAATTAAATCCTGGAAATTAGTAAGTTGTTGATCTAAATTTTTTCTTAGCTTTGAAATTTCCTCATTTGTTTCAAGTGTTTCAGCTTTTGCTATCTCATCGAACTCATTTGTATAAATATGATATTCTTTATCTCCAATATTTGAATTCATTTTTTGAACAATTTTTTCTGTACTTTCTTTACTAGAATCCGTATCGACTAACTGTTCATCTATTGACGTTTCATTTAAATCATATTCACCATCAAGGCCAATTTGATCTTCTTGCTCCCTTCTCTTCTCTTCTTCATTTCCTGATTCATCTTGATTATTTTGGTTATTATCATCATTATTTGTATTTTCGTTATCTTTATTTTCCTGATTTTCTTTATCATCTTCTGAGTCAAAAATTTCCATCTGTTCTAAAATTTCAGATAATTTAGAATTATAGTTTTCTTGATTTTCAATATTTTTATTTAAATATGATAAATGTTTTTCAAAAGATGATTTAAAATCCTCTTCCCAGTAACTTAAGATTTTTTCTGATAAAGAGTTTAACTTAATTCCTAGAAATTTTTTTAACATATAAAGCTCAAAAGCCTCGATTATAGGTACATCCTCTTTTGACTTTAATTGATCTTTTCTTTTAAGATTAATTTTATTAAAATAGTTTTCATTTAAATTTTTAGAAATCCCTTTTAATATTTTTGTTCCAAGCATTTCATATCTTATTTTTTCAGATATATCATAGAGTGCTCTACTAGAAGAATTCTTTGGTAAGTTTTTCTTATAGATTTTATTATTTGAAAATTTTCTTTTCAATGCCTCTGAGTCAGTTTCAGCTCTCAGTTTTGTATAATCTTCTTTAGAATTTAAATTATCAAGCTCGAAAAAATTATAATTTTTTGAACTTAAATTTTTATTTATTTCTTTTTCTAATTTATAGTCATCAGAAATAGCTTTTACTGTAGAAATTAGAGCTTGTTTGAATTTTTCTTTTAAATTATCTTCTTTATTCATTATTTCTGACTATTTATCAACGATTCTGGCAAATCTTCTCCGAAACATCTTTGATAATATTCAGCAATAGTATTCTTTTCGATTTCATCACATTTATTTAAAAAAGTAACTCTAAATGCATATCCTGTATCTTTAAATATTTCAGAATTTTCTGCCCAATGGATTACTGTTCTTGGACTCATAACTGTAGATATATCGCCTCCCATAAAACCTTTTCTAGTTAAAGTTGCGACTTTTATCATATTTGCAATTTTTTCTTTTCCTTTTGTGTTATTTAAATTTTTATTTTTTCCTAAAATTATTTCCATTTCTTTTTCCATTGATAAATAATTTAAAGTCGTAACGATATTCCATCTGTCCATCTGTCCTTGGTTTATTTGTTGAGTTCCATGATACAATCCCGTTGTATCTCCTAGTCCAACAGTATTTGATGTCGCAAAAAGTCTAAAATATTTATTCTGTTTAATTATTTTATTTTTATCTAATAAAGTAAAATTTCCTTCTGCTTCCAAAACTCTTTGAATAACAAACATAACATCAGGTCTCCCAGCGTCATATTCATCAAATACTAATGCTATTGGGTTTTGTATCGACCAAGGTAGGATTCCTTCTTTAAATTCTGTTATTTGTTTTCCATCTTTTATAACTATTGCGTCTTTTCCTATAAGATCAATTCTACTTACGTGACTGTCCAAGTTAACTCTTATACAAGGCCAATTTAGTCTTGCCGCAACTTGTTCTATATGCGTAGATTTTCCAGTTCCATGATATCCAGATACCAAACATCTTTTGTTAAATGAGAATCCTGATAAAATTGCTAGAGTAGTATCTTTATCAAATTTATAATTTTTGTCTATTTCTGGAACATATTCACTTTTTTTTGAAAATGCCTCCACTTCCATATCGCTATCGAAACCAAAAGTTTGATTAACCGAAATTTTTATATCTGGTTCTATATTTAAATTAATAGTCAATTTTTTGCTCTATAAGTATTTTTTAGTTGTGTATAAGCCAAAGTAATAATTTTTAGCTTATCCTCGTATTTTTTATTTCCTGCATTCATATCAGGGTGAAATTTTTTGACAAGTTTTTTAAATTTTTCTCGGACTCTTTCCCATTTAATTCCGATAGAAACTCCAAGAATACTAAATGCTTTTATGTCGTTGTTATTAAATTTAAATTGTTCCATGTGGTCAAATTGACCATTTATTTTATATTTATTTAGATCATCTTTAAGTGCATTATTCCAAAGAATTTTAAAAAAATTATCAGATGAACTAAAACTTTGAGTGGGTTTGTGCCAAATCATATCAGACTTTAAAAACTCATAAATTTGATTATCATTCATTCCTTCAAAATAATTCCAGTTTTTATTAAATTCTTTTATGTGATTTAGACAAAGCATTCTATATTTTTTACTGTTATCCTTCTCAATAGGAGCTTTATAAGAACCTTCCTCTAAACAATTATTCCAATCGCAAATATTTTTCATTATATATATTATTATAAATTATGAATATAAATCAACTAATTGAAATAGTAAAAAATAAATTAAATAAAAATATAATTTGCGACAATATAGAAGTTGAAGACAAAACATTTTTACACAAAAGTCACAAGTCTCATGATAAAAATAAATTCCATATTAAATTGATAATAACATCAGATTATTTAAAAAAAAAAAATAAAGTAGAATCAACAAAAGATATATATAAGATTCTAAAAAAAGAATTGGAAGAAAATATTCACTCAATACAAATTTTAATTAAGTAATTCTTTATTTAAAAATTTTTTTATTTTTAATTTATCAAATTTTAAATCTAAAATTACTTTTCCAATTTTTTTTATTAAAATTAGATTTATCTTTGATGAATTATTTTTTTTATCTAATATCATGTACCTTATTATTGTATTAATATCCTTTTTTTTAAAATAATAATTTAAATTCATTGGTAAGTTTAAAAGATTTATATGTTTAATTATTTGCTCATAATCTTTTTTATTTAAAATATTATTTTCAAGGCTAAATTTAGCAGAACTTATAATTCCTAAAATCACAGCCTCTCCGTGATTTAGTTTTTTTGAAAAAGCAAGCGTTGCTTCGTATGCATGAGCAAAAGTGTGTCCTAAATTTAAAGTTTTTCTTAAATTTTTTTCTTTTTCATCTTTTTGAACTATATTTCTTTTGATTTTACAGCTATCAGCAATAGTTTTTTCAATGAATGGAGTTTTTAATTTTAATATTTTTGAATAATTTTTCTTTAAATATTTAAAAATTTTTATATCACTAATAATAGAATGTTTTAAAATTTCTCCATAGCCACAAGTTAAATCTCTTTTTGGAAGCGAATCTAACATACTAACATCAGATATAACTAGATCAGGTTGTAGAAAGGAACCAATTAAATTTTTTCCATGTATATTGTTAATACCAGTTTTTCCCCCTATCGAAGAGTCTACCTGGGCTAATAATGTTGTTGGAATATTAATAAATTTTATTCCTCTTTTAAAAATACTAGCAGCAAAACCAGAAACATCTCCAGTTATACCTCCACCAAATGATATAATGCAATCGTTTCTGTTAAATTTATACTTAAATAATTTTTCCAAAATTAAATTAATACTTTTAAAACTTTTATTTCTTTCGTTTGCGATAAAAGGATGAATAATTATTTTTTCTGATTTAATTTTACTTTTTAATATAATCAATTTTTTTTTTGGTATTTTAGTATCTGCAATTAATAAAACTTTTTCAAAATTAAAATGATTTAATTTTAAAATATTATTAATTTGATAAATAATATTTTTACCAATTATTATTGGGTACGACTTAGACTTGGTTATTACATTTAAATTAATATTCTTCATATAGCTTTATTATATTTTTAATTATCATATTTTTTGATAAAGTTTCACAATTTATCTTAAATTGTGCTTCTGCATAAATATTTGATCTTTCATTTATCAATTTTTTTAAATCATCTTTGTCAGAATTATAAGCTATTGGTCTTTTTTTACTTTTTGAAATTCGTTTTATTATTGTTGAACTTTTCCAACTTAACCAAAAAGAAATATTATTTTTTAATACTTCATTTCTAATATTTTTATTTAAAAATGCTCCTCCCCCTAAAGATATGACTTTCCCCTTACCTTTAAGAAGCTTCAATGTTATTTTTTCCTCTAAATTTCTAAAGTAATCTTCACCTTTCTTTTGAAAAATATCATTGATTTTAAGATTTGTTTCTTTTTCTATATGTTTATCAATATCTAAAAAATTAAAATTTATATTTTTAGACAAAAGATAGCCAATTGTAGATTTTCCAGACCCCATCATGCCTATCAAAACTATATTTTTATTTAAATTCATAATTCTTTATTGAAAAACCACAAATATGTCTTATTTTGAAAATACTTAACAGTATATGCAATTTGAAAAAAAAACAAGATTAGGAAGTTCAAAAGGAATTTTTGGAATATTAATTAAAATAATATTAGTAACAATAGTCCTAACTATTGCGATAATTTTAATTGATCGAATTAATTTTCCATCACCCATTAAAAAAATTGAAAAAGCAATTCCAAATGAAAATTTTAAAATTGTTAAATAAAAAATACTTATTAACTTTTATTATTTTTATTTTTTTATTTTCTTTGAATTTAAATGCAGAGGATGAACCAGTTGACATTTGGGATTTAGAAAAAAAAGTTGAACAAGACGAATCTACTACTATTTTAGAAAATGATGAATCAAATGAAATTAAAGTTGAGGCGGAAGAAAATGATCTAAACTCATCATTTGATACAATTGATAGCAACATATTAGAAGAAAATAAAGTCAACATAGTAGGTTTGTACGATCCCGAAGATCACGAATTAAATATTGATATGTGGTCCAGTTCTGATGGAAATGAAATAAAATTAATTTTAAATAAAATAAATAAGATGAATCTCTCAAAAGATTCAAAAGAAATCTTGGATATTGCTTTATTAACAAATTCATATTTTCCAAAAGAAAATATTACAGAAG
>CACDEU010000028.1 GCA_902551895.1 uncultured Pelagibacteraceae bacterium | reverse complement strand
TTTATGTCTTCAAAAAGCTTAATAATCTCTTCTTTGTTTTCTACATCACAACTAAATGTTACATTTGAATTTAATTTCTCTGCTAAAGGAATTACTCTTCTTTTTAAGGCATCACCCATATAAGTGAATGCTAGTTCTGCTCCTGCTTCGGCTAATTTTTGAGAAATACCCCAGGCAATGGATCTTTCATTCGCTACTCCCAAGATTAATCCCTTTTTACCTTTCATTAAACTCATCAATTAAACCTTTTCAAAAACTAAAGTTGCGTTAGTTCCTCCAAATCCAAAACTATTAGACATAATAGAATTTAAGGTTACATCCTTTTGAACTTTTGTAACTATGGGGTATTTTTTTGCCTCATCATCCATATCAGTTATATTTATAGAAGCTGAAATAAAATTATTTTTCATCATAATTAAACTATAAATAGCTTCATGTGCTGAAGTAGCTCCTAAAGAGTGACCCGAAAGGGATTTTGTAGAACTTATTTTAGGAACGTTATCTTTAAAGACTTCTCCTACAGCTTTTAATTCTGTTATATCCCCAACCGGAGTTGAAGTGCCATGTGTATTTAAATAATCAATTTTATTTTTACTTGTATTTAAAGCCATTTGCATACATCTTACAGCTCCTTCTCCTGATGGAGCGACCATATCATATCCATCTGAAGTTGCCCCATAACCAGTTAATTCAGCATAAATTTTTGCGCCTCTTGCTTTTGCATGTTCATACTCTTCTAGAACTAAAACTCCCCCTCCACCTGAAATTACAAATCCGTCTCTTGTTTTATCATAAGGTCTAGATGCCTTATCTGGGGTATCATTGTATTTTGAAGAAAGAGCGGTCATTGCGTCGAACATAGCTGTCATTGCAAAATGAACTTCATCACTTCCTCCAGCAAATACAATATTTTGTTTTCCAAGTTGGATTAGTTCCATTGCATTTCCAATGCAATGTCCACTAGTTGCACAAGCAGAACTAATTGTATAATTAACTCCTTTAATTTTGAATGGTACTGCCAATGTAGCAGAAGCAGTACTCGACATAGTTCTTGGTACTACAAAGGGTCCCATTTTTTTTGGATTTTTTTCTCTTGTTTTATCAGCAGCTAAAATAACATTTTGTATCGATGGGCCACCAGATCCCATAATCATTCCAGTTGAAACATTACTTACATCTTTTTCTTCCAATCCAGAGTCTTTTACCGCCTCAGCCATAGAAATATAATTATATGCAGAACCAGGTCCCATAAATCTTATAAATTTTCTATCGACATGTTCTTCAAGTTTAATATTTGGTTTACCATGAACATTACTTTTTAAGTTATATTCTCTATACTCTTCTGAAAATGTGATTCCAGACTTTGAATTTAATAAAGAACGATAAACTTCTTCTTGATTATTTCCTAAGCAAGATACAACTCCAATACCAGTTACAACTACTCTTTTCATTATTTAAATAAACCTACCTTTAAATTTTCAGCTGAATAAATTTTTTTTTCATCTGCCAACAAAACACCGTTAGCCAAACCAACCGTTGTTCCACTTGGAGACATAATTTTTTTCATATCAATTATATATTTTGCTTTTTTTATACTTTTTAATACTTCACCAGTAAATTTTACAGTACCCACTCCTAAAGCTCTTCCTTTTCCAGGATTGCCTAGCCATCCTAAATAAAAACCCACTAGTTGCCACATTGCATCTAAACCAAGACATCCAGGCATAACTGGATCCTCTTTAAAATGGCAATTAAAAAACCAAAGGTCATCTTTTATATCTAGTTCAGCAGTAATAGAGCCTTTTTTGAAAGCACCATTATCTTCTTTAACTTCTATTATTCTATCAAACATAAGCATTGGAGGAAGTGGTAATTTGGCGTTTCCAGGCCCAAAAAGTTCACCATTTCCACAATTTATTAACTCTTCGTAACTATAAGATGATTTTTTTTCCATAAATATAGATCTTTAATACTTTATTTATTAAAATTACAATATACAAATACTTTTGGTTTGTTATAAATTTGGCAAAAAAATGAATAATAATAGCATATTTATTGAAAAATTAAGGTCTTCAGGGCTAAGACCTACCAAACAAAGATTAGAAATTTGTAGATTATTGTTTGATAGAAAAAAAACTTTTCATTTTACAATTACTGATCTTTGCAAAATAATAAAAAAGGAAATTAATAAAAAAATTTCTTTGGCCACTATCTATAACACAGTTCATTCTTTTAAAAAAAAAGGGTATTTAAAAGAAATATCAGTAAATAGAGAAAAGAGTTATTTTGACACAAATACTTCAGACCACCATCACTTTCTTGATATAAAAACCAATGAACTTATAGATTTAAAAAAAGAAGATGTTGATAAAATCAACATTAAAAAGAATTTACCAGGCAAAAAAATTACTTCTATAGAAGTTTTAGTTAAAATTGAAAATAATAACTAATCTCAAAAATATTAAAAATCCATAAATTATATAAAATTGTATTGAGACAATTCTGCTGTATTGACACTACTTTAGAATCATTATAAATTACAATAATGAGTAATAATTTAATTAAAGAACAATCAAAATGTCCTTTTACAGGTGCAGGAACACCACCGAAGCATCCAACAGGCAAAGGACAAACAAATAAAGATTGGTGGCCTAATAGTCTAAATTTAAAAATTTTAAGTCAACATTCATCATTGGTAAATCCAATGGGAGAAAAATTTAATTATAAAAAAGAATTTAAAAAACTTAATTTTAAAGCATTAAAAAAAGATCTTCATAAATTAATGACTGATACACAAGATTGGTGGCCAGCAGATTATGGTCATTATGGTCCATTTTTTATCCGTCTTTCTTGGCATGCTGCTGGAACATATCGGACAGGAGACGGAAGAGGTGGTGCAGGAACTGGAAATCAAAGATTTGCTCCATTAAATAGTTGGCCAGATAATGTGAATTTAGATAAAGCAAGGCTTTTACTATGGCCTATTAAAAAAAAATATGGAAAAAAAATATCCTGGGCAGATTTATTTATACTTGTTGGAAATATATCTCTAGAGTCAATGGGTTTCAAAACTTTTGGTTTTGGAGCTGGAAGACAAGACATATGGGAGCCAGAGGAGGATATTTATTGGGGATCTGAAAAGGAGTGGCTTGGAGTAAATCGATATAGTGGAAAAAGAGAACTAGAAAATCCCTTAGGAGCATCACACATGGGTTTAATTTATGTTAACCCTCAAGGACCTGATGCTAATCCAGACCCTTATTTAGCTGCTCATGATATTAGAGAAACTTTTGGACGTATGGCGATGAATGATTATGAGACAGTAGCACTCGTTGCAGGCGGACACACATTTGGAAAATCTCATGGTGCAGCACCGGAGTCACATAAAGGTCCTGAACCAGAAGGTTCAAAGATTCAAGATCAAGCAACTGGATGGAATAGTAACTACAAAAGTGGTTTAGGTGTAGATACTATTAGCAGCGGTATTGAGGGCGCATGGACTTCAAACCCGATTAAATGGGATATGGGATATTTTGATAATTTATTTGGCTATGATTGGGAATTAACCAAAAGCCCTGCAGGAGCTCATCAATGGAAACCTAAAAGGAATGGTCATGATATAGAAATGACTCCAGACGCTCATGATAGATCTAAAAAAAATCTTCCAATGATGCAAACTACCGACCTTTCATTAAAATTAGATCCTAAATATGGGCCAATTTCTAAACATTTTCATAAAAATCCAAATGAATTTGCTGACGCCTTTGCAAGAGCTTGGTTCAAACTTACTCATCGTGATATGGGTCCAAAAGCAAATTATCTTGGTTCTGACGTTCCAAAAGAGAATTTAATCTGGCAAGATCCAATACCAAAAAATAAATATAAACTTAAAAATAAAGATATTGAGTTATTAAAGAAAAAAATATCTAAATCTGGTTTATCCGTTTCCCAATTAGTTATCACTGCATGGGCATCAGCATCAACTTTTAGAGGATCAGATAAAAGAGGAGGTGCTAATGGAGCAAGAATAGCTCTTGAACCTCAAAAAGATTGGGAAGTTAATAATCCTTCAAATTTGTCTGCTGTAATCAAAATTTTAAATAAAATTAAAAAAGGATTTGATTCAAAAAATAAATCAGTTTCATTAGCAGACTTAATAGTTTTAGGAGGATCAGTTGGTATTGAAAATGCTGCCAAAAAGAGTGGAAAAAAAATCAAAGTTCCATTCAAATCAGGAAGAGGTGATGCAAAACAAGATCAAACAGACAAAAATTCATTTAATCTTCTTGAACCCATAGCAGACGGTTTTAGAAACTATATTAAGATGCATGCCAAAGGATATACCAATGGAAAAGGCATCCCCACTAATTCAGCCGAAGAAATGTTGATAGATAAAGCTCAACTTCTTGGATTAACTGGTCCAGAAATGACAGTTTTAATTGGAGGCATGCGAGTATTAAACACTAACTTTGACGGTTCAGATTATGGTGTATTTACAAAAAAACCTGGATCATTAACTAATGATTTCTTTGTTAATTTATTAGATATGAAAACTACTTGGAGAGAAGTAGATAAAGAAGAACAGTTTTTTGAGGGAATAGATAGAAAAACAAAAAGAATAAAATGGAGAGCGACGCGTGCAGATTTAATATTTGGATCTAATTCCCAATTAAGAGCACTATCTGAAGTTTATGCTACAGACGATTCAAACGAAAAATTCTTAAATGATTTTATAACTGCTTGGACAAAAGTAATGAATTTAGATCGTTTTGATTTAAATTAATTTAATTAAATTCCCCAAACATTTTTTGTGTCTATCCAGCCGATGTAAGCATCAGTTTTAATCTTACACCAATTAATTTCACATTTTTTTATAATTACTAATCTACCTTTTTCTAATTTTACTAAAGGTTTTGAAAATTTACTATTTTTTTTGAAAACAATTTTTTCCTCAAGAACAATTAATGAATTTAATTTTCTAAGCATAATTCGATGTATCCAACCGCTATTTTTTTTATGATCTATTATTCTTCTATAGTTATCTTTTTTATCAATTACTTTGATTGTTAAAAATTTTTTCTTATAAATATATTTTATAGGATAATTTTTACCTGGGCCATACCTGACATAAACTTTGTCTTTTTTTAAAGAAAGGAAATAATCATTTTCTTCAGATATAACGTAAGAAGTATTTATTAATAAAAAAAATAATAATATTAAAAATTTTTGCATACGCAATTTTTCTTTTTATTAAACTCTACTTTTCTAAAATTTAAATTAAGTAAATCCAAAATTAAAATTTTTTTATTTGATTCTTTACTTAAATTCAAAATTTTCTTTAATATTTCTGTTGCTTGAATATTGCCAACTATACCCGCTACAGGACCTAATATGCCTTCAAATTCACAATTTAACACTTCATCAGAAGGTTCTGATTGATAAAAGCACTTTAAACATGGGTTATTTTTATTTTTAAAATCAAAAGTAAAAATATGTCCATCCATTTTACTTATTGCACCTACTATTAAAATTTTTTTATATTTTATAGAGTATTCATTTAATAGAAATTTCGTTTTAAAATTATCAGATCCATCAACAATAAAATCATATCCTTTAAATATTTTTTCAATATTTTTTCTTTCAATTTTTTTTTTAAAAGTTTTTATTTTAACTTGTGAATTAACTAGTTTAATTTTTTTTTTTAATACATTAACTTTAAACTTTCCTATATCTTTAGTGTTGTATAATGACTGTCTATGAATATTAGAAATATTTATTTTATCATGATCCACTACTCCAATATTTCCAATGCCAGCTCTACTTAAATAATCAATTACTGGACAGCCTAATCCGCCTGCTCCCACAACCAAAACTCTTGATTTAATAATTTTTTTTTGTCCAGAAGGACCGATATCTTTTAAAACTATTTGTCTAGAATATCTTTCAATTAATTTTTTATTAAGAATATTTTTCATTTTCCAGTTGATCCAAAACCTCCAGATCCTCTTACAGTTTTTGGTAATTGATCTACTTCTTCAAGCTCCATCTTGATAACTGGTGTTAAAACCATTTGGGCAATTCTATCATTATTATTTACAATAAAATCTTTATTTCCATGATTAAATAATATTATTTTTAATTCACCCCTATAATCACTATCAATAGTCCCGGGAGTATTTAATACACTTACGCTAGATTTTACAGCAAGTCCTGACCTAGGTCTTATTTGTATTTCTAAGTTTTCTGGTATTGCAATAGACAAACCTGTTGGGATTAACTCCAAAGTATTAGGTGCAATTTTTATTGAACTCTCAACAAACGCCATCAAATCCATACCGGATGAGCCACTAGTTTTGTATTCAGGTATTTTAACTTTAGAATCAAGTCTTTTAACTAATATCTTAACCATTAATTTAGTTGAGAAATTATTCTATTTACTATCTCATTGGCAAGATTTGATTTTTTCATTTTTGGAAGATTTTCTTCAGTATCATTTTTATAGAATATAGAAACTTTATTGAACTCTGACTCAAAACCTATATCATTTTGAGATACATCGTTAGCAATTATCCAGTCACAATTTTTTTCAGATAATTTATCTAAAGAATTTTTTTTTATAGAATTTGTTTCTGCAGCAAATCCAACAACCAATTTAGGTCTTAGTGAGTTATGGTTTGAAATATGTTTTAAAATATCTGTATTTTTCTCTAAGGAAATTTGAGAAATATTATTTTTTTTTATTTTTTCATTTTCTTTATTTTTCACTTTAAAATCTGATACTGCCGAGGAGAAAATTGCAACATCAGTCGGAAGATTATTTAAAGTTGCTTCTAACATTTCGTCAGCAGACTTAATTTTTATTAAATTTACGCCTTTAATTGGATTTAAATTTGTAGGTCCTGATATTAAAGTAGTTTCAAAACCATTTTCATTCAAAGATCTTGCAATTTCATATCCTTGCTTACCACTAGATTTATTTGAGATAAATCTTACAGGATCAATATATTCATGTGTAGGACCAGCAGTAACAAGAGCTTTAAATCTTTTATTATTTTCTATATTTTTAAAGTATTTATTTATGTGATTGATAATTATTTCTGGTTCAGACATTTTCCCATTTCCATACTCACCACATGCCATTTCGCCAGTTTCAGGTCCAATTATTTCATGACCAAAATCTATTAATTTTTTTAAGTTATCTCTGTTTGATTGATGTTCCCACATTCTTACATTCATTGCCGGTGCTATAAAAATTTTCTTGTCCGAAGCAAATACAACAGTTGAGGCCAAATCATCCGACAATCCATAGCTAATTTTTGAAATAGTATTTGCTGTTGCTGGAGCTATTAAGATCAGATCTGCCCATCTTGATAATGAAATATGATCCATTTCAGATTCATTTTCTGAATTAAATAAATCTGAGTAAACTTTTTCCTGAGATAAAGAAGTTACTGATAGTGGTGTAATAAAGTTTTTCGCATTTTTTGTAAGGATTGTTTTTATGCATGAACCTTTTTTTTTTAAAAGTCTAATAATTTCTAAACTTTTATATGCAGCAATACCACCACATATAATTAGTAAGATTTTTTTATTATTTAAATTTTTCATTGGCAGATTAAAATACTATGATACCTAGAAATACAAGCAGTAATAATCCAATAATACTTTGATTTCTAAACGATTTCATTTCTACTTTTTTTTCATTTAATGCAGAAAAAGAATGAGATTCCTGTGGTATTTTTCCACTAGCCATGAAAGTTAGAGCTTGATTTGCTTTATCCATTATTTTTGGAAGCTCAGGAAGTTTTTTTATTACTTCAGCTGTATCTTTTAAAGTCTCATTTAAATTATTAATTGGATCTTTAGTTTCTTTAAGCCACTTTTCTAAAACTGGTTTTGATGTTTCCCAGATATTTGTATTAGGGTTTAGTTTTCTAGCTACACCTTCAACAACAACCATTGTTTTTTGTAAAAGTAATAATTGAGGCTGAGTCTGCATGTTAAATTTTTCAGTAACATCAAATAACTGCTTTAATAATTTTCCGCCAGAAATATCTTTAACTGATTGTCCAAAAATGGGCTCTCCTATAGATCTTAGTGCTTGGGCTAATTCATCAACTTGGACATTACTAGGAACTAATCCAGCCACAATGTGAACCTCCGCAACTTTTTTATAATCTCTCTGGACAAATCCATAAAGTATTTCTGCTAAATAACGTCTATTTAATTTATCCATTCTTCCCATAATTCCAAAATCAATTGGTATTATTCTTCCGTTTTCATCTATAAATAGGTTTCCTTGGTGCATGTCGGCATGGAAAAAACCATCTCTTACCGCATGTCTTAAAAAATGCTGAATAACGTCTGTTGCAATACTTTCTATATTTATTTTTTTAGACTCTAAAATTTCTTTTTCTCTTATAGAAATTCCTTCTATCCAATCTAAAGTTAAAACCTCCTCACTTGTAAAATTCCAATAAATTTTTGGAACATGGAAACCTGCATCATTTTTAGTATTTTCAGCAAATTCATTTGCTGCAGCTGCTTCGAATCTTAAATCCATTTCATGATTAGTAATTTCTTTTAATAGAAAAACTACTTCTACAAGTCTAAGTCTTTTTGTTTTGACAATTAAACTTTCAACCAAATATGCTAATAGCATCAAAGCATCAATTTCATCATTAAAAGTTTTTTTTTATATTTGGCCTTAAAATTTTAATAGCTACATCCTTTATGGTGCCATCATCATTAATTTGTGCTTTATGTACTTGGGCAATAGACGCAGCTGCGACAGGTTCACCAAAATTTATTACTGAATCAAAAATTTCATTTCCTAGGTTATTTTTAATTATTTCTTTAGCTTCATGAGTTGAAAAAGGTGGCAAACGATCTTGTAACTTTTCAAGTTGTGTTGATAAATTTTCTCCAATAATATCGGGCCTTGTAGATAAAAATTGACCTAACTTAATAAATGTTGTTCCCATTTCTTGAATAGAAGAGCATAATTTTTCTTCATCAGATAGCTTACTAGACTTAAAGTTATTTTTAGAAAAAGAAATTGAAAACAAAGTTAAAAAAATTTTAATTATTACCGGTGGGCGATGAAATTTAGAAATAACTTTTAAAGCATCTGACAAAGCTAGTTTTCTAAAAATTTTAAATAAAATAAATATTTTTTTTATCATTATATTTTCCAGCCAGAGTGTATTGCAACTATTCCACCGCTTAGATTTCTATATTCACAGTTTTTAAAATTATTTTCTTTCATCATTTCAATAAGTTGTTTTTGACTTATAAAATTTTCAATACTTTTTACTAAATACTCATAAGGTTTTTTTTCTCCTACTACTATTTCACCAATTTTAGGAATTAATTTTGAATAACTTTTATATAAAATCTCCAAATTATTATTTTCAATTTTAGAAAACTCTAAACACAAAAATCTTCCTCCTCTTTTTAAAACTCGATGAGCTTCCTTTAAACTTTTATTTATATCTTTAACATTTCTTAGACCAAAGCTTATAGTATAAAAATCAAAGCTGTTATCCGGAACACTTAATCTTTCTGCACTGCAAACTTTCCACTTTATATTTTTATAATTTTTTAAATTTTCCCTGCATTCTTTAATCATATTTATATTTGGGTCGATACACAAAATTGTAGAATTATTATTTGTAGCTTCCAAATATAATTTAACAACATCTCCAGTGCCACAAGCAACATCTATAAGTTTTTTCTTGTTTGAAGGATTCATTATTTGAATTAAATTTTTTTTCCAAATTCTATGTATTCCTAATGACATTAGGTCATTCATTAAGTCATAATTTTTAAAGACTTTGTTAAATACACCTTTAACCAAACCTTTTTTTTGTTGGAGAGCTTGATCCATAGTTTAATATTTTATTTAAAAATTATAATATAATCTTAAATGCCAGAATTGCCAGAAGTAGAAATAGTAAAGCGATCACTTAAAAATAAGGTTAACCATAAAAAAATTAAAAAAATTATTGTTAACAATAGAAATTTAAGGTTTAAAATTAAAAAAAATTTTGAAAATCTGTTAGAGGGCAGATCAATAATTAGTGTTTCCAGGTTTTCAAAATATATCATTTTATTTTTAGATAATCATCATTACTGCTTAATACATTTAGGAATGTCTGGAACATTACATTTAATTGAACATAAAAAAAAAAAAAAAATAACTAATTTAAGTTTTTATCATTCTAAAATTTTGCCAAAAAAACATAATCACATTTATATTAAATTTACTAATTTTACTATAATTTATAATGATCCAAGAAGATTTGGATTTTTTAAATTGTTGAATACCAAAAAAGAACTTAAAAAATATTTTCAAAGATTTGGGCCTGAAGCTACATCTTCAAAATTTAATTTTAAATATATAAAATATAGGCTTAAAAATAAAAAAAAAAATATTAAGAATTTTTTGTTAGATCAAAGTTTTGTTTCAGGTATTGGAAATATTTATGCAAATGAAATACTGTTTCAAAGTAAAATTAACCCCTTTAAATTAGGACAAAAAATAACTAATAAGGAAATTAGTGAGTTAGTAAAGTATTCGAAATTAGTACTAAATTTATCTATTAAATTTGGTGGTTCTTCGATAAGAGATTTTAAGAATGCAAAAGGATTTTCGGGCTTATTTCAAAATAATTTTAAAGTTTATAGTAGAGAAAATAAAAATTGTGTTAGAAAAAACTGTAAAGGTAAAATAATAAAGAGATTTATATCTAATAGATCATCTTTTTTTTGTAAATTTTGCCAAAAATAATTTAATTATCTTATTGACCGACTCTAATTCTCAAGCTATACAATCGCGCGTATGGCAAACACAAAATCAGCAATTAAAAGAATAAGAAGAATTTCTAGACAAACAACTGTTAACAAATCTAGAAAAAGCAGGTTTAGAAACGCAATAAAAAAAATGAACTCTATCCTAGAAGACAAAAACAAAAAGGAAGCCCTAGCTTATTTACCAAAGTTAAATTCTGAGCTGATGAAAATTTCAAAAACTGGCATTATTAAAAGACAAAATGCCTCTAGAAATGTTTCTAGAATTACAAAAAAAATTAACTCTCTGTAATTGAATCAAATCAA
>CACDEU010000027.1 GCA_902551895.1 uncultured Pelagibacteraceae bacterium | reverse complement strand
GATTTAAAAGGATTTTTTCTTGTTATTGCCCAAATTATTTTATCTATTTTAAATTGTTTTTTTGCTTCAATAGAAATTTTAATATGTCCTTTATGAGCAGGATCAAATGATCCTCCAAGAATTCCTATTTTTTTCTTTTTATTATTTTTCAATTTAATTTCTTATTTGTCCTTTTCCTAGAACTTCATATTTATATGAAATTAATTGATTTAAACCAACAGGTCCTCTTGGTGGCATAGTATTGGTTGAAATACCAACTTCACCACCAAATCCGAACTCTCCTCCATCAGCAAATTGAGTTGATGTGTTATGCATTGCTATTGAACTTTTTATATTTTTTAAAAATAGATTAGCATTTTTTTTGTTTTTGGTAATTATACTATCTGTATGCATCGTTCCATATTTGTTAATATGATTAATTGCATCTAAAATATTATTAACTGACTTTACAGATACCTTGGCAGATAAATATTCTGTTGACCAATCCTTTTCTTTTGCCAATTTAGATTTACCATTAAAATTCTTTTTAATAATATTATCTGCAAATATTTTACAATTATTATTTGTTAATTTTTCCAATATTGGATTACAAAATTTTTTTATGATTTTTTTGTGCATCAAAATTGTTTCAGTAGCTCCACAAATACTAGTATTCCTTAGTTTTGCATTATGAACGACTTTTATTGCCATATTTAAATCTGCATTTTTATCAATATAGGTATGACAAATTCCTTCTAAATGTCCAATTATTGGAATTGAAGATAAGCTTTGTACTTTTTTAACTAAATTTTTTCCACCTCTTGGAATTATAACATCAATAAAATTTTTCATTTTTGATAGCATGAAGTCTACAGATTTTCTATTTTTATCTTTTATTATTTGAACATAATTTTGATCAATATTATTTTTTCTAAGAGCATCTCGAAATAAATTTGCAAGGATTCTGTTTGAATTATATGCTTCTGATCCACCTCTAAGAATGACTACATTCCCAGACTTAAAACATAAGCTTGCAACATCCGATGTAACATTTGGTCTGCTCTCATAAATAATACCAATTACACCAATTGGAGTTGAAACTTTTTTAATAATTAATCCATTTGGTCTTTTCCATTTATCAATAACTTTATTTGTCGGATCATTTAATTTTATAATTTTGCTAATTGAAGCCTTTATTTCTTTAAGTTTTTTATCATTTATAGTCAGTCTACTTATCAAGTTTTCAGGAAGATTATTTTTGATTGCAAATTCTATATCTTTATTGTTTTCTCTAAGAATATTTTTCTTATTTTTATTAATCAATTGCAAATATTTTTTTAAAACTTTATTTTTACTTTTTTTATCAACTTTAATTTTAGAAGCTTTTTTTGCTTTTATTCCAATTTTTATTAATTTTTTTGACATTTATATTCCAACCATATCATCTTTATGAACTACTTCCGATTTAGATATATATCCTAAAAGTTCTTTAATTTTATTTGAATGCTGGCCTTGGATTTTATTAATTTCTTCTGAGGAAAAAGAACTTAAACCTCTGGCATATTCCTTTAAGTTTTTATCTAGTATCTTTATATGGTCACCTTTATTAAATTTTCCATTAACTTTTGTTATACCTGCGGCTAGTAAGCTTTTACCTTTTTTAAGTGCATTTATTGCCCCATCATCTATTACCAATTCTCCTTTTGGTGATATTGAGCTAATAATCCATTTTTTTCTAGCATCTAATTTTGAGACTTTAGGTAAAAACCAAGTACATTTATTTTTGTCTATAATTTTTTTAATAGGTCTATCCAAAAGACCATTTGCTATAACCATCGTACATCCAGATAGTTGGCAAATTTTTGCAGCTTCAATCTTAGTTTTCATTCCTCCTGTTCCATGTTCACTAATACTTTTTGTAGCGATCTTTTCTATATCACTATCTATATTTTTAATTTCTTTAATTAGTTTGGAGTTTTTAAATAATTTTGGATTTTGAGTGTACAATCCATCAACATCTGAAAGTAGAACTAAACAATCAGCTCCCGAAATTTGAGCAACCCGAGAAGCTAGCCTATCATTATCACCATATTTTATTTCAGTTGTTGCAATGCTGTCGTTTTCATTTACTACAGGAATAAAACCTAATTCAAATAAATTTTCAAAAGTTCTTTTTGCATTTATTGCCCTTCTTCTTTGCTCTGTATCTTCTAGTGTAAGTAAAATCTGGGAAAGATTAATTTTTTTTGAGCTAAATATCTTATTAAAAAGATTCATTAGCTCAATTTGACCTACAGAAGCTACTGCCTGACTTTTATCAATTTTTAAATTTTTTTTGTTCAAATTTAATTTTTTACAACCCAAAGCTATTGCACCGGAGCTTACCAGAATTATATTTTTTTTTTGATCTAATAATTCTTTTATATCTTTAGCAAATTCCGCTAACCATTTTCTTCTAATTATTCTCTTTTCATCAATTAAAATTGTAGATCCAATTTTTATTACAATAGTTTTAGATTTTTTAAGATACATATTTAATTAATTTAGATTTAATTTTTGATATTGATTTTTTGTCAAATGTTGAAAGAGTTATTAGATTTACTTTATGTTTTTTTAAAAAATCATTTTTAATTTTTTTTACCTCTTTATCTTCTAAAAGATCTGTTTTATTTAAAACAACTAATTCATCTTTTTTTAACATATCTTTACTATAGTTTTTTAGCTCTTTTCTAACTTGAGAGTAAGATTTTTTTAAGTCTTCTTCTGTTATATCAATTAAATGAAGTAAAGAATTACATCTTTCAATATGTTTAAGGAATTTTATACCTAATCCTGTACCCTCATGTGCACCCTCGATGATACCTGGAATATCTGCTAAAGTTATTTCTTTATCATCATAAACTGCAACACCAAGATTTGGATTTAGTGTAGTAAATTTATAATTAGCAATTTTTGGTGTTGCACTTGTTATTGCAGCTAACAAACTAGATTTGCCTGCATTTGGTAAACCAATTATACCGACGTCTGCTATTGTTTTTAATTGAAGCCAAATCCAAAATTCTTCTCCTTTGGTTCCTTTGGTAAATTTTTTTGGAGCTCTATTTGTTGAAGATTTAAACCTAGTGTTACCAAATCCTCCTCTACCACCAACAGCAACAACAAATTCTTCATTTTCCTTTTTAAAATCAAAAATTAAAGTTTTATTATCTTCCTCAAATACTTGTGTACCAACAGGAACCTTAAGATATAAACTTTCTCCACCCCTACCAGTTTGATTTTTACCTTTTCCATCTCTACCTCTTTCTGACTTAAAATGTTGTTGATATCTAAAATCAATAAGAGTGTTTAAATTTCTTTCAGATTTTAAAACTATTGAACCACCTTTTCCTCCATCTCCTCCATCTGGCCCTCCAAATTCAATAAATTTTTCTCTTCTAAAACTTGGTGATCCTGATCCACCATCACCTGCTTTGATAAATATTTTGACTTGATCTAAAAATTTCATAATACAACTCCTTTTGATTTTTTAAGTTGTATTGATTAATTGGGTTTTACAGAAACAAATGTTCTATCAGATTTAGTTTTTTTAAATTCTACTTTGCCTTTTACTTTTGCAAATATAGAATGATCTTTACCCATACCAACGTGATCACCAGGAAAAATTTTTGTTCCTCTTTGTCTAACAATTATGTTACCTGGAATGACATATTGACCGCCATATTTTTTTACACCAAGTCTTCGACCAGCACTATCACGTCCGTTTCGAGATGACCCACCTGCTTTTTTTGTTGCCATAATTAAATCTTACTTTTTTTCTTCTTTTATTTTTTTTGTCTCTTTTTTTTCTACTTTTTTTGCTTCAGAAAGTACAGCACCATCTTTTGCAAAAATTTTTTTTATCTTTATTAGAGAATATTGTTGCCTGTGTCCATTTTTTCTTCTTGAATTTTGTCTTCTTCTTTTTTTAAATATTAAAATAGTTCTGTTTTTACTATTTTTTACTAGTTCAGCTTCTACTTTTGCACCCTTAACAAGTGGTGAACCAACTTCTAAATTTTTATCATCTCCATATGCAAGAATTTCGTTAAATTCTATTTTACTTTCAGGTTTGCTATTTTTAATTTTTTCGATTTTTAATATATCGCTAGCTTTAACTTTGTATTGTTTTCCACCCGTTTGTATTACTGCAAAAGACATTGTAAATCCTTAATTTTTATAAGTGGCAATATAGTTCTAGGCTTCTTTTAGTCAAGTTGAATAAATTAGAAATTATCCTTTAAATCTCTTAATTTTGAAAAGTCTTTTAGATTTTTTGCTCTTAAAAAAATATTGCACGCTAATTCTTCCCCAATTGTTGAAGGAATTGTAGGTAAATTATTTTTTACCTTATGCTCAATTTCAATAATTTTTTTTTTTAAATTTTTATTATTTTCTTCGTACTTTTTGCAAAACATTGAATTTTTAAGTGTATACTCATGTCCACAATAAATTTTAGTCTCAATAGGAAGTTTTTTTAATTTATTTAAAGAATCAAACATTTGCTCGTACGTACCCTCAAATATTCTGCCACAACCAAGTGAAAATAAAGTATCTCCAGTAAAAGCAATTTTTTCTTTTTCAAAATAAAAACATATATGCCCAGATGTGTGTCCTGGAATATGAATAATTTTTGATCCAAAATCCTCATTGGTCCAAATTTGATTATCTTCAACAAGTATATCTATTTCTGGTATTCTATCTTTATCATTTTTAAATCCAACAATTTTTGATCCATATTTTTTTTTTAAATCTTTATTTCCACCAACATGATCATAATGATGATGGGTATTTAAAATAAATTTTAAATTAATATTTTTTTTTTCAACAAAATCGATAATTGGCTTAGATTCACTTGGATCTATAACACATGCATTTTTATTTTTTTCATTAATCAAAAGATATGAAAAATTATCTTTAAGACACTTTATAATTTCTACTATCATACTACTTTTCTATTACAAAAATACCTAATTGAGAAAATAAATTTTTATAACTTAAATTTTTACTGTTAATTTTTATATTTTTTTTATTACAATAATTTACAAAATCTTTAATTGTGCACATATGAAGATTAGGAGTATTATACCACTCGTTTGGTAAATCTTTTGTTATTGGCATTGTTCCTCTTAAAAGTAGATGTATTCTTACTTTCCAATAACCAAAATTTGGTATTGTAACAATTGCCTTTTTACCAACCCTTAATAATTCGCTAATTACATTTTCTGGATCTAAGAATGCTTGAAGCGTTTGACTTAAAATAACGTAATCAAATGATGAATTAGGAAATTGTTTTAAATCTTTTTCAGCATCTCCTTCAATAACTGTTAATCCTTTAGCTACACACTTTTGAACATTACTTTTTGAAATTTCTAAACCTCTTATATCATTTGTAATATTTTCATTAATATATTTCATTAATTCACCATCTCCACAACCAACATCTAAAACTTTTGATTTTTTCTCTACTAAGCTTGCTATTGTATTAAATTCTTTTTTCATTCAGTTTATTGTATGATGTGTTTAAAAAATTTTTTATTGTATTAAGAAAATCAGGAACATTTAATAGAAATGAGTCATGACCCTTATCAGATGTTATTTCAGCAAACCCAACATCTTTTCCAATAGAATTTAATGCAATAACTATCTCTCTATTTTCAGATGTTGGATATAGCCAGTCTGAAGTAAAAGATATAATAAAAAATTTAGTATTAGTTTTTTCAAATGCTTTTGAAAGATTTCCATCAAATTGTTTTGAAAGATCAAAATAGTCCATAGCTCTTGTTATATAAAGATAGCTATTTGCATCAAATCTATCTACAAAAACCGAACCTTGATGTCTAAGATAGCTTTCAATTTGAAAATCTGCATCAAAACCAAATTTTAAATCATCTCTTTCCTGTAGTTTTCTTCCAAATTTTTCTTGTAAACCTTTTTTAGACAAATATGTAATATGTGCAGCCATTCTAGCAACAGCCAGTCCTTTATCAGGAGATTTACTATTTTCCTCGTAAAATCCATTTGCCCAATTATGATCTGCCATAATTGATTGTCTTCCAAGTTCATTAAGAGCAATATTTTGTGCTGAATGACTATGTGTACAAGCTATTGGTATAGCTGTTTCAGATTTATTTGGAAAATTCGATACAAATTGTAGTACTTGCATTCCACCCATTGAACCACCTAAAACTGAAAATAATTTTTTAATTTTAAAAAATTCTAATAAGTGATATTGAGCGTTAACCATATCATTTATGGTTATGACTGGAAATTCTGTTCCAAAATTTTTATTAGTTTTTGGATTAATATTACTTGGACCATAAGAACCCATGCATCCCCCAATTACATTTGCACAAATTACAAAATATTTTTGAGTATCTATTGCCTTACCAGGCCCTATAAGGTAATTCCACCAGCCTTCCTTATTAGTTATTGGATTTACACCTGAAGCAAATTGGTCTCCAGTTAACGCATGAAATGCTAAAATTGCATTATCTTTTTTATCATTAAGTTTTCCATAAGTTTCGTATGCTAGTGGAAAATTAGATATAGTTTGCCCACAATCAAGCTTCAATGGCTTATCAATAATTAATTTTTTTACTTTCTTTATATCGTTCATATTTTTTGGTGAATTGTGAGGTAAAAAAACTTATTTAGCGGTTTTTTTATAGCGCTCGCAATTCAGTTAAATCAGCGCATAAATTATTTACAGGATACATTTGTATATGTCAATTTTATAAAAAATATTAAATATTTTATGTAAATAAGTAATTTTTTATCTATAAAGATACAAAATATTGAAAATTATGACTTCGCCTAATTTTAGAAAAATAAATATAGAAGCTTACAAGCCGGGAAGATCTATATTAAAAAAAAAGAAAAAAGTGATCAAATTATCAGCTAATGAATCAGCATTAGGAATGAGTTCCAAAGTGATGAAAATATTACAAAGTAAAAATTATAAAATTTCTAAATATCCAGATAGCAAAGCAATAGATTTAAGAAAAATAATTTCTTCAAAATTTAAATGTGATTTTAATAAAATTATCTGTGGTTCTGGTTCAGACGAGGTAATTCAAATGATATGCCAGCTTTTTCTTAAATCTGGAGACGAAGTAATAGTACCACAATATAGTTTTTTTGATGTACAGAATATATGCATCCATTGTCGGAGCAAAAGTAGTTTTTTCTAAGGAAAAAAATTTTAGAGTTTCAGTTGATAATATAATTAAAAAAGTTAATAAAAAAACTAAAATTGTTTTTATAGCAAACCCAAATAATCCAACTGGTACATATTTAGAAAAAAAAGAATTAGTTAATTTAAGAAAAAAATTAAATAATAAAATTTTATTAGTTGTAGATGATGCATATGATGAATATATGAAAGATAAAAATTATTCTTCAGGATTAAATATTTTTAAAAATAAAAAAAATGTATTTATTTTAAGAACCTTTTCTAAAATATATGGTCTTGCATCTCTAAGAGTTGGATGGGGATATGGTGATAGAAAAATAATTGATGCACTAAATATGATTAAACCTCCTTTTAATGTAAATAAAATTGCTCAATTATGTGCAATTGAGTCTTTAAAGGATAGTAAATTTATAACTAAATCAGTTAAACATAATTTGTTATGGAGTAAAAAAATTAAAAATAGCTTAGAAAAAATTAATATTTTTTGCAATAAAGTAAGTGCAAATTTTCTTTTGCTTAATTTTGATAAATGTAAAATCAATGCAAATAGTGTCGAAAAAAAATTATTAAAGAAAGGTTTAATATTAAGAGATACTAAAACTTATGGAATAGAAAATTGTTTAAGGTTAACAATTGGAAACAATTCAGAAAATAAGTTATTTTTAAAAAGTATAAAGAGTATATTTAAAAATGTTTAAAAAAGTATTAATAATAGGATGTGGTTTAATAGGTTCATCAATATTAAGAGCTATACATGCCAAAAAACTATCAAAAAAAATTTTTGTATTAGAAAAATCAAAAAAAAATATTTCTAAAATAAAAAAAATTAGATTAAATTGTAAATTAATTAAAAGTATAAATACTGAAATTTCTGATGTTGATTTAGTTTTTTTATGTACACCCATGA
Organism: uncultured Pelagibacteraceae bacterium; assembly: GCA_902551895.1. Taxonomy (GTDB): domain Bacteria; phylum Pseudomonadota; class Alphaproteobacteria; order Pelagibacterales; family Pelagibacteraceae; genus Pelagibacter. The sequence continues at coordinate 5,070 of CACDEU010000027.1, read as the reverse complement.
GTCAGTACAAAAAAATAATTGAAAAATTAAACAAAATTTTAAAAGTAAGTTGTTTGATTACAGATGTTAGTTCTACAAAACAAAATATAATTAAATTAAAAAATAAAATTCTTAACAAAAAATTAAATTGGATATCTAGTCATCCTATAGCTGGATCTGAGGTTAGTGGTCCAGAATACGGAAATAAAAATTTGTTTTTAAATAAATGGTGCGTAATTATTAAAGAAAAAAAGCAAAACCCCAAAAAAATTAACTTATTAAATAAATTTTGGAGGAAAATTGGCTCTAAAGTAGTTTTCATGAATCCTGTTAACCATGATAAAATTTTTTCTATTACAAGTCATTTGCCCCATCTGATTGCATACAATTTGATTAAAACAGCTCAAGACTCACAAAAAATTCAGAGAAAAAATCTAATTCAGTACAGCGCTGGAGGATTAAGAGATTTTTCAAGAATAGCTGCATCAAATGAGATCATGTGGAGAGATATATTTTTTAACAATGACAATATAGTTAAAGCAATAAATTTATTTACTAAAAATTTAAACTCTTTTAAAAAAATAATTCAAAATAAGAATAATAAAAAACTTTTATCTAGATTATCTAATTCAAAAAAAGTAAGAACACAAATTGTTCAATTAAAACAAGATGTGTCAAAACCTGACTTTGGAAGAGAGTAATTTATATTTTACAAATTTTTTTGACTTTTAAATTTGCAGTTCTTTCTATTCTTTTTATTGTTTCATCAATTGGCATAATAATGACTTTTTTTTTTGGACCATAAGCATGAATTAATTTTTTTGAGTCAATACAAACTGCCACATGTCCCTTCCAATAAATAATATCGCCAAGCTTAAATTTTTTTTTTGTTTTACTTCCTTTTTTGTATTTTATTTGATCGATTGTATCTCTTGGAAAAAATATTTTGTTAAATTTATAAAAAAGTTGAATTAGAGCCGAACAATCAATACCTTGATGAGTCTTGCCTCCCCATTTATATTTACAATTTAAATATGACTTAAATATTTTAGTAAAATTTTTTTCTTTTTTATTTATATGAGCTATATCTTTTTGTCTTATCCATTTATTTTTTTTGAACATAACATAATTCTTTTTTTTCTTTATAATCTCAATTTCACTTGAAAAGGGTAAAAAATTATTTGATTTATAAACTCTAGTTTTTAAAGCTTTTACTTTGTGAGTAGGTTTAAATTTTTTAATAAATTTTTTATTTTTTATATATCCAATATATCTATCGTAAGACGTTCTTATCTTAAGAAAAGTTTTTATTTTTCCTAAAACTTTAAATTTTTCTCCATAAATAATTTGTGAGCTAATTTTTGAATTAATTGAAGGTCGTTCGTATATATTTATACAGGAATATGTTGAGTAATAATTACTTTGCACCAATTTTTATTTTATTTCTTATGAACCACAAACAAATTAAAGAAGGAATGACCATTATTGTGGTTAAAACAAAAAAAGTTCCCCAGTCTCCATTTAGCCAATCAACTAACGCTCCTGAAGATGAAGCAAGAGTTGTTCTGCCAGCAGTTCCTATTGATGCGAGCAGAGCATATTGAGTTGCTGTATAAGTTCTATCAACTAATAACGAAATAAAGGCAACAAATGCTACTGTTGCAAACGCAGCTGTAATATCGTCAGCTATTACTGCAATTGCAAATAATAATTCAGATTTCCCTGTCCATGCTAAAACTGCGAATAGAAGGTTTGTTAAAGCCATTAACCCTCCAGCAAAGAACATTGTTTTTATTGTTCCTGCTCTCATTGCCATTATTCCACCTAGTAATGTGAAAACGACAGTTGTAATCCAACCAAGTCCCTTTGAGTAAATAGCAATTTGCCCTTTAGAAAATCCAATTTCCTTATAAAAAACAATAGACATACGACCAAGGAATGCTTCGCCAATTTTAAATAAGAATACAAAACCTAAAATTCCTACCGCAATAGCAAATCCATTTTTTTTAAAGAAACTTATTATTGGTCCACCAATAGTTCCAGTAATGTAAACAATAAAATTAGTTATAATATTGCTAGATCCAAGTTTTTGTTCAATTATCTTATCTGTTTCTCTTTGCTTTGTTTGTCTATTAGTATCAATTGGTTCATGAACAAACATCAAACCAATATTCATTAAAATTATTACAACTCCTAAAACTAAAAAAGTAGCTTGCCAATAATCAGCAATACCCATGTTTTCAAAATATTCTGCAGTAAATAAAGCTATAACTCCTCCCAGCTTATAACCAGTCCACCAACCAACCACCGCCATTGCAGCACCAGCCGCCATAGCTTTTCCTTCATTTTCATTAATTTGTTCAATTCTTAATGCGTCAACAGTTATGTCTTGTGTGGCAGATGCTATAGCAATAATTAATCCAACAGTAATTAAAAGAGCTAAGTTTTGTGTTGGGTTTATAAAACTCCAAACTATCAAACTTAGTAAAATTGCAATTTGCATTAAAACTATCCATCCTCTTCTGTGACCTAGTTTTTTTGTTAATAGAGGAATTTGAATTCTATCTATAATTGGAGCCCATAAATAATTAAACGCATAGACACCAAAAATTAAACCTGCCCATCCAATAGTAGATCTACTCAGCCCTTCCTCTTTTAGCCAAAGGCTTAAACTACTTGCGATCAATACCCAAGGGAAACCACTTATAGAGCCAAGAAGTAAAATTCTTAGCATTCTTATATCTTTGTAAACTAAAAGTGATTGAAACCAGCTTTGTTTTTTTTCTGTCATTTATATCTTTAATATTTTCTCCAAAAAGATGGAATAAACAACACTAATATAGCAAACAACTCAAGTCTACCTAAAATCATTCCCAAACTTAAAGCCCATTTAGATGGATCAGATAATGTGGAGAAATTACCATTAGGTCCAATAATATCACCTAATCCAGGGCCTACATTAGAAATTGATGTTGCTGCTCCAGAAATGGAAGTAACAAAGTCCAAACCTGTTAAAGATAAAATTGCTGCTAAACAGAAAAAAATAACAATATAAAGGAATATGAATGAAATAACTGATGACATAAATTTATCATCAATATTATTATTATCATACTTTATAACAAAGACACCCCTAGGATAAATTATTTTTTTTAACTGATTAGACAAGAAATGATATAATAATTGAATTCTAAAAATTTTTATTCCACAGGCAGTCGAACCAGCACATCCACCAATAAACATTAATATTAAAAAAAATATTAATGGAAAATTTCCCCATTGATCAAAATCTTTTGTAACATAACCAGTTCCACTTAAAATAGAAATTACATTGAAGGCAACTGATCTTAAACTTATCTCAAATAAACTTTGTTTTAAAATAGCTAAATAAATAAATAGTATTATTATAGAAAATATTACTACTATAAAAAAAGTTTTAATTTGAGCATCAGAAAAAAAAATTTTCTTATCTCCATTTAGAAACTTTATATAGGCAATAAAAGGTATACTTCCTAATAATATAAATATCATTGAGGTAGTTTCAATTAAAGAACTATTAAAATGACCTATTGATTCATTATAATTAGAAAAACCTCCTGTGGCGATAGTTGTCATTGAATGTGTGAGGCTATCAAAAAAGTTCATTCCAAAAATTTTATAAAATAATGCACATAAAAATGTTAAAGCTGAGTAGATAATAATTAATCTTAAACTTATTTGTTTAGATCTAGGTAAGATTTTTTCAGCATTATCGTTACTTGATATTTTAAATAATTGCATTCCTCCTACATTCATTATTGGCATAAGTGTGATTGCCATTACAATTATTCCTATTCCTCCTAACCATTGAAGAAGAGCACGCCAGAGCAAAATACTTTTTGGAGCAATTTCTAAATTAACTATTACAGTAGAACCAGTGGTTGTAATACCAGACATACTTTCAAAAAAAGCATCAGTTATATTTAAATTTAAATTAGAAAATACAAATGGCAAAGAACCAAAAACTGCAATACTAAACCACGAAAGTGCAGTTAATAAAAAAGCTTGTGGTAAATTTAACTTTTTATCATGATCTAGGTTTGACAATAAAAATAAAATACCAAAAATAATCGTAATAATTCCAGAGCTAATAAATGAAGAGTCCAACTCGTTATATATAAACTGAATAATTACTGGGATAATCATGGCTAATCCCAAAATTACTTGTAATACTCCAAGTGTAAAAAACACAGTTTTGTAATTCGACATTTTGAATGGACATTATTTTATGGTAAATAAATTTCAACTCTATAAGAATTATTAAAACCACGAATTTTATGAGTTATTTTTGTATTTAAACAGTGATTGACAAAGCAAACATAGAAAAAACTAATGCATGGCCTTTTGTTGAGGCTAAAAAAATTCTCCGCGAAAGAAAAAAATATATAGATCAAAAGGGTAAAATCATTTTACAAACTGGTTATGGACCAAGTGGTCTTCCCCACATTGGTACTTTCGGTGAAGTTGCTAGAACCTCAATGCTTGTTAATGCATTAAATAATTTAACAGATCTTCCTAAAGAAATAATTACATTTTCAGATGATATGGATGGTCTTAGAAAAGTTCCAGAAAATATTCCTAATAAGGATCTTTTAGAAAATAATTTACATAAACCATTAACAGTTGTGCCTGATCCTTTTAAAAAGTTTGATAGCTTTGGAGAGCATAACAACGAAATGTTAAAAAATTTTTTAAATAACTTTAATTTTAAATATACTTTTAAAAGTTCAACAGAACTTTATAAGTCTGGTTTTTTTAACGAATCACTAAAAATAATAATAAAAAAATATAATGATATAATGGATATAATTATTCCAACATTAGGAAAAGAAAGGCAAAAAACTTATTCCCCATTTTTACCAATTTGTCCGGAGACAGGTGTTGTTCTGGAAATTCCAGTTTTAGAGATAGATCATAAAAATTCAAAAATTATTTTTGATAATAACGGAAAAAAAATAGAAAAGAGTATTTTAGATGGAAATTGCAAGCTTCAATGGAAAGTAGACTGGGCAATGAGGTGGTATGCTTTAGATGTAGATTTTGAAATGTATG
>CACDEU010000026.1 GCA_902551895.1 uncultured Pelagibacteraceae bacterium | reverse complement strand
TCCCATAACTTTTCCCATGTCTTTTAATGAATTGGCACCTAATTTTTGCGCAGTATCAGAACATATTTTCTTAGTTTCTTCCTCACTTAATTGTTTTGGCAAATATGAAGATAATATTTTATGTTCGTTTTCTTCAATTTTTAATAAATCTTCTCTATTATTTTTTTTATAAACATCAATTGATTCGGCTCTTTGCTTAATCATTTTCTTTAGAAGCTTTTTAATGTCTTCATCGTCTGTGTCCTTCTTATTTGGCCCAGATCTATTAGATATATCAAGATCCTTTATGGCTGATAAAATTAACCTATAAGTTGATATTTTTGATTTATCTTTGGCTTTTAAAGCTTCATTATAATCTAAATTAATTTTATTTTTGAGGTCCATTAGTTTTATCCACTGTATAGAAAAATTTGTTCAAAAGAACAAATTGTATTTTAAAAAAAATATATTAGATCTGTTGCGAAAAAATACGTTTTATTGTATTAACCTTTAACTCATGAGTTGTAATTGAACAAAAAGCAAAAAGTAAACTCAAAAAATTTCTCACATTTATCATCAGGCGTTTTAGTTCTTGAAAACAAAACAATTTTTAAAGGTATTGGTATTGGATATCAAGGAATAGCCACAGGAGAAGTTTGCTTTAATACTTCTTTAACAGGTTATCAAGAAATTATATCAGATCCATCTTATGCTGGACAAATTATCAACTTTACTTTTCCACACATTGGAAATGTTGGTACTAACAAAGAAGATCATGAGTCAGACAAGATTTGGACGAAGGGAGTTATTTTTAATACGGAAATAACTAATCCATCAAACTACAGATCTTTAAAAAAATTGGATGGTTGGTTGAAAAAAAATAAGATAGTAGGAATAACCGGACTAGATACTAGAAGCTTAACTAATTTTATAAGAGATAAGGGGGCGCCCAAAGGTACCATTTCTAATAATAATAAAGGTATTTTTAATCTAAAAAAATTAACTAATAGCTCTATTAAATGGCCAGGATTAAACGGCCTTGATTTAGCAAAGATAGTTACTACTAAGAAAAAATACTTATGGAAAGGTTTCAAAACATGGAAAAAAGAGAAAGGTTTTGAAAAAAATAAAAAGAAGAAATATAAAATTGTAGCAATCGACTATGGAATTAAAAAAAATATTTTAAGATATTTTTCTAATTTTAATTGTGAAGTAATTGTAGTTCCTTGTAGCCTTGAAGCTGAGGATATTATTAAATTAAAACCCGATGGTATTTTTTTATCAAATGGTCCTGGAGATCCTGCTGCAACAGGAAAATATGCCATCGATATAATTCAAAAATTAATTAAAACAAATATTCCTATATTTGGAATATGTCTTGGGCACCAATTGTTAGCTTTAGCACTTAAAGCAAAAACAAAAAAAATGAAATTGGGCCATAGAGGTGCAAATCATCCAGTAAAAAATTTAATTAATAGTAAAGTTGAAATAACAAGTCAAAATCATGGATTTGAAGTAGTTAAAGAAAGTTTGCCAAAAAATGTTGAAATGACTCATAAATCTTTATTTGATAATTCTGTAGAAGGAATAAAATTAAAAAATAAACCTATTTTTTCTGTTCAATACCACCCAGAGTCAAATCCTGGTCCTCAAGATAGCCATTATTTATTTAATCAATTTATTAAGTTAGTAAAAAAAAATGCCAAAAAGAAAAGATATTAAAAAAATTTTAGTAGTAGGAGCTGGTCCAATAATTATTGGTCAAGCCTGCGAATTTGATTACTCTGGTACTCAAGCATGTAAAGCATTAAAAGATGAGGGCTATAAAGTAATATTAATAAATTCTAATCCTGCAACGATTATGACCGATCCTGGTGTTGCAGATAGAACTTACGTTGAACCTATAACAATAGATATTTTAGAAAAAATTTTAATAAAAGAAAAACCCGATGCAATTTTGCCAACAATGGGAGGGCAAACTGCGCTTAATTTAGCAATCAATGCAGAAAAAATTGGATTACTTAAAAAATATAAAATTGAACTAATTGGAGCAAATTCAAAAGCTATTTCTAACGCAGAGGATAGAAAAAAATTTAGAAAAAATATGAGCGATATTGGATTGAATCTTCCAAAATCAGAAATCGTTAACAATATTAAACAAATTAAGAAATGTTTAAGTAAAGTTGGATTGCCTGCTATAATAAGACCCGCATTTACTCTTGGTGGACTTGGAAGTGGCATAGCCAAAACTAAAAAAGATTTTTTGAAACGTGTCAAGGAAGGCCTTGATGCATCACCTGTAAATCAAGTTCTTGTAGAAGAGTGCTTAGAAGGCTGGAAAGAATTTGAAATGGAAGTTGTTAGAGACAGAAAAGATAACTGTATCATTATATGCTCAATTGAAAATTTAGACCCTATGGGAATTCATACAGGAGATTCTATTACAATTGCTCCTGCTTTAACTCTAACAGATAAAGAATATCAAGTTATGAGAAATGCTTCCATTGCATGCTTAAGAAAAATTGGAGTAGAAACTGGAGGTTCAAATGTTCAGTTTGCCATTAATCCTAAAAATGGTCGAATGGTTGTTATAGAAATGAATCCTAGAGTTTCTAGATCTTCAGCGCTAGCGTCAAAAGCAACAGGTTTTCCAATAGCCAAAGTAGCGGCAAAACTAGCTATTGGTTACACGCTTGATGAATTAAAAAATGAGATCACTAAAGTTACCCCCGCATCATTTGAGCCAACAATAGATTATGTAGTGACTAAAATTCCAAGATTTACTTTTGAAAAGTTTGCTAGTTCACCTGCAATATTAGGCACTTCAATGAAGTCTGTTGGTGAGGCAATGGCGATTGGAAGAAACTTTAAGGAGTCTCTTCAAAAAGCATTAATATCTTTAGAAATTGGTTTTTCAGGTTTAGATAGAATTTTCGATTTAAATAAGGGTGATATTGAAAAAAAACTTAAGATAAATATCCCAAATAAAATTTTATTAATTGCAGAAGCAATACGTAAAAAAATTAATTTAAAAAAAATACACAAATTATCAAAAGTAGACCCTTGGTTCTTAGAACAAATTAAAGAGATTGTAGATGAGGAAAATAAAATTTCTAAAAGAGGCCTACCTAGGAATTTTAATGAATTTAACAGAATTAAATCAATAGGATTTTCTGATAAGAAATTATCTCAACTAACTAATTTAAAAGAAAAAATTGTCAGAAGAAAAAGAATTGCTTTAAAAGTTTTGCCTGTATTTAAAAAAGTAGATACATGTGCAGCTGAATTTAAATCTTTTACTCCCTATATGTATTCAACATATCAAAGAAATTTTTCATTAAATACAGAATGTGAAGCAGATCCTTCTAAAAAAAATAAAATTATTATTCTAGGTGGTGGTCCAAATAGAATAGGTCAAGGAATTGAGTTTGACTACTGCTGTTGTCAAGCTAGTTACTCCTTAAAAGAAGCTGGATTTGAAACAATAATGATCAATTGTAATCCAGAAACTGTTTCAACTGATTACGACACAAGTGATAGATTATATTTTGAACCTTTGATTGAAGAATACGTTCACAACATAATTTTAAAAGAAAAATCAAAAGGAAATTTAATAGGTATAATTGCACAATTTGGAGGCCAAACTCCTATTAAATTAGCAAAATTTCTTCATGATAACTCTTTACCAATCATAGGTACGCAATATTCATCAATTGATTTAGCTGAAGATAGAGACAGATTTAGAAAACTTTTAATTAAATTAAAATTAAAACAAGCAGATAGTGGAATAGCTAAAACTTATGATGAAGCCATAAAAATTGCATCTGAAATTGGTTTGCCGCTTGTTGTGAGGCCTTCTTACGTATTAGGAGGTAGGGCTATGGAAATAGTTCATGAAAAAAACCAACTAAAAGATTTTGTTCAAGAAGCATTTAAGGCTGCAGAAAATAATCCAATTTTGATTGATAGGTTTATTAACAATGCAATGGAAGTAGATGTTGATGCGATATCTGACGGTAAAGATGTTTTTGTTGCTGGAGTTATGCAGCATATCGAAGAAGCAGGAATTCATTCTGGAGACTCAGCATGTTGCATGCCTCCAGTAGCTATTAAAAAAGAATTAATTGATGAAATTAATAATCAAACTAAAAAATTAGCATTAGCATTAAAAGTTAAAGGTTTTATGAACGTCCAGTTCGCAATTAAAAATGATGAAATTTATATTATTGAAGTTAATCCAAGGGCTAGTAGAACTGTACCTTTCGTCTCTAAAGCCAAAGGAATTCCTTTAGCCAAAATTGCTTCAAGAATAATGGCAGGTGAAAAATTAAAAAAATTTAATTTAAAAGATAAAAATAAAAATATTTTTGCTGTTAAAGAAGCTGTTTTCCCATTTAATAAATTTCCAAACGTTGATGTTTTATTGGGTCCAGAAATGAAATCAACAGGAGAAGTAATGGGAATAGATAAAGATTTTGGTCTTGCGTATGCCAAAAGTCAAATGGCTTCACAAAATTCTCTACCAACAAAAGGACTGGCATTTATTTCTCTAAAAGATAGACACAAAAATGAAGGAGTGGATTTAGCAAAACAATTAATAAAATTAGGGTTTACACTATGTGGGACAGAAGGAACTGCAAATAGAATTATTAAAAATGGCATTAAGTGTAAAAAAATAAATAAAGTTAGCGGAGGCTCTCCTCACATAATTGATGTATTAAATTCAAAAAAAATTGCATTAGTGATCAATACTGGAGGGGGGAAACGTGCATACCGTATACAAGACTCTACCTCTTTAAGAAGATCAACTTTAATAAATAAAGTTCCTTATTGTACAAATATGTCAACCGCTTATGCTTTTTTAGAGGCTATCAAATCATTAAAAACAAAAAAAATAGAAGTCAAATCTTTACAAGAAATTTAATCTTCAACTTTCCAATCGGTTTTAAAAGTAACATAATTTACTTGAAGACAACGTCTTTCTTTAATAATTTCTTTTTTTTCCATTCCGTGCCAAGTATTTGGCCCACTTGAAAAAAAATATCCATAATTATCTCTATAAGGAAGAGTTTTAACTTTTTTCATTTCACTATCATAAAAATCAGTACCTAAATCCTCATTTTCATTGAACTTATTTACGAAAAGCAAACATGAAATAAGCTTTTCTTTAATATCACAATGTGGCTTTAACCAAAAACCTTTTCGATCACATATAACTTCAACTCTAACATAAGAATTTGATAAATCCTTTCCTATTAGACTTGAAATTTTTTCGTAAGTTTTTCTATTTTGAAGTTCTTTAATAAAATTTATTAAATTTGGAAATTTATTTGCATTTTCTTTTGTTATAAAGCATCTAAATTTTAAAGCTTTTCCACCATCTGAAATACCTTCTCTAAATTGTCCTTCTCCTCCATCAATTGCTCTAGTTCCATCATAATTCAGATTATACTGAGTGGGATTAGCAATGTCCGCATTCACAATCTCATTAACCTGCCCTTCAGTTAAAGGTTCATTTAATTCCCAATGATCAAAAGGACTTTCAAACTTTTTAGATTTTTTTTCAATTGAATTTAAAAATGACATTATGATATTTGTTTTTTGATTTCTTTTGCTATCCTAGCTGTTTCATTTAAGCTTTTATAGTTCCAAATCTCAAGTTTTTCATTCAAATTTTTTGTTATATTTAATTTACTAAATAATTCTCTAAACATTTTAAATCTATTATCATTTTTTTTAGCCGGTATGTCTGCAATATATATAGGTTTTCCAGTAATAGCTGCCTCTGATATCATTGAAGTAGAGTCGCAAGTTACTACAATATATTTTGCCAATGACAGTCCTGAGAGATAAGCTTTTTTATCAATATTAGTAATTACAAGATTTTCTTTTCCCAATAATTCATCTACTAAATTTATCGTTCTCTTTGGGGTTCTCATTGATGGAATTACTATAGCTTGTAAATTATTAGTGCTCAAAATTTTTTTAATTTTATCAATAATATTTATTAAATTTTGATCCTCATAGTTATAGTATTTTGTAGGACCTCCTAAAACTAATAATAAACAATCCTTATTTTTTTTAAGTTTTTCTTCTAGGTAGCTATGATTATTTTTAATCTCATCCAAAGTTAAGTAATGAATAGCTCCTTTTGATGTAATAACATTTTTTCCATTTAAACTGTCGTGCTCAGGAGCAATTACGAAATCAAAATTAGCTAGCGAAACTTTAGGATCTTGAATATGAATATTAAAAATTTTTTTATTTGAATTTTTCTTCAAATAGATTGAAGGAATTACACTTTTTCTTCCGCAGGAAATAATTATATCAAAATCTGGAACATCGAATTTATTAAAAGCTATGTTTGAGATTGGAGTTAAATTAGGAGGAATCATTTTCCAAAAACTATTTAGTTCAACTTTCTGGTGAGTAAATTCAATATCTAAAGCTTTGGCTAAACCTTCAACTTGGCTTATCATGCCATGCATTCCTTCTGTCAATAATAACCCTTTTAATTTGCTCATTAATTACTATATAGCTTTGATATGAATCAAAATCCAACTAAACACACAAAAGTGTTAATAATTGGATCTGGTCCAGCCGGATATACAGCTGCGGTGTATGCAGCAAGAGCGATGTTAAAACCTATTATGGTTTCTGGTATGGAACCAGGTGGACAATTAACTACAACAACTGATGTTGAAAACTATCCTGGTTTTGCTGAAGTAATTCAAGGGCCATGGTTAATGGAACAAATGCGAGACCAAGCTAAAGCTGTAGGTACAGAAATGATTGAAGATCATATCTCTTCAGTAAATTTAAAGTTAAAACCTTTTGAAGCTATTGGAGATGGTGGTCAAAAATATACTGCAGATTCAATTATAATTTCGACCGGCGCTCAAGCAAGATGGTTAAATATTGAATCTGAACAAAAATTTAGAGGATTTGGTGTATCGGCTTGTGCAACATGTGATGGGTTTTTCTTTAAAGATAAAACAGTTGCAGTTGTAGGTGGTGGAAATGCTGCAGTTGAAGAAGCAATGTTTCTTACAAAATTTGCATCAAAAGTTCAATTAATTCACAGAAGAGATTCTTTAAGAGCTGAAAAAATGCTCCAAAGTAAATTAATGGCTAACAAAAAAATTGAAATTATTTGGGATAGTGTTGTTGAAGAGGTTATTGGAGACAGTGATCCTAAAAATGTTAAGGGATTAAAAATTAAAAACGTAAAAACTAATAAAATTGATGAATTAAAAATTGATGGATTATTTATTGCAATTGGACATGATCCTGCAACTCAACTATTTAAAGATCAATTGAATATGGATAAAGAGGGCTATTTAACAACAAAACCAGATTCAACAGAGACAAATATACCTGGTGTTTTTGCTGCAGGAGATGTTAAAGATAAAATTTTTAGACAAGCTGTAACTGCTGCAGGAATGGGTTGTATGGCTGCTCTTGAAGCTGAAAAATTTTTATCGCACTAGAAAAATGAAATTAAATTGGATTATTTTTGTAACTGGATGGATGTCATTCAGAGCAGTTGGATCAGGCTTGTTTTTATTTTGGATTTTTACTAACAATGAACGTTCTGCACCATCTGAATGGATAGTACCTTTTGTAGGTGACTTTTTTATTGGGATAACTGCTTTATTTTTAGTTTACCACATTATAAAAAAACCAAGTGCTATCTTGTGGGGTCTGTTACTGTCGTGGAATGTAGTTGGTCTATTTGATTTAATTGGAGCAATAGATGTCAGTTTTGCTGCTCCTTATGGACCTATACCAGAAATAGGATTTAATGCCTTAACTGTGAGATCTATTTTAAGTTTAAATACTTTGTTACAAATTTCTTCTATATATTTATTATTTCAAAAAGACATAAAAGAATATTTCAAGATTTAAAATTATGTGCCCAATATGTTGGATAAGTGGATTTATTGCTGCATTACTTGGGGGATCTTTTATAGCTGTTGCAAATCATCCAATATCTTGGATTTTAAGTATAATTTTAATTTCTTACGCTGGCTATAAATTTTATGAAGCTAAGAAAAGAGGAAAAAAAATGAGTGAAGAAACAAAAGAAAGAAATAAAAAAACAATATTCAGATTTATTCAAGGTGTAGTTGTTGGTTCTATTGTTACTATAATTGTTTTTTATAGCTTAACTTATAAAGAACATCAAAGAATGCATGATCTTTTAGAAAAACACGGTATCGAAAAGCACGAACATTAAATCTAATTTATATTAAGATTAACTATTTCATTAGATTCGAAAATGCTTTGTTGAATGTCTTCATTTGCAACTTTAATCATTGCATTCGCAACTATTTCTGAGTGAATTGGCTTCATTTTTTTTAATGGTCCTAAAAATAAAGGAGAAAGCAATTTAAACAAAAATATACCTATTTTTTCTCCAAATCTTTTTTCTTTTCTATTCCCCATTAAAAATGAAGGTCTCATTATCCCAAGTTTTGTAAAATTTAATTCCATTAACTCCTCTTCAACTTCGCCTTTGTATCTGAGATAAGCTCCTGAATTTTTTGGATCTGCAAAACCTGAAGATACATAGACAAAAGAATTAACAGAATTTGCTTTTGCAATCTGGGCAATTTCCACAGGCATATCTCTCTCAATTCTTTTATACTCGTTTTTATCAGGTGAATTTTGTTTTGTTGTGCCAATACAAAAAAAACAATCATCTCCCTTAATATCTTCGATATGATTTTTTAAATTATTAAAATCTACTTTAATTATTTCTATTTTTGAATCTTGGATTTCTGGTTCTGCGCGTACAAATATTTTAATTTTATTATAAAAATTATTTTGAATTAACTTATTGAGTAGATGCCCACCAATCAATCCAGATGAGCCAAATAATAAGGCTGTTTTCATGTATTAACTTAAGCTTTCACAGAAAGATTTAATTCTTTCCATAGCTTTTTTTAAATTTTTCATTGAAGTTGCATATGAAATTCTAAAGTAACCTTCTAATCCAAAAGCTGAGCCTTGCACAACTGCTACATTTGCTTTCTCAAGTAGCTTTTGAATAAAGTCAGTATCTTTTTTTAATTTAGTTTTTTTATTCAAAAGACCTTTGCAGCTTGGAAATACATAAAATGCTCCGTTAGGTGTTAAACAATTAATTCCCTTAATTTTATTTAAGCTCTTAACAACAAAATCTCTTCTTTTTTTAAATTCCTTAGATCTTACTTTTATAAATTTCTGAGTTCCGTTTAAAGCTTCAACAGCCGCCGCTTGGCTTATAGAGGAAGGGTTCGAAGTAGATTGAGACTGAACTTTGCGAATAGCTTTAATAATCTCTTTTGGTCCTCCCGCGTAACCTATTCTCCATCCTGTCATAGCATAAGATTTACTTACACCGTTCATGGTAAGAGTTCTATTTTTTAAACTAGATATTTGAGCGATAGTGAAAAACTTAGCCTTGTCATATGTAATATGTTCATAAATATCATCACTTAAAATTTGAATTTTTTTATATTTAATTAATACTTGAGATAATTTTTTTATCTCAGCTTTTGTATAACTTACACCTGTAGGATTTGATGGAGAATTTAATATTAACCACTTTGTTTTTTTAGAAATTGCTTTCCTTAATTTTTGTGGTGTTAATTTAAAATTATCTGACTCATTGCATTTAACAATTTTTGGTTTACCGCCTGCTAATAAAACCATGTCAGGATATGAAACCCAAAAAGGTGCTGGAATAATTACTTCATCTCCTCTATTTAGCGTTGCCATGAATGCATTATAAAGAACTTGTTTGCCGCCTGTTCCTACAGTTATTTCCTCGTTTGAATACTTTAAATTGTTTTCTTTTTTAAATTTTTTAATTATTGCTTTTTTTAAAGCTGGAGTTCCATCAACTGCTGTATATTTGGTATCGCCTCGCTTAATAGCTTTGATAGCAGCATTCTTAATATTATTTGGTGTATCAAAATCTGGCTCACCTGCACCTAGCCCTATTACATCTTTGCCAGCTGCTCTTAATTCTCTAGCTTTTTGAGTAACAGCAATAGTAGGTGATGGTTTAATCCTTTTTAAACTATCTGATATTATGCTCATTGAAATATAAAATTATTCTAATACGTTGTTTAATATATGGAAAATACTTATCAAGATTTAATTACAGATATTCAGAGTAAAAATCCAAAAATTAGTGGAAAACTTGAAGGTGGTAAAAAATTCAAAATTAAATCTGATTTTAAACCTGCCGGGGATCAACCAGAAGCTATAAAAAAATTGGTTCAAAGCGCCAATAAAGGAGAATTCAATCAAGTTCTTCTTGGAGTAACAGGATCAGGAAAAACCTTTACTATGGCAAAGGTTATTGAGGCAACAAACAGACCGGCATTAATTTTAGCTCCAAATAAAACACTTGCAGCTCAGCTCTATGGTGAGATGAAGGGTTTCTTTCCAGACAATGCTGTTGAATATTTTGTCTCTTATTACGATTATTATACGCCTGAAGCTTATGTTCCTAGGTCAGATACTTATATAGAAAAAGAGGCTTCAATTAATGAGCAAATAGATAGAATGAGACATTCGGCTACAAGATCTCTTTTAGAGAGAGATGATGTTTTAATCGTTGCCAGCGTATCTTGCATTTATGGTCTTGGATCAGTTGAAGCTTACAGCAAGATGACTTTAACACTTCAAAAAAACTATGATTATAACAGAGAACAAATAATTAAATCTTTAGTTGCTCTTCAATATAAAAGAAACGATCAAAATTTTTATAGAGGAACTTTTAGAGCCAGAGGTGAATATCTTGAGATTTTTCCTTCACATCTTGAAGATAGAGCTTGGCGATTAAGTTTGTTTGGTGAAAAATTAGAAAAAATCGAAGAATTTGACCCATTAACTGGGGATCAGGTTAGAGAATTAAACTTAATTAAAATTTATGCAAATAGTCATTATATAACTCCCAAACCAACAGTAGAACAAGCAATCATAAATATAAAAAAAGAGCTAGAAGAAACTTTAAAAAAACATAAGGCAGAAAATAAATTGCTCGAAGCACAAAGGTTAGAAGAAAGGACAAAATTTGATTTAGAGATGATAGAAGCAACTGGCTCGTGTGCCGGAATTGAAAATTACTCAAGATTTTTATCTGGAAGAAAACCAGGTGAACCACCTCCTACCCTTTTTGAATACTTTCCAGATAATACCTTAGTATTTGTAGATGAGTGTCATGTAACAGTCCCTCAGCTAAATGGAATGTTTAAAGGAGATAGATCAAGAAAGAGTACTCTTGCAGAATATGGATTTAGACTTCCTTCATGTATGGATAATAGACCTCTAAAATTTGAAGAATGGGATATGATGAGAACCCAAACAGTTTTTGTTTCTGCTACTCCCGGACCTTGGGAGCTAGAGCAGACAAAAGGTAAATTTATTGACCAGGTAATAAGACCTACTGGTCTTATAGATCCAAATGTAGAAATTAGACCGGCAAAAAACCAAGTTGATGATTTAATGCATGAATGCAAAAAAGTTGTTGAGAAGAATTTTAGAGTATTGGTAACAACATTAACAAAAAAAATGGCGGAAGATTTGACTGAGTATCTTCATGAAAATGGAATAAAGGTAAGATATTTACACTCAGACATTGATACTCTTGAAAGAATTGAAATCATGAGAGATTTAAGAATGGGAGTATTTGATGTTTTGGTTGGAATAAACCTGCTTAGAGAAGGATTAGATATTCCAGAATGTGCGTTGGTTGGAATTTTAGATGCAGACAAAGAAGGTTTCTTAAGATCTGAAACTTCACTTATCCAAACTATTGGTAGAGCTGGAAGAAATGTTGAGGGAAAAGTTATTCTATATGCTGACAAAGAAACCAAGAGTATAAAAAAAGCAATCAAAGAAACGGATAGAAGAAGACAAATACAGCTTAATTATAATAAAAAAAATAATATTGATGCAAAAACAGTAAAAAAAGAAATTAGTGATATTTTAGAAAGTGTTTATGAAAAAGATTATGTAAAAGTTAGTGAAGGCTCAAACATAGGTGGAAATCTTAAAAAACACTTAAAAGCATTGAACAAAAAAATGAAAGATTCTGCATCTAATTTAGAATTTGAAGAAGCTGCAAAAATTAGAGATGAAATCAGAAAACTAGAAAGTACAGAGTTAGAAATTACTTTAAATCCAAAAATAAGACAGTACGATGTTAAAAATAAACTCTATCCTAAGGGAAGATCAACAATGGGAATGCCTGGAACTAGAGCTCAAAAAGGAAAGAAAAAGTGGAAGCAAATAAAATAATCATTACCGGAGGTGCAACCCGAATTGGGGCTGCTATAGCTAAAAGACTTGCAGGGCGAGGAGTAGAAATTGTCATACACTTTAATAAATCTAAATCTAATGCCGAAAAATTAAAAAAAGAATTATCAAAAAAACAAACTAAAGTTTATCTTGTTAAAGGAGACTTAAGCAAAGAGCCGGATGTAAATAAAATTTTGAAGTTTGCTAAATCTAAATTAAAATATTTTGATTGCTTAATTAATAATGCTTCTTTGTTTGAAAATGATAAACTCGAAAATTTTAACACTGCCAGCTGGGGTCGTCATCTAAGAACAAATCTTAGAACTCCTGCTTTGTTATCCAAAGTATTTGCAAAAAATATTAAAGGAAAAAATAACAATATAATTAATATTATTGATCAAAGAGTTTTTAAATTAACTCCATATTTTTTTTCTTATACAATAAGTAAAACTGGCCTTTATACATTAACAAAGACCAGTGCAATGAGTTTGGCACCTAATATAAGAGTAAATGGAATAGCACCTGGGCCAACAATAAAAAATAAAAGACAAACAGAAAAACATTTCAAGAAACAATACATGGCTACTCCACTTAAAAAACAAGTTGATGTAAAAGAAATTTGTAACGCAGTTGACTTTTTTATAAAAAATAGATCTATTACTGGACAAGTATTAGCTATTGATAGTGGACAAAATTTAAATTGGCAAACACCAGATATAATGAAGGGAAAAGAGTGAAAAAAAATAATCTTAAAATAGTTAAAATAGATAGGAAAAAAAATTTATTTAACTATGAAAAAAAAGTACTAATTAAAGATTTATTATTAGATTTAAAACTTGGGTACTTCGATTTCGAAAAAGAAAAACCTCAAAAAGTAAAGTTCACACTTGATGTAAACTACGAAGATAAGAAACCATCTAATGATAAAGACATTAAATCAATTGTAAAT
>CACDEU010000025.1 GCA_902551895.1 uncultured Pelagibacteraceae bacterium | reverse complement strand
TTTTAAATAATGTTTAATTTTTTTAAAAAAGATAGTAAGGAGAGTATTGAAAATCCTTTAACAAAGATAGCGGCCTTATTAATACATGTGGCAAAAATTGATGAAAATTATACTGAAAAAGAAAAAAATTTAATAAAAAAAGCAATTATTGAACTTGGTTCTAAAAATGAAAGTGTTGATGATATTTTAATAAAAGCAGAAGAAACTGAAAAAAATTCTAATCAAATTTTAGATTTTACAAAAGAAGTAAAAAATATGAATGAAGATTCAAAAATAAAAATTGTTGAAGTTTTGTGGAATATAATTTATTCGGATGGTAGTGCAGATATATATGAAAATAGTCTTATGAGAAGATTGACAGGATTACTCTACTTGGACACAAAAATAGTAGGGGATTTAAAAAAAAAAATAATAAACAATTTAAAGTAGTGACTTATATAGTTAACGAAAAATGTATCAAATGTAAGTTGATGGACTGCGTTGAAGTTTGTCCGGTAGATTGTTTTTATGAGGGGAAAAATATGCTTGTAATAAAACCAGATGAGTGTATAGATTGTGGCGTTTGTGAACCGGAGTGTCCAATAGATGCTATAGAACCAGACACAAATGAAGGTACAAAAAAATGGTTAGATATAAACAAAAAATATTCAGAAATTTGGCCAAACATATCAGAAAAAAAAGAACCACCAGCAGATAACGAAAAGTTTAAAAATGAAGAAAATAAATTTGAAAAATATTTTAAAGAAAACCTTTAAAAAGAAGAAAACAAGAAAAATTATAAAAAAAAATAAACTAAAGACTTTAAATAAAGTTATTAAAAAAAAAGAAAAAAATAAAAATTTCAAAATTAAATCAAAAAAAATTAAGTCAAAATCATCGAAAGAAAATAAAGTAACAGAAAGCACATCTGGCAAACAAAGTAATTTTAAAGTAGCTAGAGGGGTAGAGCAAAAGCCAGAAATAAAAAAAATAAAAGTTCAACCCTCTGAAAAAAAAGAATACAAAATAAAAGATTATGTTGTTTATCCAAAACATGGCGTTGGTCAAATTACTGAATTTAAAAAAATTAATATTGGTGGAATAGATGTGGAAACTTATATTCTTAAATTCGAAAAAGACAAAGCAAGTGGAATGGTTCCCGTAAATAAACAATCTCACTTAAGACCATTAGCAACAATAAACCAAGTAAATAAATGTATTAGTATTTTAAAAAGTAAACCAAAAATTAAAAGATCAATGTGGAGTAGAAGGGCTCAAGAGTATGAAGCAAAAATATCTTCAGGTAAAATATATGAGCTTGCAGAAGTAGTGAGGGATTTAAATAAAGGTGATGATCTAATGGTAGATCAATCTTATAGTGAGAGACAATTATTTGAAAAAGCTTATGAAAGAATATTATCTGAATTCCAAATTATTTTAGATTTAAATTTAGAAGATACTCAAAAAAAACTTGATAAAGCTTTAAAAAGAAATCTGGATACTCAATCCCCAAAACCAATTAAAAAAGAAGAGGCAAGCACTGGTGAAGATTTAGGAGAAGCTGTTAAATAAAAAAAAACGCTTCTCACAACATATGCTATGAGAAGCGTAATTTATTAAAAAGAATACTAACTTATCTTCTTCTTCTTCTTTTTTTAGCTTTTTTAGCTTTTTTCTTAGTTTTCTTTTTAGCAGCTTTTTTTCTTCTTTTAGCCATCTTTAGCTCCCTTTTTTTTCGAATCTTTATGATTCGTTTATTAACTACGTTTTTATTTTTTTTGAATAGTTATGTCAATTCTTTAATTAATTGAAAATTTTTTAAAAAAATTATTTTTTTGTTTTTTTTTTAAAATACTTAAAAAAGTTAGATAAATAGCGATTAATAAACAACGTTTAATTAAATTAATTTAATAAAGTTTTTCAAAAGAATTTTTATACTTTTGCACAATTTTAAATCTTTTTAACTTTAAAGTTGGCGTTAACATTCCATTTTCAATTGAAAATTTTTCATTAATAGTAAAAAACTTTTTAATATTTTCTATTTTAGATAATTTTTTATTAACTTTTTCTATTTCTTGTTTAATTTCTTCTTTAGCTAAGGATTTTTTTTCATCATTAAGCACTAACAATGCAACAAGATAAGGTTTATTGTCTCCATAAACAATTGCTTGATCAATTACTTCAGAATTAATTAATTCATTTTCTATTTTTATTGGTGAAATATTATCTCCACCTGGTGTAATCAATATATCTTTCTTTCTATCTGTTATTTTTAAATAATTATTTTCAAAAACTCCTATGTCTCCTGTATGAAGCCAACCATCTTTTAATACATTGTCTGTTTCTTCTTTATTATTCCAATATCCAAGCATTACATTTTCACCCTTCACTAAGATTTCACCATCCTTAGCAATTTTAACCTCATTTCCTTTAAATGTAGGTCCTACTGTTTCTACTCTAATATCATTTATTGGATTACAGCTCACTACTGGTGATGTTTCTGTTAGACCATAGCCCTGTAGAGTAGGTAATCCAATGGCATTTAAGAAAAGGCCTACTTCTTTATCAAGAGCTCCTCCGCCTGAAACGAAGGTTTTTAGAGATCCTCCGAATTGAGACTTGATTTTTTTCCTCACAATTTTATCTAAAATTCTATCCTGAATTTTTTCAATAAAATTGAGTGGTTCTTTTTTAATTTTTTTAAGTCCAAGATTTAACATTTTCTGAACTAACACTTTTTTAAATCCTGTTGCTTTATTAAAACTTGAATTTATCTTTTGATAAAGATTTTGATAAAATCTTGGAACAGCAGTCATAATTTCTGGACTACAATCATTCATATTTTTTATTAATTTCTCTATACTCTCTGCATAAAATATTCTAGCCGCAACAGTAATTTGAACAAATTGAACTGTGTGCTCATAAGAATGAGATAGCGGCAACCATGTTAAAAATCTTGTTTGATCTTTTTTAATTAGTGGTTCTAAGATTTCAATTGCACCCTCACAATTATTTAAAATACCACCATGACTTAAAATAACTCCCTTTGGATTGCCCTGAGTTCCAGAAGTATAAATAATACAAGCAGGATCTTTTCTATTTATTTCTGTTTTAAGAATTTTATTTTCATTATTTAAATCAGAAAATAAATTATTTATATTTTGATATTCGTTTTCATTTACATTTTCTAAATTATCAAAAGAAAATACTTTTTTAATAAAGTCTTTACTTTTAATTATATTTTTTACTTTATTAAATTGTTCTGAATTTGAAACAAAAATCACAGTTGGTGTGCAATCATTTATAATATATTCATAATCTCTTTCAGCATAAGTTGTATAAGCAGGAACAGTGATTGATCCTGATAACATTGTAGATAAGTCAGAAACAAACCATTCAGGTCTGTTTTCAGAAATTAATAAACATCTATCACCTTTATTTACATATTTTTTTATTTCTTTTGATAATTTATTAATTAAATTAAATGTTTCTTGCCAGCTATAATCTTTTCTTGGTTCTTTAAGAGATGATAATAATGTTTTATTTTTATCTTTTTGCGCTTCATACTGAAGAAAAAATAATTGTGTTAAACTATTTATTTTTTTTAAATCCATAATTTTTTGGTGGGCAAAGAGAGAATCGAACTCTCACAGTATTGCTACTATTGGATTTTGAGTCCAACGCGTCTACCAGTTCCGCCATTCGCCCTCATTTAATTGTCATTAATTTGTTTATAAACTAATAGTATAAGAAGAATTATTGTATTAAAAGAAAATATGTTCAAAGAACTTTATTTAAAGTCTATTAAATTAGCAGGTCATAAAAAATCAAAATTTTTTTTAGGTTTTATTTCATTTATAGAAAGTTTCATATTTCCAATACCCCCTGATGTAATAATCATTCCAATGACAATAGCAAAAAAACATGAATGGATTAAAATAGCTTTAATCGCAACGGTAGGCTCTGTTCTTGGAGCTTGCTTGGGATATTTTATTGGTTATGTTTTTTTTAATGAAATTGGAATAAAGATTTTTGAATTTTATGGTGTAGACCCAGCTTTCTGGAAAAATAAGGTCTCTTCGGAAGGAGGAATAATAGCCTGGATAACTTTACTTGCAATAGCAGGTTTTTCCCCTGTTCCCTTTAAACTCTTAACCATAAGTAGCGGGTTTATACATTTTAACCTTATATATTTTATTATTATTGCTTTATTAACAAGAGGCTCAAGATTTTTCTTAGTCGCATTTTTAATTGGAAATTTTGGTCCAGCAATGAAATTATTAATAGAAAAGAAGTTGTTTAAAGTGTCTATAATTGTTTCTGCAATTTTAATAATTTTCGCATTTTTTATTTATAAATTTTTAAATAATTTTTTAATATAACTTAATGAAAAATATTTTTGAAATAAAAAGATTTTATATAATTATTTTTACTATTTCTTTGCTATCATTATTGATAGCCTTATATATAGAATTTTTTTTAGGCTATCCTCCTTGTAAATTATGTATTTATCAAAGAATACCTTATCTAATCGCAATTTTTATTACTTTTCTGGGAATAAGTTATTCAAAAAATTTATTTTGGCTATACGCTTTATTGTTAGTTTTCTTTTCAAGTTTTCTACTTTCTGGATATCATTTTGGAATAGAACAAGAAGTTTTTAAAGAATTTTCGGGATGCACTGGCAATTCTCTAGATATTATAGATAAAAATGAACTTTTAAAAATACTTAATTCTGAGGTAAATAGTTGTAAAAATGTAGATTTTAAGATTTTTGGATTATCTCTTGCGACAATAAACTTTTTGTTATCATTTATAATTTTTATATTAATTTTAAAAGTAATTAAAAATGAAAAAAATAAATAAAAATAAAATAGAAGAATTTATTAGAGTTGACCATGCTGGAGAAAGAGGTGCAATTAAAATTTATGAAGGACAACTTCTAGCGCTAAATACTATAGTAAAAGATGAAAAGTTAAAAAAAAAAATTGAAGAAATGCAACTTCATGAAAGAGAACATTGCAATTATTTTGAAAACGAAATTAAAAAAAGAAGTATTAAACCTACAAAATTTTTACCTTTATGGGATTTATTAGGTGTTGGACTTGGCTTTGGATCTACTTTATTGGGAAAAAAGGCAACTATGTTATGTACTGCTTCTGTGGAAGAGGTAATTGATGAACATTACCAAAATCAAATTGAACAAATAAATGATGATGAAAAAGATCTTAAAAATAAAATAGTTAAATTTAGAGATGATGAACTACACCATAAAGATATCGCATATGAAGAAGGGGCAACAAAAGATGGCCTTTATTCAGTCATGGATAAAATTATTAAAACTGGATCAAGAATTGCGATCCGTATTTCAGAAAAAATTTAATTAAGGTTCTAGCTCCACATCCCAATATAAATAGTCCATCCAGCTTTTATGTAAAAAGTTTGGAGGAAAATTTTTTCCATTCTTATGCAAGTCTTCTGTTGTAGGTTGATACGGCTTTTGATTTAAAGTCATTCCAGAAAACTTAAGCAACCTACCACCTTTTTGAACATTGCAAGCAGAACAAGCTGTTACTACGTTGTCCCAATTAGTTTTTCCTCCTTTTGATCTTGGAAGTAAATGATCAAATGTTAATTCCTTTTTATCTCCACAATACTGACAAGAAAACTTATCTCTCAAAAAAACATTGAATCTTGTGAAATTTGGATTTGTTTGTGGTCTAATATAACTTTTTAAAGCAATTACACTTGGTAACTTCATGCTAAATGAAGGACTTCTTATAATCCTATCATAATAACTTACTATTGATACTCTGTCTAAAAAAACAGACTTTATCGAGTCCTGCCAACACCATAAAGAAAGTGGATAGTAACTTAAAGGTCTATAGTCTGCATTTAAAACAAGTGCAGGGCATTTTTCTAAAGACATATTTAAATCAAAAGAGTTATTCATAATTTAAGATTAACTTAATTAATTTTATTAATCAATGCTACAAAATATTTAATAAAGATTTATTTAAAATATAAGTTTTTTTTTATATAATTTAGTGCAACACTTGAGGCTTCGATAGGAATATGATGGCCACAATTATCTATCATTTTTGTTTCAACATTTACTTTATGTCTCATTAAAAAATCTTTTGCTTCAAGTAAATTACTTGGTGGAACAACAACATCTTGATCTCCATGAATCAAAAGTATTTTTGTTTTGGATTTTATTCTTTTAGAAATATTTTCTTTGTCAATTATTTTTCCTGAAAATCCTACAACACAATTAAATTCTTCTTCCATAGTTAAGCCTAAATTTATTGAAATCATACAACCTTGACTAAATCCTGAAAGACAAATTTTAGAATTATTTAAATTAAATTCTGATTTAATTTCATTTATAAATAAATTTAATTTTTTTTCTGCTTTAATTGACTCTTGAAGTATATAATCAAGATCATCCTTTTCTAAATCAAACCACTGAAAACCATTTTGATTTATAGGACATACTTCATGACCATTGGGACATAAAAATATTGTTTCTGGTAAAAATCTTTTCCAATTTAATGTAATGGCACTAATATCGTTACCATCTCCTCCATAACCATGAAGTAAAATTACAGCATTTTTAATATTATTGTTTTCAGGTTTTATTATTTTTGTATCTAAACTAAATTTCATAAATAAAAAAAATTTCAGTCATACTCCTTAAGCCATTCAATAATTTTTTTATTATCAAAATCTACATATCCTATTATTCGAGCAAACTCTTCTCCATTTTTGTTAACGAATATTGTTGTTGGTAAACCCCTTAATAAAAATTTATTTGCTAATTCTACACTTTCGTCAAAATATAATTCTAAATTATTTATTTTTAATTTTTTATAAAAATCACTTGATTTTTCAACACTATCCCTTCCAATATTAATGGGAATTATTTCTAAGCTTTTAAAATCTGTGTTTGATTGCAACTTATTTAATGATGGCATTTCTTCTATACACGGTGCACACCAAGTAGCCCAAAAATTAATTATAATTAATGAATTTTTAAAATCACTTAGATTAATAATTTCATTATTTATATTTTTAAAATTTATTTTTTCTAGTTTTATTGGATCTTTATGTATTACTAAATTCTTTAAATTTGGCTGTTGTATTGCATATGATGAACTTGATGATATTAGATATATAAAAATTAAAATAAATTTTAATGTTAATAATTTCATTCTAAAGGGTATAGTTACATAACATGGTACAAAATAAAAACAATAAGGCTATTTGGAATATAAGAATAAAGAAAGATACTTCTTCAATTTTCAAAAAAGTTGGTAGTTCAATCAATGTGGATAAAAGACTTTTTAAAGAAGATATAAGAGGGTCAATTGCTCATGTTGAAATGTTATTTAAACAAAAAATTTTATCATTTAAAATTAAAAATAAAATAATTTGGGGTTTAAATAAAATACAAAATGAAATTATAAAAAAAAAATTCAATTTTAATTCTAATCTTGAGGATATTCATATGAATATTGAAAATAGATTGTTTGAAATTATTGGAGAAGATGCGGGTTTTATTCATACAGGAAGATCCAGAAACGACCAAGTAATTACTGATTTTAAACTCTGGTTAAAAAGTGCAACAAACGAAGTTATTGGTCATTTAAATAAGTTAACAAAAGTTATTATTAAAGATGCTGAAAAAAATATTAAAACTATAATGCCAGGCTTTACCCATTTAAAAAATGCACAGCCTGTTTCTTTTGCTCACTACCTCTTAGCTTATGTTGAAATGTTCGAAAGAGATAAAATAAGATTTAAAAATAATTTAGAAAATCTATCAGAAAACCCTTTGGGTGTTGCTGCTTTAGCTGGAACAAGTTTTAATATTGATAGAAACTACACATCAAAAAAACTAAAATTTAAAAAACCAACAAATAATTCGATCGATACTGTTTCAGATAGAGACTTTGTTTTAGATTTTTTATATTCAGTATCAGTTTGCTCTATACACATTTCAAGACTTGCGGAAGAATTTATCATATGGAATTCTGATGCTTTTAGATTAATCAAACTTAATGATAAAGTTGTTACCGGATCATCTATAATGCCCCATAAAAAAAATCCTGACCCACTAGAATATCTAAGAGGAAAAACGGGAAATAGTTTTGGTAACTTGTTTTCAATGCTTACTATTTTAAAAGGACTTCCTCTTTCTTATTTTAAAGACTTACAAGATGATAAAGAATTAGTATTTAAATCTTTTGATCAAATAAAAAATTGTATTTTAATACTTACAGAGGTTTTAAAAAATTTTACTCCTAATAAAAAAAGAATGTATGAATTAGCAAATATTGGTTATACAACATCAACGGACCTGGCAGATTATATCGTTAAGTCTCATAATTTACCATTTAGAAAAGCATATCAAATAACTTCTAAAATTGTAAATTATGCAGAAAATAAAAATATTAAATTAAATGAATTAACTTTAAAAGAATTAAAAAAAATAGAACCTAAGCTTAATGAAGATGTTTTAAAACTTTTTGATTTAGAAAATTCAATAAAATCAAAAAAATCATATGGCGGTACTTCTTTTGAAAATGTTAAGAAGATGATAAAAAAGTATAAAAAAGAATCAAAATGATAAAAAATTTTATATTAATTGTTATTCTTTTATTTTTAGCTGTTTCATGTGGTAAAAAAGCTGACCCAGAATACAAGGAAAGTAAGTACAATTATATTAATCAAAAAAAAATAATTTAATGAGATATAAAAAAGGGCACTTCTATATAGAAAATGTTAGTGCTAAAAATATAGCAAGACAATTTGGAACTCCCTCATACGTTTATTCTTATAGTAAAATAAAAGATAATATAATTAATTTTAAAAAAAAATTTAAAACTATAAATCCATTAATCTGCTTTTCGGTAAAGTCGAATGCCAATTTACATATCTTAAGTTTAATTAATAAATTTGGCTTGGGTGCTGACGTAGTTTCCAAAGGAGAGCTTTTAGTAGCTTTAAAAGCAAAAATAAAACCTGAAAAAATTGTATTTTCTGGTGTTGGTAAAACTGTAGAAGAACTGAAATTTGCTATAAATAAAAAAATTTTATTAATCAATGCAGAATCAGAGAATGAAATTATTGAAATCGAAAAAATTGCAAAAAAAAGTAAAAAAAAAATAAATATAGGTTTAAGACTTAATCCTGACATAGATGCTAAAACTTTAAAGAAAATATCTACAGGTAAAAAGGAAAATAAATTTGGTTTAAATGGAAAAGAAATTTTAAAAATACTTATAAAATATAAAAACTCAAAATTTATTAATATTATCTGTTTAAGTGTACATATTGGAAGTCAAATTACTAGTCATATACCTTACAAAAATATGTTGAAGGAAGTTAATAAAATAATTCAAAAATCAAAATATAAATTTGAATACATAGACTTAGGTGGTGGAATGGGTATACAATATGAAAAAAAATTAAGAAAATTAAATTATTCGAAATATAATAAATTAATAAAATCTTTTTTAAGCAAAAATAATGCTAAAATAATTTTTGAGCCTGGTAGATCGATTGTTGGTAATGCTGGATATTTAATTTCAAAGATTACATATATTAAAAAAAATAATTCAAAAAATTTTGTAATTTTAGATGCAGCTATGAATGATTTGATTAGACCGGCCCTTTATGGAGCAAAACATAAAATTGTACCATCAAAACTAAGTGGAGTAAAAATAATAAAAAAACATGAGTTTGTTGGACCAATTTGTGAAACTACAGATAAATTCTTAACAGTTTCAAAATATCAAAAAATATACCAAAGAGATATGGTCATTATATGCGATGTTGGAGCTTATGGAATGGTTTTAAGTTCTAATTACAACTTAAGAACAAAACCAGTGGAAATTTTAGTAAATAAGTCTTCAACAAAAATTATAACAAAAAGACAAAAGTTAAACGAGATTACTTAACTTTTAAATTAATGATTAAAAGAGCATTTTTTCTATTTTTTTTTTATTTTGGAGTTATTGTTGTTTGTATATTGTTTTTGCCAGCTTTGGTTTTTCCTAAAAAAATTATAATTTATGGTGGTAAAATTCTTGGTTTTTGGTCTAAATTTTGCTTAGAAATATTTTTATCAACAAAAATTGTAATCAAAGGAAAGGAAAAGATTTTAAATAATGAAAAATTTTTTATTGCTTGTGCTCATCAATCACAATTTGAAACATTTTTTTTACAAGCACTGTTTAATTCACCAGTTTTTATTTTAAAGAAAGAATTATTAAGTATACCCGTTTTTGGATGGCACTTAAAAAAAATTGGCTCTATATCAATTGACAGAAACAAAATCACTAAAGATAATTTGGGCTTTTCAGATAAAATTAAAAAACACACAAATAGTTCAAGAAGACCAATAATTATTTTTCCACAGGCCACACGAGTCGACGTATTAGATAGAACTCCATTTAAAAAAGGAGTTAAAAGGATTTATGAAGAATTAAATATTTTTTGCCAGCCTGTTGCTCTTAATTCTGGAAGTGTTTGGCCAAAAACTGGTAGCTTAAAATCAAACAAAACAATAACTATCTCAATTCTAGATCCTATAAAACCTGGTATGAATCCAGATCAATTCACAGATATGCTTCAAAAAAAAATATATGAAGAGATAGATAATATAATTTAACCTTTCATTGGCATTACAACAAAAATACTATCAAAATCTCCTGGATCTTTAATTAATGCTGGTGAACCTGTATCTTTTAAAAAAATTTCTATATGATCACCATCAAGCTGAGACGCAACATCAATTAAATATCTAGAATTAAAACTTATATCTAAATCATGATCGAATTTAACATTTAGACTTTCTTTTCCATCTCCACTATTTGTGTTATTGACTGAAAGATCAAGTACATCTTTTTTTAAACTAAACTTTACTCCATCTTTCTTGTCTAAAGATACTGATGCAACTCTATCAACAGAATTCAAAAATGATTTTAGCTCTACTTGAAGTTTTTTTTGATTTTCTTTTGGTATAACCTGAACATAATTTGGAAATTTTCCATCAATTAATTTTGAAATTAAAATACTATTATTTAATTCAAATTTAATTTTTGATTTTATATTAGAAATTTTTACATCTCCTTCATGATCTTCAAGCAAAGAACAAAGCTGAAAAATAGTTTTTTTAGGTAAAATTATAGGTTCAAAATCAATTTTTTCATTTAATCTTACTTTAGAAATAGACATTCTATGACTATCAGTTGCAGCAGATGTTAGAAAAAATTTATCATCAATTTGCGTCTGATGAAAAAAAATACCACTTAGATAGTGCCTAGTTTCATCATTAGAAACTGAAAACTTACACTTATTAAGAAGTTTAAGTAAACTTTTTGAGTTAATAGAAAATTCATTTTTATTAAAATCTTCATCTGTTAAAGGAAATTCAGCAGCACTTATACAATTTAAATTAAAATCTGATTTTTCAGACTCTAGATGGATTTTATTTTCTCCAACACTTGAAAAATTAATTTTTTTTCCTGAAGAGAATTTTCTAACTATATCATACATAATTGATGAAGAAGTTGTAGTTTTTCCTTCTTCAATAATTTCAACATTTGATATTTGATGAATAAAAATTAAATCTAAATCTGTAGCTGTTATTGTTAACTTTGAAGATGATGCATCTAATAATACATTTGATAGTATTGGCAAAGTACTTCTTTTTTCAATTACACCTTGACAATAATTTAAAGATTTTTGAAGGTCTTGTTGATTTAAACTAAATTTCATTTTCTTTGTTATATAGAATTTTATTTTTTAAATTATCTATATTTAGATTTAATTCCTTATCTTCATTTCTTAATCTTTCAATCGTTTTTACCGAGTGAATAACAGTAGTATGATCTCGATTTGAAAAAGATCTTCCAATTTCAGGCAATGATTTTGAAGTAAGTAATTTAGCTAAATATATAGCTGTTTGTCTTGGTCTAACTAAATATCTAGATCTTCTTGCTGACAACATTTCATTTTTACTTATTTTAAAAAATTGACAAACAATGGTTTGGATTAAATCTATAGTTACTTTATTTTCTGATAAATTTAGTAAATCTTTAAGAATTGCTTTAGTTTCTGCAAGGGTAGGTAATTTATTGTATATTCTAGAAAATGAAACAATCCTATTTAACGCCCCAACTAATTCTCTAATGCTTGTACTAATTTCTGAACTTATAAATTTTTGAATTTCCTCTGGAACATTTATAGTAGTTGATTGATTTAGTTTAAGTTCGTCTATTTTAGCTCTAACAATTTTATACCTTAGTTCATAATCTGGATTTTGAATATCAACAACTAAACCTCCTGCAAATCTAGATTTTATTCTCTCTTGTATTCTTGATAATTTATTAGGTGGTCTATCAGCAGAAACAATTACTTGAGACCCTTTATCAATGAGAGCATTAAAAGTATGAAAAAATTCTTCCTGCATTGCTTCTTTGCCATTCATAAATTGAATATCATCAATTAACAATATATCTGTATTTCTAAAATAATCCTTAAATTTTACCATTTCGTTAGTTTTGATTGACTTTACAAATTGATACATAAATCTTTCAGCTGAAATAAACATAATTTTTTTTTTAGATTTTAGATTTAGACCAATTGCATTTAATAAATGAGTTTTGCCCATGCCAACTCCTCCATATAAATATAGAGGATTATAATGAGATAGATCTTCTGAAACTTTTTTGGATGCTTCGAATGCTAATTTGTTACTAGGGCCAATTATAAAATTTTCTAAATTTTTATTTGGATCAATTCGATTATATTGAAAAAAAGAGTCTTTAATAAATGATATGTTTTGATTATCTTTATTATTTTTTTGACTTTCATTAATTTTATTTTCTAAATTTATTATCTCTTTTTTTTGATCGTTAATTATAAATTCTATCCTTGAAATCTCTTTTCTGTGAACTTTTACAATTTGTAAAATTTGGTCAAGATATCTAGATGTTATCCAATCTCTAATAAATCTTGTAGATACAGAGATTAATATGTAATTACTAAATTCATCAACAAAATCGATTTTTTTTAACCATGATTCATAAATATCGTTTCCTAATTTTTCTTTCATATCTTGCTGAATTTTGCTCCACTCTATTTTTTTAATAGAAAAGTTTTCTGGTTTTTTGTTTAAAATATTTTTCATGGAAGAAGTTCAATTAAAACCTATCAGTAATTAATGCAATAAGATTATTCTCTTTTTTAAAAAAAAATAAAATCTGCACTTGTAAAATTTTAAAGTGAATTTGATTAGCGGAAAAATTGAATTTATAAAGAGTTAAATTTTTAAAAAAAAATTAAAATT
>CACDEU010000024.1 GCA_902551895.1 uncultured Pelagibacteraceae bacterium | reverse complement strand
AAGAACAGAAACAAAGTTAGTTTTTTTTTTATCTATATTAATTAGTTTTTTAAGGTCTTTATATTTGATATATCTTTTAGATTTAGGGTAATTAGTTATGAAACCAATATATTTAGGAGGCTGGCTGTTATTTACAATATAAGCTAAAGTTTCTGAATCTTTAACACCACAGATTTTTGCATCCATTATATATTAAGATGATTAATTAATTTTATAATATTTTTTTTTATATTCCCTTTTGTAATTGGTCTTCCAATAACTAGCCAATCAGATCCCATCTTAAAAGCTTCTTTGGGTGTTGATATTCTTTTTTGATCATTTTTTTTTGAATTCAATCTAATTCCAGGAGTAATGATTTCTTTTTTAAATATCTTTCTTACATATTTTAGCTCTTGAGCGCTGCACACAATTGCATCCAGGTTTGCTTTATTTGCAAGTTTAGACTGGTGAATTATTAATTTGTTTAATTTTTTATCATATCCGATTTGCTTTAAAGAATAATCATCTATTGATGTAAGTGTAGTGACGCCAACTAATTTTATATTACCGCAAACTTTTTTTGTTGCTTTTAATGCATCTAATCCAGAACTTATATGAATAGTTAAATAATTAATTTTGAGATCTTTTATTGCTTTTACTGTGGAAGCGCACGTATTAGGTATATCATTTAATTTCAAGTCAGCAAAAATAGTTTTTTTTTTAATTTTAGATATAAAAGATCTTCCATTTTTAGAATTAATAAATTCTAGACCAAATTTGTAGCCAACTTTTAATTTTTTTGTATTAGAATGTTTAATTATATTTTTAACTGTTGAAATTTTTTTTGTATCACAAGCAATAAATATTTTTTTACTCATTATTTAAATTATTAAACCATTTTTTTGACATTTTGAAATGAACTATTTTTTTTTTAGAAATTTCAATTTTTTCTTGAGTTTTTGGGTTTCTTGATATTCTAGGCTTTTGAGTTCTTGTTTCTAAAGTAAAAATGTCTCTTAATTCAACTCTTTCATTTTTTTCTAGGGCACTCTCTATTTTAGAAAGTGTTATTTCAATTAATTTAGATAAGTCTTTTTTTAAAAAATTTGGATAATTATCAGATAGATTTTTTAATATTTTTGATTTTACTAGTGCCAAATTATTTAACTGCTCTTTACTTTAATTTTTGTCTTTTTTTAATTTATCAGAAAGAGATGAAAAAGGTAAGTTTTTTCCAGAAAGAGGAGATGAAAACTTAGATACAGCCTCTTTATTTTGTAACTCTTCTAATAATTTTATACTAAGATATACTTTTCTTTTTCCCAAATCAATTTCTGATATAGCAGCATCAATTCTTTCACCGCCTACAAATCTTGAAGGTCTAGCATCAGCGGCACTAATTGCAATTTGCGATTTTTTTATTAAAATATTTAAATCTGAATTTTCAGGCTTAACAATTAAACCTTTATTGTCAGAAGATATAACTTTTACAGTCACAACATCATTAATTTTTTTATTTTTAAAATAATCCATTGGATCAGCTGTTGTTTGTTTTAATCCAACCCTTACTTTTTGATCATCTTTTTTTATTTCTAAAACTTGAACTTTTAAAACATCACCTTTTTTGTATTTTTTTAATTCTTCTTCTGGATTTCCCGTATAAGAAATATCATTTGAGTGTAAAAATACATCAATATCAAAAGCTTCTATATATAAGTAAATTGCATATTCATTAATACTTGATATTTTTCCTTCAATTTCAGATCCAACAGGATATTTTTTTTCTAAAGCATCATAAGGATTCTCTTTTGTTAATCTATGAGATATTGCAACTCTTCTTTTATCTTTATCAATTTCAGTTATTACACAATCAATAATATCACCAATTTTAAATATTTTTTTAGCGCTGACATTTTTTTTAGTCCAGCTCAGTTCGCTTGAATGAAGTAATGTACTTAGTCCAGGTTCTAATTCACAGAAACATCCATAATCAGTTATTTTAACAACTTTTACTTTATATAGTTTATTTAATTCATAGTTTGAAATGTGTTCAAATGGATCTGGTGACAGTTGCTTGATTGAACAACCAACTTGTAATTTTTCTTTGTCAACTGAAATAACTAATAAGTCATGTTTCTCACCAATATTAAAAACTTCATCTGGATGATTAATTCTTGAGTAGGAAATTTCTTGTAAATGCACTAGCACATCCAGTTCACCATTGTTTACTCCAAAAAAACAGCCAAAAGAACTATAGCCTTTAACAACAGCATCTTTAATCTTGTCTCCAACTTTATATTTTTCTATTATTTTTGCTTTATCTTCTTTTTTACTTGAAGACACTATTTGTCTTCTAGAAACACATGCATTGCCTCTAATTTTGTCTAATTTAATTAAAGCAAATTTTTGAGGTTCGTTCATCAAATGTGAAATATCTTTTAAAGGTTTATCTGATATTTGCGATCCAGGGCAAAACATCAAAGATCCTGTTTCGATATGCTCTACTATCACTCCACCCTTGCACTTTGAAGTAATCTTTCCCATTATAGGTTCATTTTTTTCGTAAGCTTTTTCCAGCTCATACCAACCTTTTATTTTTTGAGCCTTAGTTGCTGAAACAATAACATCTCCATTTTTATCTTCAATTTTTTCTAAAAGAACTGCTACTTTTGAACCTTCTTTAACTTTATCAATTAAATTTAAACTTTTTAATTCATTAATATCTAAAACAGGTTCTGATTTTAGACCTTCAACAAATAAAAAAACAAACTTATTTGTTATTTTAGTTACCGTACCATCTATGATTTTTCCTTCTTCTATTTTAACCTTAGATAATTGTGAATTTAATAAATTTTCGAAATCTTTATTTTTTTGAGTATTTAGATCTTTATATATTTCCATATTTTTTTGTTATTTCTCTCTCAACTAAATTAATTAATTTTAGCTTCATTTGCATTAAAGTTAATTTAGTGGTGTCAACTAATACAGCACCTTTAACAAAAAGCAAGGGACTTTCTTTTCTATTTTTATCACTAAAATCCCTTAATTTTAATGATTTTTTGATTTCACTTAATTTTATTTTTTTATTTGTCTTTTTATAATCTTTAAGTCTTCTTTTTGCTTTTTCTTTTAAAGAACATCTAAAAAAAATTTTTAAATCGGCATTTGGCATAATTTTCGAAGCAATATCTCTTCCTTCAATTATAACTTTTTTATTTTTTTTTATAAAATCTTTTTGAAATTTTTTTAATTCATTTCTTATATATTTTTTCTTTGCAATTATTGCTGATAATTTTGTTACTTCTAAGTTATTTAGCTCTTTATTTTTCAATTTTGGTAAATTTATTTTTTTTGCTTGGCTACTTATAAATTTTTGATCATATTTTTTTTTATTTTTTATAATTTTAAAAGCCAAGTATCTATACAACTTTCCAGATGAAAGAAGTTTAAATTTAAATTCTTTTGAAATTATTTTACTCCCAGTAGTTTTACCTGATGCACTACCTCCATCAATAGCAATTGAAAATTTTATATTTTTTTTTGTCAATTAACTTTTGCTCCTAGGTTTTTTAATAATGATATAAAATTTGGAAAAGATGTATTGATAGAGTCTGCATCATGAATAATAAATTTCTTCTTTCCATCAAGTGTAAGTGCTGCAATACATGATAGCATAAAAGCTCTATGGTCTTTCATAAAGTTTTTGACTACATATGATCCTTTCAATTTTAGATTTGGATTACCATAAATTTTTAAATTATTATTCTTTTCTATTGTTTTAATTCCTATCGTTTTTAGAAATTTTAATACAAATTCCAATCTATCCTGTTCTTTATGTCTAAGTTCTCCAAGATTTTTTGCATAGCTAACTCCTTTGGCCTTAGCACATACTAAGCAAAAAATTAATATTAATTCATCTATTGCTCTACTATTAATCTTGGGATCAATTTTAATTCCTTTTAGATTAGGAGAGTATTTACATTCTATATCTGCAATCTCTTCTCCTTTATATATTTTTTTATTTTTTATTTTTATTTTTCCATTCATTTTTTTTAATATATCTATAATTCCAGTTCTTGAATTATTTACGTTTACGTTTTTAATTAAAATTTTAGAATTTTTAGTTAATAATGTTAGAACTATAAAAAATGAACTAGAACTTATATCCCCAGGAATTGTATAATTGAATGCTTTATAATTTTTTGTTCCTGTAAAAGATATAAAATCGAACTTTTTATTTTTAGAAATTTTTATTGGTAATTTTAAATACTTAAATAATTTTTCTGTGTGATTTCTAGATGGAATAGATTTTATAATTGTTGTTCCAGGTGTTTTCATTGCAGCAAATAAAATCGAACTTTTGACCTGTGCACTACCTTTATTTTCATAATAGTTAATGGGCCTAGGATAATCAGTTCCTTTAATCTTTATTGGTAATTTTTGGTTTTTTGATTTTATATTTTGACCAAACATTTTCATAGGCTTTATAACTCTTGAAAAATCCCTTTTTGTTAAACTTTTATCACCTTTTAAAATAATTTGGTTTTTTGATTTTACTAACAGTCCAAAAATTAATCTTGCTAGTGTTCCTGAGTTTCCAGCATTAATTATTGTGTTATTTTTAAAATCAAATCCATTAAGACCCTTTCCAAAAATTTTACAATTTTTTTTATTAATTCTATAATTAATTCCAAGCTTTTTTACTGCATTCAGAGCACTTAATACATCTTCTGATTTTAATAAATTATATGCTTCAGATGTCCCAACAGCTTGGGAGGCCATTAATATCCATCTTATGGATAAACTTTTATCACCGGGTACATAAATTTTTTTATTAAAACTTTTTATTCTTTCATTTATGTAAACAATTTTCTTCATTAAAAAGATTAACTAATTTTAAATGCATCTCCAAAATAAAGATTTCTTGCATTTGTATTATTTATTAGTTCTGATGGTGTACCTTGAGCTATAATTTTTTTATTTGCTAAAATTATTGCTCTATCGCTTATTGCCAACAAATCTCTAGCCGCATGATCTGAAATTATACAGCACCTACTATTATCTTCTGTTTGAAGATTTACAATTGTTTCCTGAAGATCTCTTGTAGACATTATATCCAATCCTTGAAATGGTTCATCCATTAAAATTATTTTTGGATCTGACATTAAAGACATTGCAATCGAGACCTTCTTGCGCTGCCCTCCAGAAAGATGCATTGCTTTGGTATTTTTTACCGCATCTAACTCGAACTTTGATATCATTTTTTCAATTTTAAAATTTCTTTCTTCTTTCTTTTCAACAACTATTTCACTAATTGCTTTAAGATTTTCTATACACGTGAGATTTGAAAAAACACCACCAGTTTGAGGTACAATACTTAGACCAAAGTCAATTGCTCTTTTATAAATTGGAAGACTGGTAACAATTTTTTGATTAATAAATATATCTCCGTAATCAGGTTTTACTAAGCCAGTAATTATGTTAAAAATAGTGGATTTTCCAACTCCATTCGGCCCAAGTAAACCACATATTTCTCCTTCACGAATATTGAATGAAACGTCATCTAAAATTTGTCTTTTGTTATATGAAAGTGAAATTTTTTTTAATGTAATTTTATTAATTTCTTTTTTAAATGTTGTTATCCTAAATTTTTTAATTATAGCCATATTATTTAATTGTTTATTATCAAAATTTTCTGATTTTTATCAAACATTTTTATATTAACATCACCATTTAATAAATTGAATGATATTTCATCGGCATTAGCATCAGTATTTTTATCTAGATATTTGATGTTATTATACATTTTAGCCTTGTTATTCTTAAAAAATAAATCCAAATTATCAGAAGAAATTTTGCTATCATCAAAAGAACCTAAAACATTTTCATAAAATTTTGTGTCAAATGTTATAGAATTATACATAGCAAAATCAGACTTTATTTCTATATCTGATTTTCCTTTTAATTTTATTTTACCTACAACTTTCTCTAAAATTATTATATCAGGATTTTCTATACTCTCTTTTCCGTGATCTGCACTTAATATATATTCATTACCTTCTGCGTCAATTGAAATGTAATTTATTTTTTCAATAATATTTTTTTCTTTTTTATCAGTTTTTATTTCTTCAATAATTTCTTCTTTACTAAGATCTAAGGAAACAATTTCTTTTTGTTCTTGTAGAAAAGTATTTTTAATAAAAAAGTATAAAAAAATAACTATTATGAAAAAAATTAATAATTGAATTACAGTTTTTATGTTCATTTATTGAATATTTGAATTCAATATAGAGTGAATATGTAAAATTCCAATTGTTTTCATTTTATTTTTTTTGCTATGGACGCATAAGCATGTAATTTTTTTATCAGACATTATTGACAAACATTTTGATGCTAGTGTGTCTTTATCTACGCTGATTGGATTTTTTTTCATAATATTTTTTGCATTTATTTTTTTAAAATCAGTATTTTTATTTTTTATTCTCTTTATGTCACCATCAGATATAATTCCTACAGTATTATTTTTTCTATCCCTTACAATTATTATACCCATATTTGATTTTCTCATTATTTTTAAAGCTTTGTTCATATCAGAATTTTGATTAATAAATGGAATTTTTGTTTTTTTTGCAATCAAATCTTCAGCAGTTTTTAATTTAGTTCCCAAACTTCCACTTGGATGAAATTTTTTAAAATCTAACTTACCAAATTTTCTATAATTCATAGTTGATATTGCTAAAGCATCACCAATACTAAGAGTAATTACTGCAGATGATGTTGGAACAATATTTCCTGGCCCTGCTTCTAAAACATTTGGAATGAGTAATTTTAAATCTGAAGATTTATATAAAAGAGAATTTTTTTTTGAAACTATCCCAATCAAAGTTATTTTTTTATTTCTATTTGCATACTGAATAATATTTTTTAGCTCTGAACTTTCGCCACTGAAACTTATTAAGATAAGAACATCATTTGAGCTAATTTTCCCTAAATCTCCGTGTGAGCAAGATGCTGCATCTACATAAAATGATGGTATACCGACTGATGCCAAAGTAGAAGAAATTTTTTGTCCTATAATTCCAGATTTTCCAATTCCTGAAATTATAACTTTGCCATTTTTACAATTAATTATCGCTTCAACTACATTGTTAAAAGATTGATTGATATTTGATTTTAACTTTTTTAAAGATTTTATTTCTGCTTCAATTACATCTTTAGCTATAGGTATAAAGTTTTTTTTTTTCATTAATGAGACCAAATATCTTCTTTAAAAGATGCTAGGTCAAGATCTACTCTAGTTTTAATAAAACTTATAGTTCTTTTATATAAATCTGATCTATTCTCTCTTAGTAATATTTTATCTAAAAAATTATTAATCTTATGTAAATAAATAACATCGTTTGCGCAGTATTTTATTTGGGCCTCACTTAGTTTGCCACCAAAATCAGAAGATTGAAATTGTTTACTTACATCTATGCCGATAACTTCTTTTATTAAATCTTTTAAACCATGTTTATCCGTATATGTCCTACAAAGTTTAGATTTAATTTTTGTGCATTCTATATTTTCAATATTTGCGTTTAAATAATTTTTAAGAAAACCCAAGTCCGCTCTTGCATAATGAAATATTTTTTTGATTTTATTATCTTCAAGTATACTAAGTAATTTTGGTGCTTGATAATTTTCTCTATCTAATTGAATAATATGTGCATCTAAATTCCCCGAAGAGATTTGTACAAGAAAAAGTGGATCTCTATTTACATTCAAACCTCCCATTTCACAGTCAATAGCAATAGTATTGCTTACCCTGTAATCATCTGGTAAGTCCTTTTTGTGTAATTTAATATCTACATTCATTTTAAAACGTTTATATATGATAGGAAAAAATATTCTAGTCTTCGGTGGTTCAGGTCAAATAGGTCGTCATTTAATAAGAAGATTAACTAAAAATAATCATTTAGTAACAGTTGTTACTAGAAACAAACATAAAAAAGGGTCTATATTAAAAACTCAAGGGAACCCAGGCTATATTGAAATTGTTGAGGCAAATATATTTGATGAAGAAAGATTAAATAATATTATCAGCGGAAAGGATATATGTATAAATCTTATCGGAATACTTTATGAAAATAAAAAAAATACTTTTAGAAATATTCATGTCCATTTTCCATCCTTGATTTCTAAAATTTGTAAAAAAAATAAACTAAAACAATTTATTCATCTTTCTGCATTGGGAATTGATAAAGCAAAAGATAGTAATTATGCTATAAGCAAAATAGAAGGTGAAAAAAATATAATTAATAATTTTCCAGGATCAACAATACTTAGGCCATCCGTTATTTTTTCTGTTGATGATAATTTTACAACTAGTTTTATGACGCTTATAAATTTATTACCATTTTTTCCTTTATACTATAATGGAGAAACTAAATTTTCTCCTCTGCATGTTACTGATATAACAGAAATAATTTCAAGTGTAATTGAAAACAATATATCTTCAGAAATTATAGAATGTGTTGGACCAGATGTAATGACATTTAAAGAAATTATAGAAAATTTATCAAATTTAATAGAAAAAAAAAAAATATTAATACCTTTTCCTTTAACAATATCTAAGTTAATGGCTTTTTTTTTAGAAAAATTTCCAAAACCTTTATTAACAAGAGATCAATTAAGACTTTTAAAATATGACAATATTCTTTCTGGCAACATGAAATCTAATCTTGATATAGGTGTTCAACCAAAACTTAAGTTCACTCATGAAGTAAAAAAATATGCATATATGTGGAAAGATGGTGGAGAATATTCAAAATAATTATTTTTTTAAGCTGACTTTATTTTTTTTTCTATAAATTGAGGTATTTCATCTTCGCCAGTTAAATCTTCTTTTTTACCTCTTGGCTGGAAAACTACTATTAAGTGCAAAGGACAATAAGAAAATTTTTCAACATTTTTTCTACCACAAAATGAAGATGAGGATTCATTAGGGTGTCCTTCCATATATTTACAAGTATTTTCATTTAGCTCTTCTAAGCTTAAATTTTTTGCAGGTTCAAAATTTTTATCTAAAAGCAATGATCTAAATTTAACTTTTCTACTTCTTTTTTGAATATTATTTTTTTCTTCGAAATTAAAATTTGTTGAGGAGTTTGTTCTTGTTCTTTTTATAATTTTTGCTGAAAGTTTCAAACGATGCGCTTTACCGATTACCGCATTCCTACTTATGCCTCCAATAATTTCAGCTATTTGACTTGCAGTATTTCCTTTACCCCAAAGTTCTTTTAACTTATTAACCTTTTCTTCTGTCCAGCCCATTTTATACCATATATTGTAGCTTTAAGTATTTATATAACAATATAGAGATGCTCATACAATATAAATAAAAACAAGTATTTTTTTGGTTTTTTTAACAAAATTTTAAAAAAAAGTTTATGAATAATGACTTATGGTTGAATTAGATAAGAAATATCAAATAGGTGAAAAGAGATTTGGAATTAATTGGGTTGGTGCATACACTTTATATTTAAAAGAAACTCTAAGATTTCTCTCAGTTTTAGGTCAAACGATTATAGGACCAGTTGTAACGGCAATACTTTTCCTTTTGGTAATTTCTCTCGCTTTAGGAGATGATAGGCCAAACGTTTTAGGTGTAACATTTATTGAGTTTCTTGCACCTGGTTTAATAGCCATGCAAGTTATTCAACAATCCTTTTCTCATTCATCATCATCACTTTTAATGGGAAAAGTGATGGGAAATATTGTTGATTTAATCGGCGCCCCTTTATCAGCTGCAGAAGTCACTTTAGCTATAATATTCGCATCGATAACAAGATCATTAATGATCTCAATTATTTCAATAATTCTATTTTCATTTTTAATTGAAATAGAAATAAAACACTATTCAATATTTTTTGCCTATTTATTCCTAAGTTCATTTATTATGGGCGCGGTTGGTTTCATAGCTGGATTATGGGCAGATAAATTTGATAATATGGCAACTGTTACAAATTTTATTATTGTTCCACTATCTTTTCTATCAGGTACTTTTTATTCTGTGGAAAGACTGCCTAATTTTTTAAATGTATTAAGTCAATATAATCCTTTTTTTCACATGATCGATGGATTTAGATATTCATTTATAAATAATATGGATGGTTCAATTAAATTTAGCTTAATATATTTAATTATTCTATCAATTTTAACCTGGTTTATTTCATATATACTTTATAAAAAAGGTTATAAAATAAAATCATAATAAATAAATTAATGAGCGCATTAGCTAAAAACTATAATAGAAGAAAAATTGCTTTTAAGAGAGGCAGAGGAAGCTTTCTTTACGCTACTAATGGAAAAAAATATCTAGATTTTGTTCAAGGTATAGCAGTCAATTCACTTGGTCATGCTAATCAAAATCTAATTAGAGCAATCAATAAACAGTCGAAAAAAGTATGGCATGTATCAAATGCATTTATAATTCCCGAAGGAGAAATGCTTGCTAAAAGACTTGCTCAAAAAACTTTTGCTGATAATGTTATTTTTCAAAATTCTGGAACAGAAGCAACTGAAGCAGCAATAAAAATCGCAAGAAGGTATTTTTATTCAAAGGGCAAACCAAATAAAAATAGAATTTTATGTATAAAAAATTCATTTCATGGAAGAACTATTGCGGCAATATTTGCAAGTGGATCAAAAAAAATGACTCAAGGATTTGGACCTAAAGTTCCAGGATTTGATCATATTGAATTTAGAAAATTTAAGCCAAGATTTCCAAATATTAGAAGCAAAATTAAAAAGAATACAGCTGCAATAATGGTAGAGACTGTAATGGGTGAGGGAGGTATTAAGCCTATACCAGATAAATGTCTTAAATATTTAAGAAAAATTTGTAATGAAAAAAAAATATTGTTAATTTTAGATGAGGTTCAATGCGGAATAGGTAGAACAGGAGATTTCTTTGCTTTTGAAAAATCAAAAGTAAAACCAGACATTGTTCCTATAGCGAAGGGGATAGGTGGAGGCTTTCCATTAGGTGCAGTTTTGATGACAAAAAAAGTTGCAAAATCAATGATCCCAGGAAGTCATGGATCAACTTTTGGAGGAAATCCATTAGCAATGAGTGTAGGAAATGCTGTTTTGGATCAAATTTTTAAAAAAGGATTTTTTAATAATTTAAAAAAAATATCAAAATATTTTTACAAAGAATTATATAAACTTCAAAAAGATTATCCAAATATTATTAAAGAAATTAGAGGCAAAGGTTTATTAATTGGAATACAGTTATATTTTGATCAATCAAATTTTATTAAATCTTTAGAAAAAAATTATTTACTAACTATCAGAGCGGCAGAAAATGTAATTAGAATTTTGCCGCCTTTAAATGTTAAAAAAAATGAAATTGATTTAGCTTTAAAGATAATTAAGAAAGTTTGTCGAGAGTATAAATAATAATGAAGAATTTCATTAATCTTAAAGATATACCCGCTAAGGATTTAAGAAAAATCTTGAAAGATGCAAAAAAAAGAAAGAACAAAAGAAAAAAATTAAACACTCTTGATGTTGATAAAGATAAACCATTAAAGGGAAAATTAATAATTCAAATGTATGAAAAGCAAAGTTCTAGAACTCGTCTAAGTTTTCATCTTTCAATATCTCAATTAGGTGGTGGATCAATAACTATAAAAGCAAATGAATTACATTTAGGAAAAGGTGGAGAAACATTAGCTGATACTGCAAAAATTTTGTCGACTTATGGTGATGGATTTATGCTTAGAACGGGTAGTGATAAAAAAATTAAGGACTTTAGTAAAAATTTAACTATTCCTATAATAAACTTATTAAGCCCAAGCTCTCATCCTTGTCAGGTACTTTCAGATATATTTACTATAGAAGAAATTAAAAAAAAACCCATATCGAAGTTAAATATATGTTGGATTGGCGATACTAATAATGTTTTAAATAGCTTAATAGCTTCTTCAGTAAAATTTAAATTTAATTTGAATGTTGGATGTCCAAAGAGTTATAGACCTCCAAAATTTGTTATGGATTGGGTTAAAAAAAATAAGAGAAAAATCAATTTTTTTCATGATCCTAAAAAAGCAGTCGAATATGCAGATGTAATATTCTCAGATAAAGTAGTTTCGCTAAATGATAAAATTAATAAATTAAAAAAAATTAAAGATTTTAAAAATTATAGAATTAATTCGAGCTTAATGAAAAAAACAAAAAAAAATTCAACGATATTCTTACATTGTCTTCCAAGAGGAAATGAAGTTTCAGAAGATGTTTTTTTAGGAAAGCAGTCCAAGGTTTGGCAACAAGCTCTGAATAGAGTACATGTTCAAAAAAGTATATTGTTGTATTGCTTTGGAAAGTTAAGGTAATGTTTTTGGATTATCACTATTTTGATTTAAATATAAAAGTACTGATGCTCTATCTTTTTCATTTTTAAGTCCAGCAAATCCCATTTTATTACCTTTAATCCATGTTGAGGGCTTAATTAAAAAACCGTTCATTTCTTCCCAACTCCATTCTTTTCCATAAGTAGATAAAGCTTTAGAATATTTGTAATCAGTTATTGCCCCAACTGGTCTAAACATTACATTCCAAAGTTTAGGACCTATTTTATTTCCTCCACCTTGTTTAATGCTATGACAAGCCTTACATTTTTTGAACTGTTTTTCACCATGAGCAATATCGCCGATCGCTAATAAAGCTGATATATCTATTGATGCTTCGGCACTTGCTTGAACTTCCAGACCCTCGGGAGCCTCTACTTTATAAGCAATAATATTTTTGTCTTCTTTATCGAAGATTATATTTGATAATTTTCCAATCCCAAAAACTACTAATATTGTGACAAGAATTGCTGTAATAATCTTATTTATTTCGAAAGAATTCATTTATAATATTTATTATATTTCATATAACATGTTAGTTGTTAAAAAGCTTAAATATTTGAATTTAGAATTTGCGTCTCTTGGACGCATAAATTATCGATAAATATAATGTCTAAAACAGTAATTTTAATACCTTCAAGACTTTCAGCTTCCCGTTTACCTGGAAAACCTCTTTTAAAAATCAATGGAATAT
This sequence comes from uncultured Pelagibacteraceae bacterium, assembly GCA_902551895.1. GTDB lineage: Bacteria > Pseudomonadota > Alphaproteobacteria > Pelagibacterales > Pelagibacteraceae > Pelagibacter. Next base: position 456 of record CACDEU010000024.1, on the reverse strand, counting down.
CAATCATATCTCATGTAGTTAAAAAAGCTAAAGAAGCCGATATAGGGGATGTTTATGTTGCTACAGAAGATCAAGAAATTATAGATGATGTAAATTTAAATGGAGGAAAAGCAATTTTAACTAGCAATAATCATAAAACAGGTTCTGATAGAATTTTTGAATGTTTTGAAAAATTAAATTTAAAAAATATTGAATATATTATTAACCTTCAGGGTGATGAACCAAATATTGATTTAAATGATCTTAGACATTTAAATAAATTAATTAATCTTAAAAAACCAGCGGTGGGAACAATGTGTTCTAAAATTGATAACAGATCAATATTAAAGGATGAGAATATAGTTAAAGTTATAACAGACAATAAAATCACAGATAAAAATTTTCCAATTGCATTAGATTTTAAAAGAAAAGTAAATGATCATATTACAAATATTTATCACCATATTGGAATATATG
>CACDEU010000023.1 GCA_902551895.1 uncultured Pelagibacteraceae bacterium | reverse complement strand
AGATGGTGAATATTTTTTACCTTGAGATTCAATCCAAGCATCACCGCTATCTGAGTTTATAATCTTAAATGGAGATGTTTCTATGTCCTTTTTAACTGTCGGGTCTTCAAAATTTCTACCAATTAATCTTTTAACTGCAAATATTGTATTTTCTGGATTTGTAACCGCTTGTCTTTTTGCAGGCTGGCCAACTAATTTTTCTTCACCTTCAGTAAATGCAACTACTGAAGGGGTTGTTCTTGCACCTTCAGCATTTTCTAAAACTTTTGGCTGTGTACCTTCCATGATCGAGACACACGAGTTTGTTGTTCCTAAATCTATTCCAATTACTTTGCTCATAATCTAATTTCCTCTTTCATATATGTGCTATTTGTTAATCTACAAGTTCCTTAAAAAACTAATTTTCATTAGATTTTGACTGATTTTCCTCACTTTTTTGATTTTGTTTTAAATTTTCATCCTTTTTATTAGTTTTTTTTGAAACTGCCACTAGGGAAGGCCTAAGCAATCTATCCTTCATCATGAAACCTTTCTGAATTTCCTGTACTACTGTTCCAGGTTCTCTATTGTCATCTTCAATTTCCATCATAGCTTGGTGTAAATTCGGGTCCAATTTTTGATCAATTGATTTTATTTCTTCAATATTGTTTTTTTTCAGTATCGAGATCATATCCTTTTGAATTATATTTAGATGGTCTACAGTTTTTTTTAGTGTTTCTGAATTTTTCAATTTTTCGTCATTTTCTAGTGCGAGCTTTGATCTTTCCAAATTATCAATTAAATTTAAAGTTTCTCTTGCAAGTGAAAATCCTCCATAATCAAATGCTTCATCTTTTTCTTTTTCAAACCTTCTTCTTTGGTTTTCTACTTCTGCGTAAGCTCTAGCAAGTTTATCTTCTAACTCTTTAATTTTAACTTCTGGTTTTAAGTCTTTATTTTCAGAAGTATTATCTACTTTTTTGTCTTCCTTAATTTCATTATTCTCTTCATTGTGAGAAATGTGGTTTTCTTCTTTTTCCATACCACTCTATATGGTAAGAAAAATGAAATTTTCTAGATGAAAAAAAAAAAAATTCTAAATTTATTCATAGGGTCTAATAATCAAGGTAAAATAAAGGAAATAAGAGATTTATTGCCAAAAACAGTTCAAATTTTGACCCCAAAACATTTTAATTTCAAGAGCCCAAAGGAGACTGGACAAACTTTTAAGGAAAATTCATTTCTTAAGGCTAAGTTTTTTTCAAAAAAAACTAAAATGATTTGTTTAGCAGATGACTCTGGACTTGAAATAGATAGTTTGAATAAGTTGCCTGGAATTTATTCAGCGAGGTGGGGAGGAAAAAAAAGTAATTTTAATTTAGCAATTAAAAAAGTTTATAAGGAATTAAAAAAAAATAATATAAATTGGTACAAAACAAAAAAAACTGCCAGGTTTGTTTGTGCACTTACAATTTATTGGCCAAATAATAAATTTATAAATGTTATTGGTGTGGTTGAAGGTAGTATTTCGAAATCTAAAAAAGGCAATAAAGGTTTTGGGTATGATCCTATATTTATACCTGCAAATAAAAAAATTACCTTTGGCCAAATGAATCAAAAAGAAAAATACAAAATTGATCATAGAATGAAAGCTTTTAATAAGATTAAAAAATTTTTTTAAAACTATTATTTTCTGCAACGTAAAAATTTAAAATGTGACTTATTTTATTTTTACTAATTTCAAAAATTCCTATTTTTCCTTTAAATTTATTTTTTTTATAGAAAACTTTATTGTTTATAACAAAATCATTTTTATATATTAGAAAATAAACTAAACCCACCAGATCAAAGCTTAAAAAGGAAACTTGATTAGGATATTCATTATAAATCTTAAAGTATTCAGAGACGAAATCATCATAATTTTCTTTATTTATGGAAGGAAAATAAATTGGTTGTAAATTTTTCTCTTTTAATATCGATTGGTCAAACCATTGATTAAGAGTTATATAATTAATTCTACTTGAAGAAACATCAGTATATAATAGTGAAGTAGCAACACTTTTTAAACTTTCATCAAAGTCCGCTATAATTACAGAGTCAAAATTTATCCCACCCAACGTATCTCTTTTTTCTAAATTTAAAATCTTTTTTTCTTTATTTGAATCGTTAGAATTTTTTAATCTTTCTATTTCATCTTTAAGATTTTGCTTTCTTTGAGGATATCTTGTCAATTTTTCTATTTGAGATGTTAAAATAGTCGGATCTGTATTGTAAATAAATTTGTCTTTTAATTTTATTTTTGTTTTTTTAACAGCTTCTTCAATTTCATATTTAAATTCTGAATTTGGAATTAATAAAATACTTCTTTCTAATCTAGCTAGTTCTTGAAATTTTTTTATCGCATTTATTTGAGAAATTGCATTTATGCCACCACTAATAACATTTTTAGGATTATTTATATTTGTATTTGAAAGAGATAAAAATATTACTTCATCTAGCTCATTCAAATAAACTAAATTTTTATTAAACACTGGTCCAATAATTATCTTTACACCTTGTTCATAAAGTTCTTTGGAAACTCTTAATGTAGTTTCAGGATTAGATCTGGTATCCCTTGGAATAATTTCTATTTTATCGTCATCAATTTTATTAATTGCAAGTCTCACAGATTTCAATATTGAATTACCTATTTTTTTATATTCCCCAGACAGAGGAACAATTAAGCCTATTTTAATTTTCTCACCGGCTAAACTTTGTGGAATAACTAGCAATAGACTAAAGAATGTAAAAATAATTAATTTAGTAAATTTTTTCATTTTAATGATAATATTATAATCAATTAAAATAATGAATCTACTAACTGACTCAGAAAATAGTAATTTTCAATATGGCTTATATATTGTTTCTACACCAATTGGTAATTTAGAAGATATTACGCTTAGAGCATTAGAAGTATTGAAAAAATCTGACTATATTTTATGCGAAGACACAAGAGTTTCTAAGAAATTGTTTGCAAAGTATAAAATTAAATCAAAATTAATTTCTAATCATAAATTTAATGAAAAAAAAAATCTTCAAAAAATCATTGGTATATTGAAGTCAAATAAAATTGTTTCTTTAATATCAGATGCTGGAACGCCTACTATTTCTGACCCAGGAAATATAATTGTTAAAGAGTGTATAAATAATAATATAAATTTAATTCCTATTCCAGGACCGTCAGCACCAACAGCAGCTCTTTCAATAAGTGGCTTCTCAAATAAATATTACTTTTATGGTTTTTTCCCTGAAAAAAATTCTGAAATAAATGAAAATTTTGAAACCTTGTCTAAAATGAATTGCTCAATTATTTTTTTTATATCAGCAAAAAAATTTAATAGATCAATAGGAATAATTAAAAAATATTTTTCAGATAGGAAAATTTTAATTTGTAAAGAAATAACTAAATATTTCGAAGATTATTTCAGGTTTAATGTTAGTGATTTACTTGAAAAAAGTATTAGTTTAAAGGGAGAGATTACATTTGTACTTTCAGAAAAAAAAAATTTAAATAAATTTTCGAATAATTTAAACGAATCTGATAAAATAAAGATTAGAAAACTTATTAAAAAATTAAGTATTAAAGAAATTGTAGATATAATTAAAGATGGAAAAAAAATACCAAAAAAAAAAATTTATAATTATTGTTTGGAAGTAAAAAATGAAAAATAAAATAATTAATTTAATATTAATCTTATTTCTATTAAATGGATGCGTTGGAGCATCATCCAAGGGTGTATTTGGCACTGGTGTTAGTATTGCTTTGGACCCAAGAACACTAGGTACTCAAATTGATGATGGTATTATGGATAAAAATTTAGATGCAAAATTAATATTAGTTAACAAGAATTATTTGCTAAGTGTAAGCACTCAAGTTTTAGATGGTAGAATATTTATTACAGGAAAGGTTGATGACCCAGAGGAAAAATTAAAAATTACTAAACTAGCTTGGGAGATCGAAGGAACAAGATCAGTCAAGAATGATTTAAAAATTAAAGAAGAATTTAATTTTAAACAATCTGCTAAAGATATTTTAATAACATCTCAGCTAAGAACAGCTTTAATTTTTAATAAAAAAATTAAATCAGCAAATTATAGTATAGATACATATAAGAAAAAAATTTATATTTATGGAATATCAGAATCAAAAGATGAACAATCATTAGTTATAGAAGAAGCAAAACAAATATTAGATGTTGAAGATGTTATCTCCAGTATTCTTTTGGTTGAAGATTTAAGAATTCAGAAAAATTAATTTTTTTTATTGTAATCAATTACACCAGCTGAGTATGCTGCAACTGAAGCGAGATTTAATATATCTGAAGTTGACGATCTTAAAGGAGCAATTTCTATAGCTTCTCCAAGACCAATTAGTAAAGGTCCAATCACTTTTGCATCTCCTAAAGTTTTCATTATCTTATAAGAAATTGCAGCACTGTGTTGACCGGGCATAATTAATACATTGGCATTTCCAACTATTTTTGAAGATGGATAAAGTTCCTTATATTCTTCATTTAATGCTACGTCTGGCTGCATATCTCCATCAAAATTAAAATCTACTTTTTTTTGTTTTAATATATCTACTGCATCTCTTATATGTTTTGTTCTGCTCGTAATAGGTTGACCAAATGTTGAATGTGATAAGAAAGCAACTTTAGGGTTAAATCCAAATAATCTAACTACTCTTGCAGCAGATATTGCGATTTCTGCCATTTGTACTGAAGTAGGATATTCATGAACTGATGTATCTCCTATAAACACAGTCCTACCTTTGTTAACAACCATATTAAGCCCATACATAATTTCACCTGGTCTTGAATCTACAACTTTAAGTACTTTATCTAATGATTGTGCATATCTTCTAGTATTTCCAGTAACCATTGCATCTGCATCTCCACAAGCAACCATGCAGGATCCCCACACTACTTTGTCATTTTTAATTATTCTATCACAGTCTTTTAGGTATAGTTCATAAACATCTGGCTCAAGCTCACCTTTATCTCCATGTAATTTTTTAAATATATATTTTAAATACTTTTCTTTATTGTCCTTTGAGGTTGAGTTTATAATCTCAATATCAAAGTTTTCACTATATCCAATCTCTTTTAGTTTTTTTTTGACGATTTTTTCTTTAGCTACTAAAATTGGAATTCCTAAACCATTTTTTTTAAATGCTATAGCAGCCTTTAAAGTATTTTGATCTTCTCCTTCTGTGAAAACAATTCTTTTTTGTGTTTTTTTAATTTGAGAATTAATTCCCTGCAAAATTGTTACTGATGGATCCAATCTTTGTTTTAATTGATCTGCATATTCATCAAAATTTTTTATTTTTTTTCTTGCAACACCACTTTTTATTGCAGCTCTTGCAACCGCCACAGGGATCACACTTATTAATCTTGGATCAAAAGTAGATGGAATTATATAATCTTTTCCATATTTTGGTCTATCGCCTCCCATTGCAGCAACTACTTCATCTGGTACTCTTTCTCGGGCTAAAGAAGCTATTGCATTTGCTGCGGCAACTTTCATTTCTTCATTTATTGTTTTAGCTCTTACATCTAAAGCTCCTCTAAATATGTATGGAAAACCAATAAGATTATTTACTTGATTAGGATAGTCAGATCTTCCAGTTGCAATTATTGCATCACTTCTTACCTCCTCTACTTCCTCAGGAGTTATTTCAGGATCAGGGTTTGCGCATGCAAATATAATTGGATTCTTGGACATTTTTTTTACCATTTTTTTTGATAAAATACTTTTTGATGAAAGGCCTAAAAATACATCGGCACCATTTATCGCTTCATCTAAAGTTCTTTTTTTTGTTTCAATTGCATGAGCCAATTTCCACTTATTAAGATTTTTTCTGCCACAGTATATGACCCCTTTACTATCTAGCATCGTTATATTTTTTTTTAAAACTCCAGTACTTTTTAACAGATTAGTACAAGCAATAGCAGAAGCCCCAGCACCATTAACAACAACTTTAATTTTTTTTATTGATTTTTTTGATATATCAAGTGCATTAATTAATGCTGCAGTAGTTATTATAGCTGTTCCATGTTGATCATCATGAAAAACTGGAATATCTAATTTTTCTTTTAATTTTTCCTCAATTACAAAACATTCGGGCGCCGCTATATCTTCTAAATTTATTCCCCCAAAACTTCCTGCTATATTTTTAATACTATTAATTATTTCATTTGAGTTTGATGAGTCAATTTCAATATCAATAGAATTTATATCTGCGAATCTTTTGAACAACACAGCTTTTCCTTCCATTACAGGTTTTGATGCTAATGCACCTAAATTACCCATTCCCAAAACCGCAGAACCATTTGTTATTACAGCTACTAAATTTCCTTTACTTGTATAATCATAAGCAGTGTCTGGATTTTCTGATATTGCTTTTACAGGTGCTGCGACACCAGGAGAATATGCTAAAGCCAAGTCTCTTTTTGTTGTCATAGGCTTTGAGGATATGATCTCAATCTTGCCAGATTTATTACTATTATGAAATTCTAAAGCTTCTTTATCTGAATAATGTTCAATTTTCTTTTTTTTCATTTTATGTAATTAGATATACAAATGGAGCAAATTTAAGACTAATATGATTTATGAACCTAATTAAGTCAACTGGTACGTTCAGCTTCTTTACTTTAATCAGTAGATTAACGGGATATCTAAGGGATATACTAATCGCAATTTTTCTTGGAGCAGGCCCAATTGCAGATGCTTTTTTTGTAGCTTTTAGACTTCCTAATACTTTTAGAAGATTGTTTTCAGAAGGAACGTTTAATGCAGCTTTTGTACCTAGTTATTCCTCAGAATTAAACAAAAGTAAAAAAAGTGCAAAATTATTTGCAAACAATATCTTTAATATTCTTTTCTTATCCTTGCTTGCTATTGTTTTTATAATTGAAATTTTTATGCCTCTCTTTGTGGCATTAATTGCACCTGGTTTTACTGAAGATTCAGAAAAATTAGAAATTGCAATTAATCTTACTAGAATAACTTTTCCATTTTTGTTATTTGTAAGCTTATCATCTTTCTTTTCTGCAATATTAAATTCTCACAATAAGTTTGCGGCAGCATCCGCAACACCAATTGTTTTAAATATTATTTTAATTTTAGTTTTATTATTTGGCAAATATTTATCAGATCAGCTTGTATATTATCTGTCATATGCAGTAACTTTTGCTGGGTTGGTTCAATTAATTTTTTTAATTTTTTTTGTTAAAAAATATTTTATTCCAAAAATTTCTTTTAAATTTAAAAATAATAAAAATATAAAGTTATTTTTTAAAAAATTATTTCCAAGTATTTTTTCTTCAGGTGTTACTCAAATAAATATTTTAGTTGGAACAATAATTGCTTCATTTCAAGCAAATGCTGTTTCTTACCTTTATTATGCTGATAGAATTTATCAAATAAACTTAGCTATTGCCGGAATAGCAATTGGTACTGTTTTGTTGCCAAGCTTGTCCAAATATATAAACAGCAAAAATAATACTAAAATAGATTTTATTCAAAACAAATCTTTAGAATTAAGTTTATTTTTAAGTTTACCCGCAGCAGCGGCACTACTAATTGCATCAGAAGAAATTACTTCTGCTCTTTTTGGATATGGATCATTTAATATTAATAGTGTGAATAATTCAGCGCATGCATTGTTTTATTTTGCACTTGGTTTACCTGCTTTTGCTCTAATAAAAGTTTTTTCAAGTTTTTTATTTGCAAGACACAATACGAAAACCCCTTTCCACTTTTCAATACTTTCAGTTTTATTAAATATTTTTATAAGCATTTATTTCTTTAATAAAATTGGCTTTATTATAATTCCAATTGCAACATCAATATCCTCTTGGTTTAACACTTTTTTACTTTTGTTTTATTTACTTTCAAAAAAGTACTTTTCTTTTTATAAAAATTTTCCAATTAAATTTTTAAATATTTTACTTGTAAGCTCATTTTCTTCTTTTATTTTTTACCAATTAATTCAATATTTTAATGAATATTTAACTTATGAAAGTGATTACAAATTGTTAACTATAGTTTTGTTAGTGATTATTACCTTTTTAATTTATATAATATCTTCAATATTCACTAAAGCTTTTAAAATTTCGGATATTAAATTAAAGTATTAATAATGAAAAAAAAAATTTTTTCTGGAGTACAGCCCACTGGAAATTTACATTTAGGAAATTATTTAGGAGCAATCAAAAATTTCGTTGCATTGCAAAATGAAAAAGATAATGAATGCGTCTATTGTGTTGTAGATTTACACGCAATTACAGTAAAACAAGAACCAAAAATTTTAAAGGATAATATAAGAGAAACAACCGCAGCTTTTCTTGCTAGTGGTTTAGATTATAAAAAAAGTATAATTTTTAATCAATCACTAGTGCCTGCCCATTCAGAGGGTTCATGGATCCTAGGGTGTATTGCAAGAATGGGATGGTTAAATCGTATGACACAATTCAAAGAAAAAGCTGGCAAAGATAAAGAAAAAGCAAGTGTTGGTTTATATATATATCCAATACTTATGGCTGCTGACATTTTATTATATGATTCAACTCATGTACCTGTTGGAGAGGATCAAAAGCAACATTTAGAATTATCCAGAGATATTGCTCAAAAATTTAATTTAGACTTTAAAGCTCCTGATTTTCTTAAAGCACCAGAGCCCTTAATACAAAAAAATTTTGCAAGAATTATGAGTTTAAAAGACGGAACAAAAAAAATGAGTAAATCAGATCCTTCAGATTTAAGCAGAATTAATTTAACTGACAAGAAAGATGAAATAGTTAATAAGATCAAAAAAGCTAAAACTGATAATTTAGCTCTACCTTCAGATGATAAAAAATTAAATGAAAGACCTGAGGTTGAAAATCTTTTAGGAATTTATTCAAGCTTAAATAATCAAACATTTTCTGATACAATAAATGAATTTGGTGGAAAGAATTTTTCTGAATTTAAACAAAAACTCTCAGATCTTGTTGTAGAGAAAATTTCTCCAATATCTGAAGAGATAAATAAACTAAAAAAAGATAACAATTTTATAGATAAAATTTTAGAAGAAGGTGCTGAAAAAGCTGATAAAATAACTTCTAAAAAAGTTAAAGAAATGAAAAAAATTATAGGATTTTAATTTTAAACCTTTAATTTTTTATTATAATGATTAAATAAAAACTATGTTTGTTCAAACTCAAAATACTCCTAATCCAAATTCTTTAAAGTTTCTACCGGGAAAAAAAGTATCTAATGATATACCAATTGAAATAATTGAAAAAAATCAAAGTAACAATGAATTGATAAGAAATATTTTATCCATTAATGGTGTAACAGGTATTTTTTTATCAGAAGATTTTTTGTCAGTTAATAAAGATGAAAAAGTAGAGTGGGAAGATTTAAAACATATAATAATTTCGTTTATTAATGATTACTATGCAAATGGAAATGAAATTGTAATAGATAAAGAAAGTAAAAATTTATCAGATGAAAATTTGTCTGAAGTTGAAAAAAAAATTATCAATATTTTGGAAACTAAAGTAAGGCCCGCAGTAGCACGTGATGGAGGAGATATAAAGTTTAAAGAATTTAAAGATGGTGTAGTGACTGTTAATCTACAGGGTAGCTGCTCTGGCTGTCCAAGCTCAACTATGACTTTAAAACAAGGAGTACAGAACCTTTTATGTCATTATATTCCTGAAATTAAAGAAGTAATTGCTATCTAAAAATATTAAAGAATCAAATATAGTAAAGTTATGGATAAATTTAAAAAATTGAATATTCAGACAATTAAAAAAATTCTTCAGAAAAAAGGATATAAAGTTTCTAAAAAACATGAAACTTTTTTAAGTTTTTACTATACAATATTTGCGAGCATATTTTTAATTATATTTTTTTATTCTATTCCTTTTGTTATTGGAACTTCATCAAATTTTTTTAAAAAAAATGAAGTTGTTGTAAATTCTTCAAATAAAAACTTTAATAAAGTTCTGGAAGGTAAACAAATTGAATTAGATAAAAATATTGAAAGCGATCAATTAAATTCTAAAGGACTTTACTTAGATATTTTAAATTTTGATATAAATGAAAAAGATACAGTTAGATTAAGTGCATCAACTTTAAATCAACTTTTTAAAGATGAGAATTATAATTTAAAAGATATTAGAAAAAATAAATTAGTTAAACCAATAAAAATTGATCTTCTTCCAAGCGAAATTAAATCAATAGAAAATGTGAAAAAAAGAAAAGAACTATTTATACAAATAGTTTTGCCTTTAATTTTAGAGGAAAATAAAAAAATAAAAATAGAGAGAAAAGTCCTATTTTCAATTTTAAATAAGAATAATAACTCTGAAGAAGAAAAAAATTGGTTGAAAAGTAAATTTAAACAGTATGGAGTTGCAAATAGAGATTTGGCAACTTTAAAAATAAGAATGGATGAAATTCCAGTTTCATTAGCGATTGCTCAAGCAGCAAAAGAAACAGGATGGGGTACTTCAAGATTTGCTCAACAAGGAAATGCTTTGTTTGGACAATGGACATACGATGGTGATGGAATTAAACCTGCGGGATCAGACATAGGAGATACTCATAAAGTAATGAAATTTAAAATTCTCAAGGCTTCAGTTAGAGCTTATCAAAGAAACTTAAATACCCACTCAAGTTATAAAAAATTTAGAAAAGTAAGAGCTATTCAAAGAGACGTCTACGGATCATTAAATAGTTTAGAATTAGTAAACTATTTAGATAAATATGCTGAAACAGGTATTGAATATACTAAAATATTAAAAAAAATTATTGAACAAAATAAACTAATAGACTTTGATGATGCAAAAATTTTACCTAGTAGCAAAAGAGAGAAAAATTTAATTTAATTTTGTTCAATAGAAAATTGAAACCCAAACCATCTCCATCCATCATTATCATTTAAAGAGCAGTTGACCCTACCTCTTCTAAAGTAGAATTTATCTCTAAAGTTAATATAAAGTTTATTTTTTACTAAACTAATTTTAGATTTATCCCATTTTTTACCTTCATCTGAAAAACAATTAATTTTTTCTAAATTCTTTTGTTCTTCAAAAAATTCAATAATTGTTTGAGGTGGGTTTTTATTTTGTAAAATATATTTATCTTCAGGTATAATATTTTTATATTCAAGTGGTAATAACTTTATTAAAAAATCAAATCTTTCTAAATCACCATATTTTTCATTAATTGGAAATCTCGCTAATTCATATTTATCTTTATTAATGTCAATTAACCCAGAATGTTGTCCAAAAGCAAAATTAAATTTACCTGAAATATATTTTTTTTGCTCTAAACTATATTCTCCAAAAGGGTAAGAAAAAAATGAGGGATTGTATCCAAAATTTTCAATAAATATTTTTATTGATGTATCAATATCTTTCTTAAATTCATCAAAATTATATTCAATAAGATATTTGTGAGAGTGTGAATGATTTCCAATAAATGCAAATTCTTCCTTTTCAATTTCTTTTAACTGGCTCCAATTCATATAACCATTTTTTCCAACAGCTTCAGTTGATACAAATAATATAAATGGAATTTTCTTTTTTTTTAAATATGGCCACGCATTTTGATAAAAAGAAGTAAAACCATCATCTATCGTAAGTAAGATTTCTTTTTTTGATTTTGGCTTATTAAAGTTTATTTCAAAATTTTTTGGATTAACAAAACTAATTTTTCTATTTTCAATCAAATTTATTTGTTTTTTAAAAATCTCCATATCTATATTAGTAGATGGATATTTATCTTCATTGAATCTATGGTACATTATTGAAAGTATACCCTTATCATTTGAATAAAATTTGTTATTATTTGCTAATACATTAGAATTGAAAATAAAGTTAACTAATATGAATAATTTAATAATTGATGCAGCAAAAGATAAAATTTTTTTTATGATCATAGCCGATAGTAAATCATATACTAGTGAGTTTAATAACAATAAAGAAAATTTTGATAAACTAACAATTTTAATTGTAAAATTTTTAAAAAATCATGACTTAAATATAAAAAATTTAACCAATGTATTTGTTAATATAGGGCCAGGAAAATTTTCTGGAATAAGGGCATCCCTTTCTACGGCAAAAGCACTTAGTTTTGCAAACAAAATAGGTTTATATGGTTTTAATTCAGATCAAATAATTGATCAAGATTATACAAAAATTATTGATTTATATAATAAAGGCGCGTTAATAAAAAATTTGATAAAACCACAATATTAGAGTTATTATAAAGTTATGTCAGAAACAATTGAACAAAAATGTATAGCAATGGGAGTGAAGTTAACTGATCAAAGAAGAATTATTGCTAAAGTAATGTCAGATTCTCAAGATCACCCGGACGTTAACGAATTATATTTAAGGATTTCAAAACTAGATTCTAAAATAAGCATAGCAACAGTATATAGAACTGTAAAATTATTTGAAGAAGCAGGAATAATTGCTAAGCATGATTTTAAAGGTGGAAAAGCAAGATATGAAGAAGTAAGTGAAAGTCATCATGATCATTTAATTGATGTTAATACAGGAGAGATAATCGAGTTTGTTGATAATGAGATAGAGGTTTTACAAAAAAAAGTTGCTGAGAAATATGGTTATAATTTAGTTGATCACAAATTAGAACTATATGGAATAAAAAAAAAATCTTAGTTAATGAAAAAAAAAATATTCATTAAGACTTTGGGCTGTCAAATGAATGAGTATGATTCCAATAGAATCTATGACTCAGTTAAAAGATTGGGATTTCAAAAAAGTCAAGACCAGGATAATTTAGACTGTTATGTTTTAAACACTTGTCATATTAGAGATAAAGCAAAGGAAAAAGTTTATCATGAAATTGGTAGAGTTAAAAAAATATATAGAAAAAAAAATAAACCAATTATAGTTGTTGCAGGATGTGTTGCTCAAGCAGAAAATCAAGAGATGTTAAAGAGAGAACCTTACATAGATATAGTTATAGGACCTCAATCATATCATAAGATAAATGATAAATTAAAAAACTTTATTAAAGGCAATAAAATAGAAGAAACAGAATTTGATACAGTTTCAAAGTTTAATTACTTAGACAATATTGAAAACAAAAATAATAAAGTTTCATCTTATTTAACAATTCAGGAGGGATGTGATAAATTTTGTAGTTTTTGTGTAGTACCTTATACTAGAGGTCCAGAGTATTCTAGGCCATTCAATAAAATTATATCTGAAGCAGAAAGCTTGATAAAAAATGGAGCAAAAGAAATAATATTGTTAGGCCAAAATGTTAATGCATATTCTTTTAAAGATAAAATAAAAGAGTATCGTATTTCAGATTTAATAAATAAGCTTGATAGTTATGATAAATTGAAAAGAATAAGATACACTACATCACATCCAAGAGATATGACAGATGACTTAATTGAATGCTATTCAACAAGTAAAAAATTAATGCCTTTCGTCCACCTGCCAATTCAAAGCGGGTCTAATAAAATTCTTCAACTAATGAATAGAAAACATACAGTTGAAAAATATATAGAAATTTATGAAAAGTTAATAAAAATCAATCCAAGGGTAGAATTTTCAAGTGATTTTATAATTGGTTATCCTGGAGAAACTGAAAATGATTTTAATGAAACTTTAGAATTGGTTAAAAAAATTAAGTTTATCAATTCATTTTCATTCATTTTTAGCCCAAGGCCTGGCACAAAAGCATCAAATTTAGATCAAATAGATAAAGACATTGCAAAAGAAAGATTATTAAAAATTCAAGAATATCTATTTCAATTTCAGTTAAATAAAAATAAATCTTTTATTAACAAATCAATCGATGTTTTAGTTGAAAACAAATTAGATGGTCAAAAAAAATTATTTGGTAGAAATCAGTATATGAATTCAGTAATTTTTGATGGAAGTAAAAATTTGATTGGAAAAAATTTTAATATTAAAATAAAAAATGTTAATAAAAATAGCTTATTTGGTGAAATTGAAAAAAATAATATGAGAGCAGCATAATTGAAAAATATAGCAGAAAAAAAATTTAAATCGGAATTAAAATTTGTTTATTCTGATAACGATACATTAAGTATTATATTTCAAAAAAATGATATTCTTTTAGGTGTTGTTGGTGAGTTTAATAACAATATTAAACAATTAGAGGAAGTTACTAATACAAATATATAC
>CACDEU010000022.1 GCA_902551895.1 uncultured Pelagibacteraceae bacterium | reverse complement strand
ATTGTATCTAGCGTTTGCTTCGTGAGTTACTTCAACGAAAGTTCTAACCATTCCTGGATTTTCTTTTAGGAACTTGTTAGTTACTGAAGTAATATCAATACCAGCAATACCAGCATCTTGAGCTTCTTTAACAGTTAGTAATGAAGCACCTTTTTCTTTAGCTGCTTTGATAGATTTACCACCAAATAGACATGCCATTGCAACATCGCCGTTAACAAATGCTGCAGATCCATCTTCTGGGTTCATATCAACAACTTTCATTTTAGAAATATCAGCTCCTACAACTCTCATTGTTTCTTTGAAAACATAGTCAGCCATAGTTCCTAAAGGAACAGCAACTTTTTGACCGTCTAATTTAGAAGAAGCATTTCCTTTATCGATACCTTTAGCAGCAACACATGTAGTTCCACCCATTCCGTATATAACTGCAATGTCAACAAGCTTAATAGGTGCTTTAGCATTAACTGCGTTTACGAAAGGTGTTAAACCTTGTGAGTAAGATATATCAATATCTCCAGACAACATAGCTTCCGTCATCTCACCACCAGTTGCAAAGTTAGTCCATTTTACCGGCACACCCAAAGCTTTATCAAAAGTTTTTTTAACTTTTGCTTCTTGGTTTGGAGTTGCCCACTCTAAGAAGAATGCAACTCTAACTTCGTTTGCAGCAGCGTTAGCAACTGAAACCGATAAGTTAAGAGCAACAATAGTTCCTAGAATAAAACTAATTATTTTTCTCATTTAATCTCCTGTTTTTTAAATTTAAAAAGTTAATTAAAGTGGAAAATAAGAGACTTGTAAATGATAGTTTATTAGAACCCTTATAAAGAAGAGACTACATACAACTTATAAGTGTACTTTTAAATTACGATTTTTATGGAGAGGTTTTAAAAATTAGTCTATGAAATCAGGAATTAAACAAACTTAAAAAATTAAAAAATTATGAGCTCAGAAAACAAATTTAAAATGCCCAATTCTCTTAATGAACATTGGATGCCTTTTACTTCCAATAAAGATTTTAAAGAAAATCCAAGATTAATTGTAGAAGCAAAAGGGGTATATTTAAAAAATCATCAAGGAAAAACTCAAATTGATGCGAGCTCTGGATTATTTTGTAATCCACTTGGTCATGGTAGAGAAGAAATTATTGAAGCAATTACCAAACAATTAAAGACAGTGGACTACGCGCAACCATTCCAACAAGGTTTTGGTGGTTCATTTGAACTTGCAACAAAAATATCAAAACACACACCAGGAAATTTAAATAGAATTTTTTATACAATTTGTGGATCAACAGCAGTTGAAACAGCAATTAAAATTTCAATTGCCTACCATAAAGCACGGGGAGAAGGTCAAAGATTTAGATTTGTAGGAAGAGAAAGAGCATATCACGGAATGAATATTGGAGCTACTTCAGTAGGAGGAATGGTTAATAATGTTAAAACTTTTGCAAGTGTTTTAATGCCAGGAGTAGTACATATGAGACATACACATTTACCGGAGCATAAGTTTGTATCGGGACAACCAGAAACTGGAGCAGAACTTGCAAATGATTTAGAAAGAATTTGTGCAAATTTTGGTGGAGAAAACATAGCAGCGTGTATTGTTGAACCTGTAGCAGGCTCAACAGGAACTTTAGTTCCGCCAAAAGGTTATTTACAGAGATTAAGAGAAATTTGCGATAAACACGGAATATTATTAATTTTTGACGAAGTAATTACAGGTTGGGGAAGAATGGGTTCTCCATTTGGAGCTCAAGAATTTGGTGTAACACCAGATTTAATGACAATGGCTAAAGCTACAACTAATGGAATTGTCCCAATGGGGGTAGTTGCATGTAAAGAAGAAATTTATGACGCAATCATGGATAATGCACCAAAAGGAACAATTGAATTATTTCACGGCTATACTTATTCAGGTATTCCAGTATCAGTAGCAGCAGCTCTTGCAGTTCAGGAAATTTTTGAAAAGGAAGACATATTTAATAGATCAAAAGAAATGGCACCTTATTTTCAAGAAGCAATATTTTCATTAAAGGATATTGATGTAGTTGAAAACATTAGAGGATATGGAATGATGGCAGGAATTGATATGAAAATGGATAAAAAACCTGGTGTAGCAGGTTTTACATGTTTTAAACATTGTTATGATGCAGGAGTAAATTTTAAAGCTACTGGCGACTGCTTAATTATAGCACCAATGTTTATTTCTGAAAAAAAACATATTGATGAAATAATTGAAAAACTTAGAACTGGAATTAATAATTACGCAAAATCTAAAAAAAATTAGTTCTTTATGAAAATTGGAGTTCCTAAAGAAATTAAACCTCAAGAAAATAGAATTGGACTTACCCCAGAAAGTGTCAAATCTTTAGTTTCAAATGGACACGAAGTTTTAGTTGAAAACAATGGTGGTTTTGAAGCTGGTTTTGATAACGATCAATACAAATCTGTTGGAGCTAAAATTGTGCAAAAAGCAGAAGATATTTTTAACGATGCAGAAATAATTGTTAAAGTTAAAGAACCTTTATCAAATGAAGTAAAAATGATTAGAGAAAATCAAATTGTTTTTACCTATCTTCATTTGGCTGCTGCAAAAGAATTAACTCAAGGTTTAATTAATTCCAAATCAATTTGTATAGCTTATGAAACTGTGACTGATAATAATGGAAGATTACCTTTACTTGCTCCGATGAGTGCGGTCGCAGGACGAATGTCAGTACAAGCAGGAGCTCATTGTTTAGAAAAAAATCAAAAAGGAAGAGGATTATTATTAGGTGGGGCTCCAGGAGTTGAAGGCGGAACTGTTGTTATACTAGGAGGGGGAGTTGTAGGAGAAAATGCAGCTATTATTGCAACAGGCATGAAAGCAAAAGTTCATATTGTAGATAAATCTGAGGAAAGATTAAAACAATTAACAAAAATATTTGGTGATAAAATAATCCCACAACAAAGTGATAAAATAGATTTGAAAAAATTAATTTCTGAAGCAGATCTTTTAGTTGGTGGGGTATTAATTCCAGGAGCAGAAGCTCCAAAACTAGTAACTAAAGATATGTTGAAATTAATGAAACGTGGTTCAGTAATTGTTGATGTGGCGATTGATCAAGGTGGATGTGTTGAAACAAGCAAACCAACAACACATGCTGAGCCCACTTATATTGTTGATGATATTGTCCATTATTGTGTTGCTAACATGCCTGGTGGAGTTCCAAGAACTTCAACTATTGCATTAAATAAAGCAACTCTTCCTTTTTTAAACAAACTTGCTACCAACGGTTACCAAAAAGCCTTAAAAGAAGACAAGAATTTTCTTGAAGGATTAAATGTTTATAAAGGCCAGGTTACTTATAAAGCTGTTGCCGATGCTTTTGGTCACTCTTTTGTATCTTCTGCAGAAGCTATAAAATAGAAAAATGAAAAAAGAACTGCCAAGCAGCACAAAAGTTGTTGTTATAGGAGGCGGTGTAACTGGCTGTTCAACAGCATATCATTTGGCAAAATTTGGCTGGAAAGACACCATTTTACTTGAAAGAGATCAGTTAACATCAGGCACTACTTGGCATGCTGCTGGTCTTGTTAGTCAATTAGGTCCTTCAGCAGGTGTAACAAAGATTAGAAAATATTCATTAGAACTTTATAAAAAACTAGAAAAAGAAATAGATTTTTCTAGTGGATTAAAATTAAACGGAGCTTTATCAATTGCAACCACAAAGGGAAGATGGCAAGAACTTAAAAGACAAGCGACCACAGCTCAATTGTTTGATGTAAATGTTGAAGTATTAAATATTGATCAGATAAAAAAAATTTATCCAATTATTAATGAAAAAGATGTTTTAGGTGGAATTTTTATGCCAGGAGATGGTCAAGCTGATCCAATTGGAGTAACAAATTTACTCGCGAAAGCTGCAAGAAAAGAAGGTGTTAAAATATTTGAAAAATCACCAGTCGAAAAAATAATTAAAAAAAATGGAAGGGCGGCAGGCGTAGTTGTAAACGGCAAAACTATTGAATGTGAATATATTGTTCTTGCAACAGGAATGTGGTCCAGACAAATAGGTGAAGATACAGGTTTTAGCATCCCATTATATCCTGCAGAACATTTTTATGTAATCACCGAAGGTATTAATGAATTACCAAAAAATATCCCTGTTTTGAGAGATTTTGATGACAGTTTATACTTAAAAGAAGATGCAGGAAAAATGTTAATAGGAATATTTGAAGGAAAATCAATTCCTGCATTCAATAAAACTAACAGAGTTCCAGAAGATTTTTCATACGGTGAATTTCCTGAAAATTTTGAACATTTTGAACCTTATTTAGAGGCAGCTTTGAAAAGAGTTCCAATGCTAGAAAAAGCCGGAATAAGAAAATTTTTTGCAGGACCAGAATCTTTTACACCAGACACAAATACTCTATTAGGAGAAATACCAGGATTTAAAAATTTATTTGCATGCTGTGGATTAAATAGTATTGGAATTGGAAGTGGAGGAGGTGTAGGAAAAGTTACTGCCGAGTGGCTAATGAATGGTCATATTAATGAAGATTTGTTTATTTATGATATTAAAAGATTTCAAAACTTTCATTCAGATATTAATTTTATCAAAGAAAGAGTTACAGAAACATTAGGAGATTTGTATGGAATGCATTGGCCATTTAAACAACATAAAACTTCAAGAAATCAAAAAATCGTTCCTTACCATGCAGAGTTAAAAAAAGCTGGTGCATGTTTTGGAGTTTCTGGAGGATATGAAAGACCAATGTGGTTCGCAAGAAATGGAGAAATTACAGAATATAAATATTCTTATAATTATCAAAATTGGTATCCAGCAGCAGAATTTGAGACAAAAAACGCAAGAGAAAATATAGGATTATTTGAACTTACACCATTCTCTAAATATGACTTAAAAGGAAAAAATATTCATGAAGAACTTCAAAAAATTTGTACAGCAAATATAAAAAAGGAAATTGGAAAATGTACTTATACCCAGATGCTTAATGAAGATGGAGGTATCGAAACTGACTTAACTGTTGTTTGTTTAAAAGAAGACAATTATAGAATTATAACTGCAGCCGCAAATAGAGAGCATGATAAATTTCATATAGAGAAATACTTATCTAAAAATATCAAAATTTCAGATGTAACCGACGACTATTGTGTGCTTGGTGTATTTGGACCAAAAAGTAGAGATTTAATGAAAGATTTAAGTAATGAAGATTATTCTAATGAAAATTTTAAATTCGGTAGTGCTAAATATATTAAAATTAATGAAATAAAAATTTGGGCTCAAAGATTATCTTATGTGGGTGAATTAGGATATGAACTCTATATTGAAAAAGATAAGGCTAAAGAAATATACAAATTAATTATAAATTATGGAAAAAAATACCATTTAAGTCTTTGTGGTATGCATGCAATGGATATTATGAGAATGGAAAGTGGTTTTTTGCATTGGGGACATGATATTTCGCCAGAAGAAAATCAATATGAAGCAGGTCTTAATTTTGCAATTAGTTATAAAAAAAATACTGATTTTATCGGTAAGCAAGCATTACTTAAAATTAAAGAAAGAAAAAAAGAAAAGCAATTTTTAATGTTAACTTTAAAAGATAGCAAACCAGGTGAACCATTAATGCTTCATGATGAACCAATTTATCTTAATGGTGAAATTATTGGCAAAACAACTTCAGGAAATTATTCATTTAATTTTAATAAAAATTTAGCTTTTGGTTATGTAAAAATTGATAGGGATTTAAATTCTTTAAAAAATGGCTCGATTGAAATTGAGATAGAAAAAAATATGTATAAAGCTGAAATCTTAACTACGCCTCTTAATCAAAAAAATTATAAAAATTCTTAATTTAGAACGATTATATTATAACTTTTTTCACTAACCCAAATTGGACAATTATTTAATTGTTCATAAGCATTTTATGTGGTTTAATTTGAAATATATGAGTGGAGAGCAGATTACAAATGATTCAGTTGAGACCCAAAATTTGGAAGGTGGTCTTCACTCATCAAAAAATTCTTCAAAAAAGCAAAGAGTTGATATCAACGTTTTGCTAAACAATGTAAGACTAGCACAAAAAAAAGAAAAAAGAGAGTCCACAATTTTTTTTGGATTAGTGGCAACAGTTATTGTAATAACTGGAGTAATAGTTTCTATTTAAGAAAAAAATACAATATTATTGATTCTCGAAATTATATGGCTAAGCTTTTTAATATTAATCAATCTTTGTTTGTTTAGTTTTGAAAATAATTTTCCATCTGTAATATAATAAAGGTTTTCTTTGTCTTTATAAATATCATTTTCCTTTAATAAAAATTTCAACTTTCTAATTACAGTTGGTCTTGGGATTCCCGTAAGATCACTAATTGACATTGCATTTATTCCTTTTTTATTACCAACATCTAAAACTTCTTCTATCCATTCTTTTTGATAATGACTTTTTTTTTCAGATTTTTTTAAAAACATAATTTGATTATAAAGTAAGGATCCAACAATAAACCATGTTTCCATATCATTATTAGCTATTGCTTTCCTCACAAGTAAATATTCTAATTGATATTCTAAAAAAATTGCCAAAATTTGAGTAAATCTCTCATTTATTTTTTTTATAAAAAATTCTTTTTCATAGTATTTTTTTACTTTTTTTTCTTTAAATAATAGCCACGAAACATATTGCAAAATTTTTGAAAAAGAATTAATCGTATTTTCTGGCTTTTGAAGAAGTCCTGCTTTCAAAGTAACAGAAATTGTTTTTTTATTCTTTATTAATACACCTTCTTCTTCTAACTCTAAGATTTTTCTTCTTGCAGTTTCTTTAGAAATTCTAAGTTTTTTTGAAATTTGGATTATATTAATTTTATCTAAATGAAATCTTGGATTAATATAAAACTCTTTTAAAGATTTAACTTTAAATATTTCATTCAGTTCAACAAAATTTTCTTTATATAAAAATACTAAGATATTATACTTATCTATATCTTTTAATGATTTGTAAGCTTGTTGGAGCCAAGAAAATTGAAATTCGACAAATAGATAATGTATTGAATCGTAATTATCACAATAAGTTTTATAAATATTTTGCTCAGATAATTTTGTTGGTGTAATTTGATTAGTAACGTTATTTTCCATGTTAAATAATTTTATATAAAAAAAAATATTACAAATTATTTATTGGAATTGAAACCTCTATTTAGAAAAGGTATCGTTAAATTGATTGCTGACTCTTACAAATGTTGTGCATTTGCTTAATTGTTTAAGAGATGGAGCACCTACATAGGTACAACTACTTCTAACACCACCCAAAATATTTAATATAGTATCTTTTATTTTTCCTCTATATTTAATTTTTACAGATCTTCCTTCGCTACTTCTATAATCAGCTAATCCACCATAATGTTTTTTATTAGCTGTTTCAGAACTTGAACCATAAAATTCAATGTATTTGCTTCCATTAGATTTAATAACTTTTCCTCCTCCTTCGTCATGACCAGCAAACATTCCTCCAAGCATAACAAAATCTGCTCCACCTCCAAATCCTTTAGCCACATCGCCAGGACAAGTGCATCCACCATCAGCAATTATATGTGCACCTAAACCATGTGCAGCATCAGCACACTCTATAACGGCGCTTAGTTGTGGGTATCCTACACCTGTTTGAATTCTTGTAGTACATACACTTCCAGGTCCAATTCCAACCTTAACAATATCAGCTCCACTTAATACAAGTTCTTGAGCCATGTCTGCGGTAACGACATTCCCTGCAATTATTGTTTTTGTTGGATATTTGTCTCTTACTGATTTTATAAACGCACTAAAATGCTCTGAATAACCATTTGCAACATCCACACATATAAATTTTATAAATGAAAATTCTTTTAATGTTTTATCTAGCCTTTCGAAATCTTCTTTTTTTATTCCAATACTTAAAGATATATTTTTATAAATTGACTTTAGTTTTTTATATTTTTTTAATTTACTAACATCATGTTGTTTTGTTAAACACGTTATCATACCAAAATCTGACAAAGTTTCTGCAATCTCTAGTTCACCAACACCATCCATATTAGCTGCCATTACTGGTATCCCCGACCATTCATTCTTGCTATATTTGAATTTATAAGTTCTTTTTAAATCAACATCTTTACGACTAGACAAAGTACTTCTTTTTGGTCTAAACAAAACGTCTGAATAATCAAGTTTTAATTCCTCTTCAATTCTCATCGAGGATGAAACTAACGTTGAAAAACATTATTTCAATTGAATTATGGCTTGTGGATAAGTATTGAAACAGAAAATAAAACTATTATAAATCAACAGAAATAAAGTGGCGGGGTAGCTCAGTTGGTTAGAGCGCGGGACTCATAAGCCCGAGGTCAGTGGTTCGATCCCACTTCCCGCTACCATTCTAGATGAGTAGTCTGAATTTGCGTCTCTCATGCGTCATTGATAAACTAGTTTTTAATGAAAGTGCTAGACTCTATTAAAGAATATATTGATGGCAAAATATTTAGTATTGAAAAAAGAAACGATATTACTGAAGACGAAAAAATTAATGAATTAATAATTTCTACTTCTATTGTTTGTGCTGCTATTGCCACTCAACCGTTTCCTGGTTGGGATATTTTTCTTTTAACACCAGTTCAAATTTATTTAGGAAAAAAAATAGCCCAGGTTAGAAAAGCAAAAATTGATTCATTTAGTGCTATTTATGAAATCGCAGGTGCAATTGGATTAGGAATAACGGCTCAACAAAGTATTATATTTTTATACAAATTTATTCCTTTTTGGGGATCTATAACTTCAATTTTCACCGTGTTCTGTGCAACGTATGTTATTGGCAAAACAATGGATTTTTATTTTGTTAATAAAAAAAAAGGAATTTCAATATCTTCTAAAGAAATGAAAAATATTTTCAAAAAATTTCAAAACGAAGCTAAGACTAAATTTGATAAAAAAACCATAAAAGCAGAAGTTGATAAATTTCGAAAGACATTTAGAAACAAGAAAGACGATGGAAAAGATTTTATTGAAAAAAATATTGATGATATAGCTATATTAGCTATCATTAACAAATTAACTGTTAAAAAACTAATTTTAACTACTGAAGAAACTCAAGTTTTGCAAGCCGCAATTAGATATGACAAAAGAATATATGATTTAGAAAGTGCAGTTGCTTTTTTTAAAAGCAGAACAGACTCTCAGAAAATAGGAGATGCAAACAATATTAAGGGAATACTTCATGAAATGGAATTTGTTAAGGAAGAAAATGAAGATGGTGATAGCGTTGTTGCAAGTATGTTTGCAGATAAAAATCATCCAAGAGATGATGTTATTTTAACAAATCAAAATACAGGAGAAACTATTGGTACTGTTCAATTAAAAACTGGAACTAGTACTTCAATTGTTCACGATTGGAAATCTAAATATCCAGGACATGAAGATAAATTGAGAGTCTCAGAAGAATTGGCAGAAAAAACTGGTCATCAGTCTTCAGGTTTTTCAGATTCTGAATTGCAAAAAAGAACTGATGAATTAGTCGAAAAACTAGAAGATCATAATACAAATGTCGAAGATGTATTAAAAGAATTTGCTCCCATTTTAACTTTAGCTGGCGCATCTATAGCTATTTATAAACTTCATCAGAAATACCAAAAAAAAGAAATTTCTTTAAAAAGATTAAGTTTTTTAATTTTTAAAATGACAAGTTTAAAAGGAGCGAAGGTTTTAGCTATAATTGTTGTATTAAACATTCCATTAGTTGGGCCAGCTTATGGAGCAAAACTTGTTGGAAGTCTTTTATTTAAATTTAGAGACTTAATGAAAAAAACATCTAAATTAAGGATAACAAGAACTTAACATGCTTGAAGCATTGATTATAATCGAAGTAGCAGCTCTAATATGGTATCTTTCAAATAAATGAACACAGCATTAATTATTATCGGTCTTGCAATGTTTATATTTATAATCGTTTTTACTTTAAAACGCGCTAAAGAAAAAAAGCAAGCTCAACAAGAAGAGCAACAAAAAATCAAAGAATACGGCGAAAGCATAAACGAAGAAACGAGAAACAAGAATAAATGAAAAAATGCATTGTTTGCAAAAAAAAACAATCTTTTGAAGAATTTAAAATAAAAAACTATTATAAACATAGAACTTCGACAGGGAGTTCATCAACTTGCAAAAAATGTCGAAATGAAAGACACAAAATTAATAAAAGAAGTATTAAAAGAGAGTTTTCAGCTAGAGGATTGTACAAAGGCATAAATAAAGCAAGGTATAAAAAAACATTCACTAGAGAAGCTTTTATAAAGTGGCATGAAAATCTTGAAAATTATAACTGTGGTTATTGCAATATAAGTTATGAAAAATATTTCAAAAAGAAAGTTTATCAAAAGTATCCAGGTTTAAAAACATGGCTAAAGTTCACTTTGGACAGAAAAGATTCTTTTAAACCATATACATTAAAAAATATTAGTATTTGTTGTCCTTTGTGCAATTATGTTAAAGGATTTATTTTTAATGCTGAAGATTTTAAAAAGATAGCAAAACAATTTATTATACCATTGTACAAATGACATTAATTGGATTTAAAATAAAACCTAATAAAATTTCTAGTCTTAAGACATGTATTTGTACAATATGCAATAAAGCTCTAAAAGAAGATAAATTTTCACCAAGCGCATGGCATAGTGAAACACCTCAATATAGAAGGTGTAGAAAATGCAAATCTATGTTGGATAAAAACAGACGTGAAAAATTTAAATTAGAAAACCCCGAAGGATATGCTGAACACAATAGAGAGAAAAAAAGATTATATATTGAAAGATATCCAGACAAATACAGAGAGCAAAAAAAGAGATATTGGGATCGCTTTAAAAAAAAATATCCTGAAAGATTTTATAACAAAAGTCTTGGCAGGATAACACTTAGAAATGCCAGGTTGAGAGGTATACCTTGCGATCTAACAAATGTTGATATTAGAGAATGGTTTTTAAAACAGGAGCAAAAATGTGACTACTGTGGATTAACGTTAAAAAAAATAAAACAATTTTATAAAAAAACTGGGACATATTTTAAAGATAGGCGTTTGCAGATAGACAGAAAAGATAATAAAATTGGATACACTTTTGAAAATATGACTTTATCCTGTAGAATTTGCAACGATCATAAGTCAGATTTTTTTAGTTATAAGGATTTTAAAATAATTGCTCAAAAATATATTAAAAAAACTATTAACAAGAAAATAAAAGAAAAATGAAAACTTTTGAGAAAATCTTCAGAGGCAAAATTTCTTATAAAAGAATAGATAAATATGTGAATTTAGTTCGCAAAACTTTGGACCCAGATGATTATTTTGATATTGAGTTTCACCTTGAAGACGATTGTCAATTTATAAGAATTCAAGTTTGGGATAGGGTATTGCATTGATGATAACCTATAAAAAAAAATTTCATTTTTATGCAAGAGACGAAGAATTATTTGCATTTGTTAGAAACATGCTTGAAGTTCTTGAGGGAGATATTGACCCTAAGTTTGAAGTAGAAATTGAAGGAGATTTAGATCATCGTTGTGTTAATTTTAAAATCTTAGATCAGGTATTGCACTAATATAAAAATTAAAAATTTCTGCGTCTCTTATGCGTCATTGAGAGGGAAATTTTTGAATTTTCTTTGAAAATTATCCAATAAAACTGTTATAAATTTTTATGGCGCGGGACTCATAAGCCCGAGGTCAGTGGTTCGATCCCACTTCCCGCTACCATTTTAGACAATCGATATCATTTTGCTCCAATAGTGCTCCAATGACATTGGTTCTCGAGTAATTGCTTTATTTATGAATTTGATATTGTTATTAATCAATTAATAAAATTTTTTTTAACTAATAAATTATGACTTTAGATAACTGGGTATTATTTAATTTTGCGGTTTTAGCTCTTATGAGCACACCTGGGCCAAGTCAATTATTAATGTTATCCAACAGCGCAACTTATGGCCTTAAAAATTCAGTTGCAACAATAGTAGGGGATTTGTCAGCAAATCTTTTACAAATGATAATAGCCACAGCTGGTATTGGGTTATTGATAGCATCATTTGATAATAACATCTTAATCTACATAAAATGGATAGGTGTTACCTATTTAGTTTGGAACGCTTTAAAATTAATTTTTGAAAAAAAGGAAAATGCTAACAAATATAAAAAAACAAATAATAAAAAAATTTATAGAAAATTGTTTTTACAAGGTTTTTTAACATCTGCATCAAACCCTAAAGCAATCTTATTTTTTGCTGCTCTCTTTCCACAATTTATATCTGTAAATGGTGATATCTGGACTCAATGCTCAATTTTATCAATTACATATATTTTCATTGATGGAATATTTCTTTTTTTTTATGGTTTTGCAGCTTCGAAAATCACTATGATGATAAAGAGCAATTCAAGCTTGATGATTAATAAAGTTGGAGGCTCATTAATGTTAGTTGCTGCGCTTTTATTAGGATTTAAATCGCTTGATAAATAATTTTAAAATTACTTAATACAATTCAGTTACAATCTACAATATAGTTAAATTGTCTCTTGCTCCATATACGCGTCAATGACATTGGTTCTTAATTAAGGAAATCAAATTCCAATCAGAAGATAAATTCCATAGATGGCAAAAGTAACACCTGATAGTTTTAAAATTTTTAAAGAAATTGATGTTTTGATTGCATAATGACCTATTGCAACCCCAAATAAATGAAGTGTTGTCGTTCCAATTATAAATCCCAAAATAAATAAAAGAGGACTTGCAGCTGCTGGAATTTCTAAGCCATGAGCAATACCGTGGAACAAACCAAATAAACCTACAAAAATTATAATAAGGTTAGTTGGAATTTTTTTCTCAACACTTATTGCTAACCCTAATAGAATTACTGAAACTATAATTCCAATCTCTACAAAATAAAAATTATCAACAATTAATGAAAAACCAAATATTCCTCCAATTATCATTAAAGCCACAAAAGCAGAAGGCACTGTCCAGATAGCTCTGCCTCCAATTTGTGCGGATATAATTCCAACACTTACCATTGCCAATAAATGATCTAATCCTAATACTGGGTGAGTTAATCCATCAAAAAAACCAACTCTTCCTATAATCATATGTGCAAAAGCATAAGATGGAAATAAAAGTGATAAAAATAAATATGTTAGAAATCTTTTGATCATTTATAGCCTGGTTTAACTTTGTTAATTAGTTTTATTAACAACAACCCTTTTTCTTTGTATCTGATCTTGAGCCTTCTATATTATAAATCTCAGCATCTTCCATTGTATGATAAGCTTCCCAAGCAACACCATTTGGATCATTTACCCAAGATTTCTCTGACTTTGCATAACAACATGTCACTTCACCATCAGAGTAAGTAGATATATCAGCCTTATCTAGATTAGCCCTTATATCATTTAGTTCTTTAACTTTATCAACCTGTATTCCTAGATGATCCACTCCTAAAGTTTTTGCTCTAGTAGATATTGCAAAATTGATTTTAGGATCATCTAAAACCCATTGAGCATAATCTTCTTTTAATTTTGTTGGTTCAGATTTAAATAAATTTTTGTAAAAATTTATACTTTCGTTTAAGTTTTTAACTCCAAGATGTAAGTGTAATCTCTGCATATATTTAATTATTATTTGTTAGGTTTTAATGTGTTGATTTTAATTCAAATCTAATAAAATAATATTAAAAATTTATTACAATTTACATAGAGTTCATGATGATTTCCTGCTCCAATAGCGCTCCAATGACATTGGTTCTTGACTAAGATTCTTTAATTTGATTCAATATGTACAGAAAGGAAAGAGAGCATTTACAGGAGTAATTGCTTTAGAGTAGGTGACAAGGGTTCATGGCGATAGACTCATAAGCCCGAGGTCAGTGGTTCGATCCCACTTCCCGCTACCAACTATCTTAAAATTTTTTTCAGCTTTGCTAAATTCATTGTCTGGTTCAAAGGTAAAGATAGATTTTTTTTAACCTTAGACTTTATTACATTTATATTATTTTTTTTTGCAAATGAATAAACTGATTGAGATTTCCCTCCAACATTTAAAATTCCCTTTTGATTTATTATCTTAGGTAAAATTTTAACTAAATCTTCATGAAACATAAAATTACTTTTTAAATTTGAATAGGCTTTTGAATGTAAAAAAGGTTTTTCAGTCATTGTAATTCTTAGAATTAAAGAATTTTTATACATTGCTACAGCACATTCTCCCCCAAGTTTAGAAAGGGCATAATTATTAAATGGTTTTACAGGATCATTTTCAGAATAATTTCCCTTAAACCCTTCATATACATATCCGGTAGAAAAATATATTAATTTAATATTGTGCTGTTTGCATACTTTAGCAATATTTGCTGTACCAATAATATTTAAATCTATACTTTTTGAAATATTTTTTTCGTGAATTTTTATAGGCCTAGATAGTCCAGCACAATGAATCAGAATTTTAGGTTTAATTTTTTTTATAATTCTATTAATTGAATTTAAATTTAGAATATTACATTGTTTTTTTGAGGCAAAAAATAAGTTTAATTTTTTATTATTTTTTTTTAAAACTTTTGCAAATCTTCCATCACCACCAGTAACAAGAATTTTTTTTTTCATTATATATATTTATTTTTGAATTCTAAAAATGTCATTGCATTTTTATCTTTTTTAGAAACAATGGGTTTTTTTGAAGGCCATCTAATTTTTAGTTTTTTATCATTATATTTTATTGCCCTTTCACTTTTTGCTTCTCTGTATTGAGTACAACTGTAAATAATATAATTTTCTTTATCCAAACCACAAAAACCGTGCGCAAATCCTGGTGGAATATAAATAGACTGTGAGTTTTTTTCACTTAATATGCACGTAAAGACTTTTCCAAAAGTTTTAGAATTTTTTCTAAGGTCTAGAGCAGCATCATAAACCTTCCCTTTTAAAACAGAAATAAATTTACCTTGTGATCTTTTTGTTTGAATATGAAGTCCTCTAATGACATTTTTTTTTGAATATGACATTACTGTGAATAGCAATTTCTTTTTTATCTGCTTTTCTTTAATTAATTCTTTGAAATGTCCTCTTTTGTCTTTGAATGATTTATTTTTAAAAATAAATAAATCTTTAAACTTTGTTTTTATTATCATTTGGAAATAAGTTTTTTTAAATATTTTGAATAATCACAGTTACCATAAAACTTTATAGCATTTAAAATATTAACTTTTTTTATCCATTTATTATTAAAAGCAATTTCTTCAATACAAGCAATTTTAAATCCCTGTCTATTTTCTACTGACGAAACAAAATTACTAGTTTTATAAAAGTCTTCAATCGAACCTGTATCTAGCCATGCACCACCTCTTCCTATAATTTCAGCAGAAATTTTTTTATTTGACAAATATTTTTTTAGTAAGTCAGTTATTTCAATTTCATTCCTTTTGGAAGGTTTTAAACTTTTGGCATATTTAATCACTTTATTATCAAAGTAGTAGAGACCAGTTATTGCATAGTCTGAATAATATCTTCTTGGTTTTTCTTTAATTCCTGTAATTTTATTTTTATTGTTTATTCTAGCTACACCGTAAAGTTCAGGTCTACTAACCCTGTGAAGAAATACTTTTGCACCATTTTTTAATTTTTTACTCTCTAATAGTTTTTCAGTTAAACTTTGACCGTAGAAGAAATTATCACCTAAAATAAGAGCTACATTTTCATTTCCTATAAATCTTTCACCTAAAATAAATGCATCCGGCAAACCCTTTGGGTAATTTTGTTCAATGAAATTGATTTTTAAACCTAAATTTTCGCCATTCTGTAATAGTTCTTTATATTGACTTAACTGACCTTTATTCACAATTATTAAAATGTCTCTGATTTTTGAAAGCATTAA
>CACDEU010000021.1 GCA_902551895.1 uncultured Pelagibacteraceae bacterium | reverse complement strand
TTAGCAAAAGTTTATTTTCTCCAATATTTCCTAATGTTGATTTTAAATTGTTAAATTTTTTATCCAAATATAACGCGAGTTCCTCCAAATGCTCTTCTTGTCCGTCCTCACATGACAGTAAAAATTCTTTATTATTAAACTTTATGTTTACATTTGCCATTTATCTATCTCTTCTAACAAACTATCTGTTTCTTGATTTAATTCATCAATTTTATCTGAGAATTCTAACTCTTTTTTTATTTCTGTTTCTTTTTTAGCATTTAGATCATCAATTTTTGACTTGAGTTTTAGATAATTTTCTTGAAGTTCATTATATTTTATTTCTATTTCTTGTTTTTCAATTTCTAATTGATTTTTTTGCTGATCTAAATTTGTAATAGTTTCTTTTAAATTTAAATTTTGTGGATTTACTAAATTTAACTTTTCCAAAGCTTCTTCAAGTTTTTTTTCTTTTTCATGTATAGAATTCATATATATATGGATATAATAATAAATTGAATCACCCAAGTCTATATAGGATATTTTTGAACAGAAATAATAAAGATTTGTCCAATGCAATAAGGTTTTTGTCCATGGATGCTGTACAAAATGCTAAATCTGGTCACCCTGGCATGCCTATGGGAATGGCAGATGTTGCAACAGTATTGTTTAGGAATTTTCTAAAATACAATCCAAAAAATCCAAATTGGCTTAATAGAGATAGATTCGTTTTATCAGCTGGTCACGGTTCTATGCTGCTATACTCTTTATTGTACTTAACTGGATACAAAAGTATTTCCTTAAAAGATATAAAAAACTTTAGACAATTAAATTCAATTTGTGCAGGACATCCGGAATACATTCCAAATTCAGGAATAGAGACCACGACTGGACCTTTGGGGCAAGGAATAGCAAACGCGGTGGGAATGGCAATTGCAGAAGAAATTTTGAAAGAGAAAGTTGGTAAAAATATTATAAATCATAAAACTTATGTTCTGGCTGGGGATGGCTGTTTAATGGAAGGTATAAGTCATGAGGCTTTAAGTTTAGCTGGTCATCTAAAATTAAAAAATTTAATTATGTTGTTTGATAATAACTCTATATCAATAGATGGGCCGACTAGTCTTGCTGTGTCTGATAATTTTAAAAAAAGATTTGAAAGTTATGGTTGGGATTATATTTCAATTGATGGTCATAACGAAAAACAAATATCAAAAGCACTTAAAAAAGCTCAAAAAGCAAAAAAACCTACTGTGATATCTTGCAAAACCGTTATCGGGTTTGGTTCGCCTAATAAATCAGGAAAAGAAACTTCTCATGGAAGTCCTCTTGGTGAAGATGAAATAAAATTAGTAAGAAAAAAATTAAAATGGACTCATCCTCCTTTCGAGATTCCAAAAAGAATATTAGATGAGTGGAGAAAAATCGGAAGTAGAGGGATTAAAGAAGCAGAAAATTGGGTTAAAAAAAATAAATATAAAAAAATTAGCCAATCTTCTTTTTTAAAAGATTTTCTAAAAGAAAAACAAAATGTAATTAATAAACCTGAGTCTATTGCTACTAGAAAATCTTCAGAAAAAATAATCAGTTTCTTAACAAAAAAAATTCCTACTATAATAGGAGGTTCTGCAGATCTCTCAGGTTCAAATAATACCAAAACAAAAAATCACCAGATAATTAAGCCTGGAAATTTTAAAGGAAACTATATTCATTATGGTGTTAGAGAGCATGCAATGTGTGGAATAATGAATGGTTTGGCACTACATAGTAATTTAATTCCATATGGTGGAACTTTTTTAATCTTTAGTGATTATTGTAAACCCTCGATAAGACTGGCTGCAATAATGAAACAAAAAGTAATTTATGTAATGAGTCATGACTCAATTGGACTTGGAGAAGATGGTCCAACACATCAGCCAATCGAACAACTAACTGGACTAAGATCTATTCCAAATTTAAATGTTTTTAGACCTGCGGATACTGCTGAAACTTTTGAATGTTGGGATCTTGCTGCAATATCCATTAAAGATCAACCTAGTATAATTGCAGTAAGTAGACAAAAAGTTAATCCTATTAGAAAAGAATTTACAAAAGAAAACAAATGTTCAGCTGGTGCCTATGAAGTATCAAGAACAAAAAGTGAAATTGATGTGACTATACTGGCTACTGGCACTGAAGTTGAATTGGCAATTGAAGTTAGTCAAAAATTGGCCACAGAAAAGATTTATTCAAAAGTTATATCCATGCCATGCCACGAATTATTTGATATACAAAAAAAAGATTATAAATCTAAAATTTTAAATGAAACAAAACATAAAATTTCAATAGAAGCATCTACAACTGATTATTGGAAAAAATATATAGGTGAAAGTGGAATGGCTTTTGGAATAGATAGCTTCGGAAAAAGTGCTCCTTATAAAAAGATCTATGAGCACTTTGGTTTAACAAGTAATAATATAGTAAAAAAAGTTAAAGAAATTATAAATAATAAAACATGACAGTAAAAATTGGCATTAATGGCTTGGGTAGAATAGGAAGAATGATCATTAGATCATTGATTGAAAATAATAATAAAAAAATAGAAATTAAACACATCAACAGTAGATCAAGCTCTGCGGTTGTCTCCTCATTGTTAAAGTATGACTCTATTCACGGAAAATTTAATTGTGAAATAAAACATGGGGATAACCATTTAAACTTAAACAGTAAAAAAATTACTTTCTCACAACATTCAAATTTAAATGAAATTAATTGGAAGAAATTTGGTGTAGATTATGTTTTAGAATGTACAGGAAAATTTAATTCAAAAGATAAGCTTTATACTCATATAAAAAATGGTGCAAAAAAAGTTATTGTTTCCGCACCTTGTAAAAACGCTGACAAAACTATCGTTTATGGAGTAAATCACAAATCGATTGGCAAAAAAGATTTAGTAATTTCTGCTGCTTCTTGCACAACTAATTGTCTTGCGCCAATCGCATACGTGTTAAATAAGGAATTTAAAATCGAAAAAGGTTTTATGACTACAATTCATTCATATACGACTGACCAAAAACTATTGGACAACTCTCATAAAGATCCAAGACGTGCAAGATCTGCTGCTCAGTCTATAGTACCAACTTCTACAGGTGCTTCAAAAGCTATCGGAGAAATTATTCCAGAATTAAAAGGAAAGCTCGAAGGTTTGGCTATAAGAGTGCCAACCCCAAATGTTTCATTGGTAGATCTTATATTTAATTCAAAAAATAAACTAACTGTAAAAAAAATTAATGATTCTTTTAAGAAAGCTTCAAAAAAAGAATTGAAAAATATACTATTTGTAACCGATGAAAAACTTGTATCAATCGATTTCAATCATAACCCTAATTCTTCTATCGTTGACCTGTCTTTAACCAATACTGTAGGAGATGACATGGGTAAAGTTTCGGCATGGTATGATAATGAATGGGGATTTGCTTCAAGGATGTGCGATTTAGCAGAATATATTCATAAAATCTAAATTTACATGAACAGCATTACAAATAATAACTTAGATCTAAAAGGAAAAAAAGTTTTATTAAGAGTCGATTTAAATGTTCCAATGAAAAATGGAGCAATTACTGAAACATCAAGAATTGAAAAAATAATACCAACCATAAAACTTTTGTTAAAAAAAGAGGCAAAAATTATAATTATGTCACATATAGGAAGACCTAAAGGCAAGGTTGTTAATGGAATGTCTTTAAAACCTATTTCAGAAAAATTATCTATTTTATTAAATAAAAATGTCTTTTTTAACGAGGACCTAATCAGTGAGAATACACTTTTGGAAATAAATAAAATTCCAAATGGATCAATTTTGATGTTGGAAAATATTCGATTTAATAATGGAGAAGAAACAAATGATACTGAATTTTCAAAAAAAATATCTAAATTGGGAGACATATATGTAAATGATGCTTTCTCTTGTTCACACAGATCTCACGCTTCTGTTGAAGGAATTACTAGATATATTCCTTCATATTTTGGGCTACAAATTACAGAAGAGATTAATGCATTAAAAAAAATAACTTCAGAAATTGAAAAGCCTGTTTCTCTAATAATTGGAGGTTCAAAAATTTCAACAAAAATTAAAATTATAAATAATTTAATAAAAAAATTTAACAATATTATAATTGTAGGTGGAATGGGCAATACAATGCTAAAACATACTGGTTCAAATATAGGAAAATCAATATGCGAAAATGAGTGTGGTTCTTTAATTAAAGAAATATTAGAAAACTCAAAAAAATTTAATTGCGAAATTACTATTCCCAAAGATGCAGTTGTATCTACTGATAGGAATGGAGAGGGAAAAGAAAAAAATATAGATGAAATAAAAGATAATGAAATGATATTAGATATTGGATCAAAGACAATATCATCTATACAAACAATCATAAGTAGCTCTAGAACGATACTTTGGAATGGTCCTGCTGGATATTTTGAAAATCCAAATTTCCAAAACGGGACAAAAAAAATATTAGACTTAATTTCTCAAAAAACAAATAATGATAAAATTTTTTCTGTAGCAGGGGGTGGTGAAACAGTTGCTGCAATAAATAAATTTAAAAAATTTGATTCATTTACTTTTGTTTCAACTGCTGGTGGAGCTTTTTTAGAATATCTTGAAGGAAAAACTCTACCTGCTATAAAAGCGTTAAATCGAAATGTCTGAATTAAATAACATCGCATTAAAAATTTTATCTCACGGTAAAGGTATTCTTGCTGCTGATGAAAGTACTGGAACAATGACTAAAAGACTCAGTGCTGTAAATGTGGAGTCAACTCCAGAAAATAGATTACTATTCAGAGAAACACTTTTCTCATCTGAGAGTATGAAAACATGTATAGGTGGTGTTATTTTATATGATGAAACTATAAGACAAAACTCGAACTCAAAAAAAACTATTCCAGAGTTAATTTCATCATCAGGTACTGTGCCTGGAATAAAAGTAGACACAGGAGCAAAGCCAATGGCAGATTCACCCGATGAAAAAATTACAGAAGGATTGGAAGGCTTGAGAGAAAGATTGAAGGATTACTATAAGCTTGGAGCAAGATTTACTAAATGGAGAGGCGTTTATGTTATTTCAAAAAACTATCCTAGCAAATTATCTATTGATGCAAACGCTACTGCCTTAGCAAAGTACTCTTCTGTAGTTCAAGAAAATGGAATGGTTC
This sequence comes from uncultured Pelagibacteraceae bacterium, assembly GCA_902551895.1. Taxonomy (GTDB): domain Bacteria; phylum Pseudomonadota; class Alphaproteobacteria; order Pelagibacterales; family Pelagibacteraceae; genus Pelagibacter. Next base: position 11,361 of record CACDEU010000021.1, on the reverse strand, counting down.
CAATTGTAGAACCTGAAGTATTGATGGATGGAAATCATACAGCTGAAGATTGTTTAAATAAAACCTCAGAAGTAATAAAAAAATGTTTTGAAGAGCTAATTAAGCATAAAGTTAGTTTGGAAGGAATAATTTTAAAACCAAACATGATACTTCCAGGAAATAAATCAAATGAAAAAATTAGTAATGAAAAAATTGCTCATTTAACTTTAAAATGTTTAAAAGATTCTGTTCCCAAAGAGGTGCCGGGAATAGCTTTTTTATCAGGTGGTCAAACTGAAATGGAGGCAGCTGAAAACCTAAATTTAATTAATAAATATAATGATACAAATTTTATAATGAGTTACTCATACGGAAGAGCCTTACAACAAAGTGCGATTAAGTTTTGGTCGAAAGATACCAAAAATATTAAAGGCACACAAAAAATTTTTAATCATAGGGCAAATATGTGCTCACTGGCTGCTCAAGGGAAATGGTCTAAAGAACTTGAGGCAAAATAGAAAAAATAAGAGATTTATATATTTAATTTCTCCTAATAAGATTAAAAACGAGGAATTTTATATTAAACTAAATCAAGTATTAAGTTCGAAAAAAATAAGTTTTTTTCAATTAAGATTAAAAAAAGAAAACATTAAAAAACAAATTTATATTAGTAAAAAAATAAAAAAAATTTGTAAAAAATATCATGTTAAATTTCTTATTAACGATGATCCATTACTTGCTAAAAAAGTTGGCGCTGATGGTTGTCATTTGGGACAAAATGATATGAATATTTTAATAGCTAGAAAAATATTAAGAAATAAAATTATCGGTGTTACGTGTCATAATTCAATAAATCTGGCAAAGAAGGCTTATGAGGATGGTGCAGACTATTTAGCCTTTGGAGCATTTTATTCATCTAAAACAAAAAAAACTAAATATAAAGCAAACTTAAAAATACTAAGATTGGCTAAAAAATTAACAAATATTCCTATTGTAGCAATAGGTGGGATAAATGAAGCTAATTACAAAAAACTTTTATTGAATAAAGCTAACTTTTTAGCTATCTCAGGCTACATTTGGAGTAATAAAAAACTAAATCCAAAAGAAGCTATAAATAAATTAGTATGAAGATATCTGGAAATGAAATTAAACCTGGAATGCTTTTAGAACATAAAAATGATTTATGGGAAGTTCTTAAGGCTCAACATGTAAAACCTGGTAAAGGTGGTGCATTTAATCAGATAGAAATGAAAAGTGTAAATAAGGGAACAAAACTTAATGAAAGATTTAGATCGAGTGATACTGTTGAGAAAGCATCAATAGATGAAATTAATTTTCACTATTTATATGAGGATGAAGTAGATTATTATTTTATAAATCAAAAATCATTTGAACAAATAAATATAAAAAAAGAAATTGTTGGAATCAAAGGAAAATTTTTAAAAGAAGAGCTAGAAGTAAAAATAAGTTTTTATCAAGAAAAACCTATATTTATTGAATTGCCTAAACAGATTAATTGTAAAATAGATACAACAGATGCTGCTTTAAAAGGTCAGACAGTTTCATCATCTTACAAACCAGCTATTCTAGACAATGGTGCAAAAATCCAAGTACCTCCATTCATTGAAAGTGGTGATGAGATAATTGTGGATACTAGAACTGTTGAATATGTAAAAAAAATATAATTTCAATGAACTCAATATCATTAAATTTAAATATTATGATTAAGGCTGCAGAAAAAGCTTCAAAAATATTAATAAGAGATTTTGGTGAACTAGAAAAATTACAAGTTTCATCAAAAGGGCCTAGTGATTTTGTAACAAATTCTGATAAAAAAGTTGAAAAAATAATTATTGAAGAATTAACAAAAACAAAAAAAAAATTTTCCATACTTAGTGAAGAAATTGGAAAAATAGTAAATTCAGATAAAGATAACTTTTGGATCATAGACCCAATAGATGGTACTACTAATTTTTTACACGGTATTCCTCATTTTGCAATATCAATTGCATTAAAAATAAAAGAAGAAATTGTTAGTGGCTTAATTTTTGATCCAATTAAAAATGAAATGTTTTATGCTGAAAAAAACTGTGGTGCTTATTTTAATAATCAAAGAATTAGAGTTTCAAAAAAAAAGAAGCTAGATGAGTGTTTATTTGCAACAAGTGGAAAAGACGACATAAACAATGTTCTTAATACAAGAAAATCTGGAAGTGCAGCACTTGATATGGCATATGTGGCAGCTGGACGTTTTGATGGATATTTTCAAAAAAATTTAAGTATTTGGGATATTGCTGCTGGAATTATTATTGTTAAAGAAGCTGGGGGAAGAATTAGTGATATAAATTATTCTTCTGATAAAGTAATTAAAGTATTTGCTGGTAGTAACTCCATATATGAAAAAATGCTAGAAAACCTTAATAACTTTTAATTGTTTTTAAATTTTCTTTTGTTATAAAGCCTGCTATGAAAAAAAATATACACCCAAAATATCATAAAATAAAAGTTGAAATGACTGATGGATCTCAGTTTGAAACTAAATCAACTTGGGGTTCAGAGGGTGATACCTTGAAACTAGAAATAGATCCGATATCACATTCGGCTTGGACTGGTGGAAAACAAAAAATTCTCGACAAAGGCAGAGTAAGTAAATTTAATAAAAAATTTCAAAATTTTAGATCTGAGAAAAAAGCTTAATGAATAATGCTCCTTTAATGCCTATGGCAACTGCTGTATGGCTTGTAGAAAATACTACTCTTACATTTAAACAAATTGCTGATTTCTGCAATTTACATGAAGTTGAAATACAGGGTATAGCTGATGGGGATGTGGCTAAAGGAATAGTTGGTTATAATCCTATTATTGCAGGACAATTAACAAAAGAGGAAATCGAATTATCATCAAAAGATAAATTAAGACCTTTAAAGATTAATAATTACAATTTAGATATATCAAGCGCTGAAAATAAAATAAAAAAATATGTTCCATTGTCAAAAAGACAAGATAAGCCAGACTCTGCACTGTGGCTAATAAAACAACATTCAATATTAAAAGATTCTCAAATTGCAAAGCTGGTAGGCATTACTAAAAACTCTGCTGTTGCAATAAGAAATAAAAGTTATTGGAATTACAATAATTTAAATCCTAAAGATCCTGTTGCAATAGGATTGTTTACTCAAAAAGAACTTCAAGCAGCTATAGAAAAGGCTGAGAGAAGATTAAAAAGAGAAAAAAAACAAAAAGAAAAAGAAGCTTTAAAGAATTAAATTATTAATAATGGATATAGACATTCAATTTATTAAATGCTAAGTACACGTCACTTTGGAGGGTGTTATTAAAATAGAAGTTAAAGATAATAATGTAGAACAAGCGCTGAGGGTTTTAAAAAGAAAGCTTCAGAGGGATGGTTTTTTCAAGGTAATTAAATTAAAAAATACTTATGAAAAACCTTCGGAAAAGAAAAAAAGAATTTTACAAGAAAATATAAAAAGAGTTAAAAAGTTAAATAAGCTCAAAAATAGATTTTAATTTTATCGCGGGGTGGAGCAGCCTGGTAGCTCGCAAGGCTCATAACCTTGAGGTCGGCGGTTCAAATCCGTCCCCCGCAACCAATTTAAGACTAAATTTTAAATCTTGATTTTTTACTATCTGCGAGAAAACCTTTTACAGTTTCGGTAGTAAGCATCTTAAAAGATTTTCCAAATTTTTCAATTTTTTCAATAATTAAAGGTGGAACAGTAATTATATGACAACTTAATTTTTTAGATTGTAAAAAATTATAAGGTTCTCTTGTGCTTGCCCATAATATTTCTACATTTTTAAAATTTTTTGCAAATTTAAGACTATTTTTAAATTCTGGAATTGGATCTTTACCAACATCTCCCATTCTACCTGCAAAAATAGATATAATAACTTTTGTTTTCTTGTTAATTTTTTTTAATATTTGTTTAGTTTGTTTGGAAGAATAAACAGCAGTTATATTTAGTTTAATTTTCTTATTATTTAGCTCTTTGATCACACTACCCATAAAATTACCTTTGGAGTTTGTTACTGGAACTTTTACATACACATTTCTTCCCCATTTACTTATTTTTAAACCTTGTAAAATCATTTTGTTTGCATCATCAGCGAAAACTTCAAAAGATACGGGTTTGTTTGTAGATTTTAAAATTTTATGACAGTAAGCTTTATAATCTTTAGCTCCTGCTTTTCTGATTAAACTTGGATTGGTAGTAAAACCTCTTACTATTGATTTTTTATCAAATTTTTTAATTAATTTTATATCTGCAATGTCACAAAATATTTTAGTCAAATTTATAAATTTTTAATTATATCTTCTGTCATTTTTTTTGCATCCGCAAATAGCATCAAGGTATTATCTCTATAAAATAGGTCATTGTCTATACCCGCATATCCTGGTGATAAACTTCTCTTCACGAATAAGACTGACTTGCTTTTCTCAACATCTAAAATTGGCATACCATAAATTGGACTTTGTGGGTCAGTTTTTGCTACTGGGTTTGTTACATCATTTGCTCCAATAACATACGCTACATCGCAGTTAGCGAAATCATTATTAATTTCTTCTAATTCAAAAACTTCATCATATGGAACATTTGCTTCGGCTAACAATACATTCATGTGTCCTGGCATTCTGCCAGCCACAGGGTGTATAGCATAGGTAACTTTAACTCCATTTTTTTTTAAAGAATCAACCATTTCTCTTAAAGCATGTTGTGCCTGGGCAACTGCCATTCCATATCCAGGTACAATTATTACTGATGATGCATTTTTCATTAAAAAAGCAGCATCATCTGCATTTCCATTTTTTACTGGCTTTTGTTCTTTTCCTTTAGAAGATAAAGATTGATCAGTTCCACCAAATCCTCCTAATATCACATTAAAAAAAGATCGATTCATACCTTTGCACATAATGTAAGATAATATTGCGCCTGACGATCCAACTAAAGCACCTGTAATTATTAATGCAGTATTTTCTAGAGTAAACCCAATTCCTGCAGCCGCCCAACCAGAATATGAATTAAGCATTGATATAACAACTGGCATGTCGGCTCCACCAATTGGAATTATTAGCAAAACCCCAACTAAAAATGAAATTATAATTATAGTCCAAAACCATGTGTCTATTTGAGTTTTGCATAAATAAAATATTAGTCCAAATAAAATTAAACCTAGCGCCAAATTTAGATAGTGTTGACCTATAAAAGTTATTGGGGACCCAGACATTATTCCTTTCAATTTTAAAAAGGCTATAATAGAACCTGTAAAAGTTATTGCTCCTATAGCTGCTCCCAAAGACATCTCAATTAAACTTGCAATTTTAATATTTCCTGGTGATCCTAAATTAAAAACTTCAGGATTTAAAAAAGCAGATATTGCAACAAACACAGCTGCAAGACCAACTAAGCTATGAAATCCTGCAACAAGTTCTGGCATTGCAGTCATAGGTATTTTATAAGCGATAAATGCTCCTAAAGATCCTCCAATTAATAAAAATACCAATACATATAAAAATCCTGTTGAAAAATTACCTGTTGATAAAAAAGTAACTCCAATTGCAATAGCCATTCCAATAATCCCAAATAAATTTCCTTGCCTCGATGTTTCTGGTGATGAAAGTCCTCTTAGAGCTAAAATAAATAATACTCCAGAAATTAAATAAAAAACTGCTAATAAGTTTGCTGACATAATTATTTTTCTTTCTTTTTCTTTTTATACATTGCAAGCATTCTCTGAGTCACAAGGAAGCCTCCAAAAATATTAACTGCAGCCAAAATAATTGCCAAAAAACCAAAAATATTAGCAGTATCAAAAATATTTTCAGAATTTCCTGCCAAAGCTGCAATTATTGCCCCGACAATAATTACAGAAGAAATCGCATTAGTTACTGACATTAGTGGTGTATGCAATGATGGCGTTACGCTCCAAACTACATAATATCCAATAAAAATAGAAAGAATAAATATACTTAATCTGAATATAAAAGGATCTATTTCCATATTACTTTACCAAAGTTTTATTAATAATTTCATCTTCTAAATTAATATTTATTTTATTATTTTTCTTATCATAAAGATTTAAAACAAAATTAAACAAATTTTTTGCATATAAATTTGACGCAGATACAGGAAGTTTATTCAGGATATTTTTTTCACCAAGTATTGTTACACCATTCTTTTGAACAACTTCGTCTACTTTTGTATATGCTGAGTTGCCACCTTGCGAAGCTGCTAAATCATAAATTACTGAGCCTGGCTGCATATTATCGATCATTTTTTCTTTAATTATTAATGGAGCTTTTTTCCCTGGAATAAGTGCAGTACAAATAACAATATCTATTTTTTTTAGGTTTTCAGTTAATAAGTCTTCTTGTTTTTTTTTAAATTCATAAGATGTTTCTTTTGCATAACCACCTTCAGTTTCTAGATTTTCTGAACCATCAACAGATAAAAATTTTCCTCCTAAGCTCTCAACTTGTTCTTTCGATGCCATTCTCACATCTGTTGCAAATACAATAGCTCCCATTCTTTTTGCTGTTGCTATGGCCTGCAGTCCAGCAACTCCAGCACCAACAATTAAAACCTTTGCGGCTGATATCGTGCCAGCAGCAGTCATCATCATTGGAATAGCCCTTTTAAATTGTGCAAAAGAATCAACTACAGCTTTGTATCCCGCTAAATTTGCTTGTGATGAAAGGATATCCATAGATTGTGCACGTGTAATTCTTGGCAGTAATTCTAGTGAAAAAACTGATGCTTTTTTTATTTTAAATTTATCTATTTTTTCAAAATTTTGATTTGAATTAAAATTTCCAATTAAAATACTATTTTGCTTAATATGATCCACACAAGATTCTTCTGGGATGTTTAATTGCAATATTATATCAGATTGTTTTAAAATATTTTCTTTCTTTTCTATTTTACATCCTTTCTTTAAAAATTCATCATCTGATATATCTAAATGAGAACCTAAACCACCTTCTATTAAAATATTAAAACCACTATCAATATATTTTTTTGCAATGTCTGGAGTTATAGAAATTCTTTTCTCTATCTTATTATTTTCTGATATTGAACCAATTATCATAAAACAAAAAAATTACTTTTGTCTAGCTTTAAATTTAGGATTTTTTTTATTAATTATATAAACTCGTCCTCGTCTTCTAACAAGTTTAGAGTTTAAATCTCTTTTTTTTAAAGATTTTAATGAGCTAGCTATTTTCATAAATATTTATTAATTTTTTCGATACTTAATAAACGAATATATGTAATCTTTCAAATTTATTTTACCAAATTTTTTATGTACTTTATTTGAATGTACTAAATTGGTCAAAGCTGACGCATATCTTTCACCTGGTCTTTTTGGCAAAAATTTGATTTCGCTTTTAAATAATTTAGCAACCTGAAGAATAGAATAAGCTTTTTTATTAGAAATACTATAGTGGTAACATTTATTTTTTTTCCATGCTTCATAGCATGTATCAATTGTATCTTTTATGTGTGTAAATCTTCTTGTCTGACTTCCTGGTCTAACTACAGTTAAAGGTTTTTTTTGCTTATATAAATCCTCAAATATACCTATAACAGTTGCCATATTTCCTGAGCATATTTGTCTAGGGCCATATACGTTATAAAAATATATTATTTCAAATTTAAATTTAAACCAATTCTTAAGATTTTCTAAAAGTTCTAAATTTTTTGCTTTTGTAAATGCATATGGGGATAAATTTTTATCTTCTCCTCTATTTCCAATACTGGCTGAAGTTGCTGAATAAATTAATTTTATTTTATTATCTAAACAAAATTTAAATACCTCTTTTGTTCCAATAGAATTTGTTTCAAAGCATTGATTAAATTTTTTAAAACTTTGATAAATTCTTGAAAATTCCCCAAAATGAAAAATTGAATGTATATTTTTTTTTTGTTTATATAAAATTTTATTTATATTTTTTGTATCACCTTTTATGTATTTAACTTTTTTACTTAAAATATGATTTTTTTTATATCCACTTGAATAATTATCTATACTGACAATTATAAAATTTGTTTTTTTTATTAAATGATCAATTAAATTTGATCCTACAAAGCCTGCTCCACCGGTTACAACAATTATTTTTTTCATTAAAGGTCTGAAGCCTGGCAACGACCTACTCTTCCGTGTCTTAAGACAAAGTACCATCGGCGCTGAAAGGCTTGACTTCCGAGTTCGGAATGGGATCGGGTATAGCCCTTTCGCAAAAATTACCAGGCATGTGTTTTATATATAAAAAAAAAATATTGTAAATCAAATATTCTCACTTATTAATTAAGTATATTGTAGTATTTTTTATTTATTTCAACGTTTTGTAAAATTTAATAATTTTTTTAAAATTTTAATATATATTCTTACTTTAATATTTATCAAAGTTTATGTTTTCATTAGTAAATAATTTTTTTTTTCCAAGAGTATTATCTATTTTAATTGCATTACTACCTGTTGCTCTTTTATCAGGTTCGTTAATAATCAATAGTGTCCAAATATTAATTTTGTTCATTTTTTCTATCGAATTAGTAAAAGAGAGAAAAATAAATTTTTTAAATAATATTTTTTTTTATTTACTTATATTTTTATGGTTTTCATTTATAATAAACTTAATTTTAAGCACAGTTCCAGAGGCAAGTCTTCCACGGGTTATTGGATTTGTAAGATTTATTTTTTTAATTTTTGCAATAAAATATATTTTTAATTTTGAAAAAGAAAATTATAGTAAAAAGATACTTTTATTTTGGTTTTTTATTTTTTTAGTTGTAACACTTGACTTAATAGTTGAATACTTTTTTGGAAAAAATATTTTTGGATTTGAATCATATATGCCAGGTAGACTAGCTGGATTTTTAAATGATGAATTAAAAATAGGTGGTTATTATTTGGGGTTTGCACTTATATCCATTGGAACAATATATCAATCTATAAAAAGAGAAAATTTTTTAATTCCTTTATTATTAATTGTAATTTTTTTAATTATTTCTTTTTTAATAGGAGAAAGATCAAATTTTATTAAGCTATTTATAATGATTTTTTTATTTTGCTTATTTGTATTTAATAAAAAATTACCATCCATTTTAATTATTTTTTCATGTGTAATATTAGTTTTTTTTGGTTTAATTCTTAACAATGAAAAATTAAAATACAGATATTTGAGTCAAATCAATTACTCAAATATTAGTCAGACGCTTTATTACCAACATTATAAAAGCGCAATACACATTTTTAAAGATCATCCATATTTCGGAGTAGGAATTAAAAATTTTAGGAATGAAATTATTAAAGATGAATATAAAGATCGTGTAGAATATGAAAAAGGTACATCTGAATATAGACATATAATATCGACTCATCCTCATCAGATTAACTTTGAAATTTTATCAGAGACCGGGATATTTGGTTTTATTTGTTACCTGATTTTTTTTATTTTATCTTTTATTAAAGCCTTAAGTGGATACTTAAAAAATAAAAACATTTTATTACTATCATCTTTTTTATTCTGTTTAATATACCTAAATCCAATACTACCGTCTGGAAGTTTTTTCACAACTTATAGTGCGACAATTTTTTGGATTAATTACGCGTTAATGATAACTTTTATAAAAAGTACTAAAAAATAAATTTATAATTTTAGTTAAATAGTAATCTGGACCTGCATAAAAATTTAATTTTAATCGTTTACTCAAAAATTTTGTATATTGAAAAGCTTCTTTTCTTTTTTTCCACCAATTTGGTGTAAACTTTTTATATTTTGATGTTATTCCAGTCTCATCATAATTATAGTATGTCAGACAATTTGATGTTATTTTAAAATTTTTTGTCAAATGTGCATAAATGGCAATTCTTGCATCTATCTCTAAGTTTGGATAATGATTTGAATTTATAAATTTTAAAAATTTTTTGAAAAATCTTCTTTTCATTGCAATTGAACTTGTAGGGAAAAAGCTTGGCCATATTGAATAATTATTTGATTTTTTTTTAATAAGTATTCTTTTTTTATCTTTTGTTGAATATGGTGTGTCTTGTATAAATTGTAATTTGCTATTTCTTTTTAATAAATTTGATATTAATAAAACTTTATTTCTTCGAAAACAGTCATCGCTATCCAGTAAAAAAATTATATCACCACTTGATTTGTGGAAACATTTTTGTAAACCATTAATTTGATTTAAGGGTCCTGAATTATATTTTTTTTTACGATTATATAAAATATTAATATTTTTAAATTTTTTTATAATAGATAAAGATTTATCCGTAGAGCAATCATCAAATAAAATTACTTCAATATTTTTATATGTTTGATTTAGACAGGATCTAAGGCAATTTTTTATAAATTTATCTTTATTAAAATTTGTAATTAAAATAGATATCTTATTTTTATTTATTTTTTTTTTCATATATATATTCAAATGATTTCCTAAAATACATCTTAGCTTTAAATGATTTCTGAAAACCATTTTGAACTAGATAATTATGAATATCGGTTAAAGTATAATTTTTAATTATCATATCATCAAAATGATGTTCGATATGAATATATTTAATATAAGATAATTTTGATTTTAGACTTTTTAAAACTCTAAACTCATACCCTTCTGTATCAATTTTTAAAAGATCAATTTTATCTACTTTATTATACTCTAGCAAATCAGATAAATTTGATATTTTGATTTGTATTTTTTTAGTTGTTTTTTGTAATTTAAATAAATTAAGAAAAAAATATTTTTTTTTAAAGTACTTAGAGTCTTCATTCATAGGGTTTAATGATGATGATGAGCTCTCTATATTTTCAAACATTGTAGAGTTTTTATTTTCCTCGCCAAGAGCACAATTAAAATATTTGATTGAATTAATATTTTTTGTATTTTTTTTTAAATTTTCATAAACGTTTGGATTTGGTTCGAAAGCCCAAATATCTTTAATTTTAAATTCTTTAGAAATATCTTTAATATATTCTCCCTTATGAGACCCAACATCAATTAGAAAATCAAAGTTTGTTCCATTAATTTTTTTCAAATGATTAAATATTTTTTTTCTAGTTAAATTATCAAAAAAAAATAAAATAATTTTTATTAATAAAGACATTTAGTTATAATTTAATTATAATTATCTGGTATACATAATTAAATGTCTATTTCAAAAAAAAATATATTTATTATTTTTTTATTATATTTTTCATTGATACTTGGGTTTTATTTAAATGAAGATACTATTGGAGGGGCATTTAATGATTACAGTGGCCTCCTATATTTGCCTGAAAGATTCAAAAGTGATTTTTGGTACACTTTTTTTAACTATGAAAGCTTAGGACATAGACATTCTCCGATATTTTTTATT
>CACDEU010000020.1 GCA_902551895.1 uncultured Pelagibacteraceae bacterium | reverse complement strand
TTTGCTCTATGGATTACTCTGCCCGCTATTCTTGTAATCTTCATCGCTATATTATTTTTAAAAAATCAAACTAGACCCATAACTAAACTTGCAGAAGCATCTGAAAAATTTGGGAAAGGAGAAGATGTTGAAGAATATAGGCCTTCTGGAGCACTGGAAATAAGAAAAGCAGGATTTGAATTTGATAGAATGAGAAAACGAATTCTAAGACATTTAAACCAAAGATCAGAGATGCTTTCAGGGATCAGTCATGATTTAAGAACACCCTTAACAAGGATTAAACTTCAATTAGCATTTATTAAGGATAAAGACATTACTGCTAAGCTCTCAAGAGATGTGGACGAAATGGAAAAAATGCTTAATGAATATTTGCAATTTTCTAGATCAAATTTTAAAGAAAAAAATGAGGAATTTAATATTTCTGAACTGATCAAATCAACAGTTAAAAAATATGAAAATAAAAATATTTTAATTGATCAAGAAAGTAAGATTTTTTTTAGTGGTAGAAAAAACCTTATACAAAGATGCTTAAATAATTTAATCGATAATGCAATTAATTTTTCTAAAAAAATTAAGATTACCCAGCAAAAAATAAAAAAAAGTATATTAATTTATATTGAAGATGATGGTCCTGGTATTCCTTCTTCGGAATACGAAAATGTATTTAAACCATTCTACAAAATTGATAAAAGTAGAAATCAGGCAAAGTCTAGCGTTGGCTTAGGTCTTTCTATTGCATCGGATATAATTAGATCGCATGGGGGAAATATTGAGTTAGGTAAATCTGAAATGGGAGGATTAAAAATTAAGATCGTTTTACCCGTTTAACTTTATTTTTACTTCTTAATTTTTCTAATATTTCAACTTTTTTTTCTAATTTTTCTACTCTCTTATTCAAAATATCAGTTTCATCTTTGCTAGTTAGTTTCATTTTAAATACGATTTCATCTCTTTTTGACTTTAAAATATTTAAAATCTCATTAGCTAAGTCTTTAGAATTTAAAAGACCTTGTTCAAAAAGTTTAGCAAATTTATCAATAACAAATCTAGATTTAGACATATATTTTATTAATAATTTAAAATATTATATTTACAATATGTTTATTAACAATTTTGACCCAGTCGCACTGAATTTTTTCTCTTTAGAAATCAGATGGTACTCATTATCTTATATTTTTGGAATATTGTTTGCCTGGATATACTGTAAAAAATTTTTAATAAAAGATGAAAAAATTTTAAATTTATTTGATGACTTAATTACATATATTATTATCGGTGTAATTATAGGTGGTAGATTGGGTTACGTAATTTTCTATAACCTAAGTTATTACTCAAAAAATATTTTAGAAATTTTTATGATATGGGAAGGCGGTATGTCATTCCATGGTGGTCTTTTAGGTGTAATTATTGCAACATATGTTTTTAGTAAAAAAAATAATATTAACTCCTTTATATTTCTTGATTTGATTTCAATGTCTGCACCAATAGGAATTTTTTTGGGAAGAATTGCTAACTATTTAAATTCTGAACTCTATGGAAGAGAAACAAATTTATTTTGGTCTGTAAAATTTGAAAAAATAGATAATGTACTCAGACACCCTTCTCAAATCTATGAAGCGATTTTTGAAGGATTAATATTATTTATATTGTTGAACTTTATATTAAAAAAAAAATATTATAAATCTCCAGGATCAATGTCAGCATTGTTTCTAATTTTTTATTCAATATTTAGATTTTTGATTGAATTTACTAGAGAGCCTGACACTCAAATTGGCTATATTTTATTTAATTTAACTTTAGGACAACTTTTGTGCTTTCTGTTTTTTATGTTTGGCCTATTTTTATTTTACAAAAAAAAATGAGTTTTAATAAATACTTAATTCCCTTAGATGAATTTATAAATCGGGCCTTATATAATCCAAAAAATGGTTTTTATATGAAAAAAAATCCTTTTGGAGAGAAAGGTGATTTCATAACGTCTCCAAATATATCGATACTTTTTTCTGAAATGTTATCAGTTTGGACCGTATCATTTTGGCAAAATTTAAAATGTCCAAAAAAAATTAATCTTATAGAGCTTGGATCGGGGAATGGGCAAATGATTTATGACATGATAAATTCATTTAAAAACTTTCCTAAATTTTATAAATCCTGTAAATTTATTATTTTAGAAAAAAGCCCTCACTTAAAAAAAATTCAGAAAAAAAAATTAAAAAATTTTAAGGTTAAATGGATAAAGAATTTAAACGAAATAAATAAAGGCAATAATATATTCATTGCAAATGAATTTTTTGATGCTCTACCAATTAAACAATTTTTTAAACTTAATAATAAATGGTTTGAAAGGTTTATTAAATTTGACAAAAATAAAAATAAAAGTTTTGTAAATATTAATTCAAATATTAAGAAAATTGAAAAAAAGATAGGTTTTAAAATTTCAAATAATCAAAAAACTATTGAATATTCCCCTGCAGCTTTAGAATATTTAAAAAATATTTCTAAAAAAATAAATAATAATGGAGCTTTATTAATTATTGATTATGGATATCTAGAAGATTCAATGAAGGATACACTGTTGGCGATAAGAAAACATAAAATCTCTAACTTACTTAATGAATTTGGAAATTCAGATATTACTTATAAATTAAATTTTAAAATATTAAAAAAAATTACAAATAATTTAAAACTTAAATGCCAAGGAATAACAACTCAAAGAAACTTTTTAACTTATCTTGGAATACATCAAAGAGCAGAAATAATATCAAGAGGTCTACCTTTTTCGAAAAAAGCTGATATTTACTACCGTTTAAAAAGATTAATTGATAAAAACCAGATGGGTGATTTATTTAAAGTTATGCTAGTCACAAATAAAAAAATAAATTTTAAATTAGGATTTTAAATTGATTAAATCTAAAAAATTGAAGGAATTTAAAAATATAAAACATGGATTCTTTAATAGTATTGGTGGTGTTTCTTCTGGTATTTATAAAAGCTTAAATTGTGGATTGGGTTCTAAAGATATAAAAAAAAATGTAATAAAAAATTTAAAAATAGTCTCAAAAAAAATTGGAATAAAAAAAAAGATAATTTTATTAAATCAACTGCATAGTAATAAAATTTATTTTATTAATAAAAAACCAAAAAATAAATTATTAGGAGATGGGTTAATAACTAATACAAGGGGTCTAGCAATTGGAATTTTAACTGCCGATTGTGCACCAATTCTATTTTTTGATTGTAAAAAAAATATTATAGGGGCTGCTCACTCTGGCTGGAAAGGAGCCTATAAAAGGATAGGAAAAAAAATGATTAATTGCTTTAAAAAAAAGGGTAGTAAATTAAATGACATCTATGCTGTAATTGGACCTTGTATTTCGCAAAACAATTATGAAATTAAAGATGACTTTAAAATAAGATTTTTAAAGCAAAACCCTGAAAGTAAAAAACATTTCAAATCTGCAAAAAATAAAATTTATTTTGATTTAAAAGGCTATATTTTTAAACAATTAAAAAGTATAGGAGTTAATAATATAGAAATAATTAAAAAGGATACATTTAATCTTAAAAATAATTTTTTTAGCGCAAGAAGATCTTTAAAAAATAAAATTAATGATTATGGTAGAAATATTTCAATAATTATGATTAAATAGAGTATCTCACAAATGAAGCTTCTTACAGGAAACAGTAATAAAAATCTTAGCCTCAAAATATCAAAATTTTTAAAAACAAAACTGGTTCATTCAAGTATCAGAAAATTTTCTGATGGAGAAATTTATATAGAAATTAAAGAAAATATAAGAGGTAATAGTATTTTTTTAATTCAATCTGTAAGTTCACCTGCAAATGATAATCTAATGGAACTTTTATTGTGTATTGATGCCTTAAAAAGATCTTCGGCAAAAAATATTACTGCGGTAATACCTTATTTTGGTTATGCAAGACAAGATCGAAAAGTTGCACCAAGAACATCGATATCGGCAAAATTAGTTTCAAATTTAATTACTAAAGCTGGAGCAGACAGAGTTGTAACGGTTGACTTGCACGCAGGTCAAATCCAAGGATTTTTTGATATTCCTGTTGATAACCTTTTTGCAACTCCAATTTTTTCAAGACATGTAAAAAGAAATATAAAAGGAAAAAATTTAATTTGTGTTTCCCCTGATGTTGGGGGAGTTGAGAGATCGAGGGCTTTAGCTAGAAAATTAGATATTGGAATAGCTATAATTGATAAAAGAAGACCATCGCCAGGAAAATCACAAGTTATGAATGTAATAGGTAATGTTAAAAATAAAACATGTATAATAATAGATGATATTATTGATTCAGGTGGAACAATTGTTAACGCTGCACAAGCCTTAATTAATAGAGGTGCTAATGAAGTTCATGTTTATATTACCCATGGAGTTTTAAGTGGGGAGGCAGTTGAAAAAATTAGAAAATCTAAAATTAAGAATTTAGTTATAACAGACACAATTGATAATTCAGATAAGATAAAAAAAGCTAAAAATATAGAGGTATTATCAATTTGTAATTTATTAGGGGAAGCAATAAAACGTATATCAAACTCAACCTCAGTATCAGATTTATTTAAATAAATTACTTGTAAAATTTACTATCATAAGTTAAAAACCGTCACTTTATGAACTCTATCGAAGCATCAATTAGAAATACTAAGTCCAAAGGAGAAGTTAACTCTTTGCGTCAAAAAGGAGAAGTTCCAGCTATAATTTATGGTGGAACTGAGCAAAATCAAAAAATATCACTTTTAAAAAAGCAAGTTAAGTATTTAATAGACCAAGAAAACTTTTTATCAAACATAATTAATTTAAATATAGATGGACAGTCTATAAAAGTTTTACCAAAAGAAGTTAGTTTTGATACTTTGTCTGACGATCCAATACATATAGATTTTTTAAGAATTGTAAAAGGTGCAAAAATAATTATTGAAATTCCAGTTAGATTTATAAACAATGATAAGTCTCCTGGTTTAAAAAGAGGTGGAGTTCTTAATATAGTTAGAAGAAAAATTGAATTAAAATGTGCAACAGAAAATGTGCCAAATGAATTAGTTGTTGATCTTGAAGGTTTAGAAATTGGAACAAGTATAAAAATTTCTTCAATAACTTTACCTGAAAATGTAACTCCAACAATTCAAGGAAGAGATTTCGTTGTTGCAACAGTTGCTGCACCAACAGTCTTCAAAGAGCCTGAAAAACCTGCCGAAGAAGGAGCTGAAGGTGCTGAAGGAGCCGAAGGAGCCGAAGGAGCTGAAGGAGCTGAAGGCGCTACTGCAGAAGCTGCTGCTAAAGATGGAAGTGAGAAAGCGCCTGAAGGTGAAAAAGGCAAGGAAGAACAGAAAAAAGATCAAAAAGCTCCAGCTGAAAAAAAATAAATACCAATAGTGGATATTTCTATAATTTAAATTTATTTATGATTTTGCTCGTAGGTTTAGGTAACCCAACTCCTGATAGTAATGAAAATAGACACAATATAGGTTTTAAAATAATTGATGCAATAAATCAAAAATTTGCACTCTCAAAACAGAAACCAAAATTTAAAGGTCTCTTAACTACCGGTAACATTGCAAATAAAAAAGTTTACGCGATTAAACCATTAACATTTATGAATAATTCTGGAATTTGTATTCGGGAATTAATTGAATATTTTAAAATTAATGCTGAAGATGTAATTGTTTTTCATGATGATTTAGATATAGATTTTACTAAGATAAAAGCAAAATTCGGCGGGTCTAGTGCTGGTCACAATGGAATTGCATCTATAGATAAATTTATAGGAAAAGAATACTCTAGGGTCAGAGTAGGTATTGGTAAACCTGATAAAAAAGTTGAAGCTTCAGATTTTGTTTTAGCAAACTTTACAGATGAAGAAAAAGAAAAATTAGAAGTAGTTATTAATAATATAATTGAGTCTATGCCAATACTAATTGACAAAAAATTAGATTTATTTTCTAGCACTGTAAATAATCAATAAATGGGATTTAAATGCGGTATAGTTGGCTTGCCCAATGTTGGAAAATCTACTTTATTTAATGCGCTAACAAATTCAAGTAAAGCTCAGGCTGAAAATTTTCCCTTTTGTACAATTGATCCAAATATTGGAATAGTGCCAGTTCCTGATGAAAGATTGGATAAATTAGTTTTAATTTCAAATTCAAAAAAAAAAATAAATACTACAATTTCTTTTGTTGATATTGCTGGCCTAGTAAAAGGCGCCTCTAAAGGTGAAGGTTTGGGCAACAAATTCTTATCTCATATTAGAGAGGTGGATGCTATTATTCATATGATTAGATGCTTTGAATCTGATGATATTCAAAATGTTAATCCAGATATTGATCCTATAAGAGATTTAGAAATTATCGAAACTGAAATGAAACTAGCAGATTTAGAGTCAATTCAAAAAAGATTAGATAAAAAAAACAAAAAAAATTCATCAGAAAATGAAATTAATATTTTAGAAACTGCGCTGGATTCTATTAATAATGATAAAAATTTAGAGGAAATGCTTCATAAAAATTATTCTAAAAAAGAAATTCATCAAATAGGACTTTTGTCTACTAAACCAAGACTATTCGTTTGTAATGTTGACGAAAAAAGTATTTCTGAAGGAAATAGATATACTAAAGCATTTATAAGTAAATTTGGTGAAAAAAATACTATACTTATTTCAGCTGATATTGAAAATCAAATTAATCAATTAGAAAGTGAAGAAAAGACTAATTATATGAAAATGATTAATTTAAAAGAAACAGGTTTAAACATATTAATAAAAAAGGGCTATCAACTTCTTGAGCTAGAAACTTTTTTTACATCTGGACCTGAAGAATCTAGAGCTTGGACTGTTCCTACAAATTGTACAGCCCCGAAAGCAGCTGGAATAATTCATACTGATTTTGAGAAAGGATTTATAAGAGCTGAAACAGTATCTTATGAAGAATTTATTACAAACAATGGCTGGTTAAATTCTAAGAATAATGGAAAAATGAGACTTGAAGGTAAAGATTATATTGTAAAAGATGGAGATGTTTTAAACTTTAGATTCAATACGTGACCAAAGTTTTTTCATACTAAAATAGACTAGTACAGTTATTATAAATAAATAAATCATTGCTCTAAAACCAATCTTGTGTCTAGCTTCTAAATGAGGTTCAGCAGCCCAAGCTAGAAAGGCAACAACATCTTTTGACATTTGTTCTTCACTAGTAATTGTTCCATCAACATAATCTACAGCTCCTTCCATTAATGGTTTCGACATTTTGATTTTATTACCCGGCATATATTTATTATAGTAGACACCGTCATCTAAAATAATATCTGATGGTGGATCTTCATAACCCATCAATACAGAATAAATGTAGTCTGCACCACCCTTCCTTGCTTTAACCAAAACAGACATGTCTGGTGGATATGCTCCTCCGTTTGCGGCTGTTGCGGCTTGATCGTTGGCGTATGGTCCAACAAATTTATCTGATAGTCTTGCTGGTCTTGTAAACATTTCTCCATCACTGTTCGGACCATCGGTAACTTCAAATTGAGAAGCTATTATTTTTGCTTGTTGTTCTGAAAATTCAGGTCCACCTGGTTGAGATAAGTTTCTATAACTTAAATATTTCATTGAATGACAGGCTGCACAAACTTCTGTATAAACTTGATATCCTCTTTGTAATTGTGCTCTATCAAATTTTCCAAAAAAACCTTTGAAACTCCAACCTGGATCCAATAGCTTATTAGATTGTTCTGCAGCTATTGAACTAAAAGCATAAAATAAAAATATTATTGAAAAAAGAATAGATTTGAATAAATTTTTCATCAAATATCTTTCTTCTCTTTAATCATAGCTTCGTTTGGAGAACCACCAAGAACAGGCTCTGTTAAACTCAAAGGTATATCTAAAGTTTTTTCTTTTGCTCCCAAAATAGGAAGGATAACTAAAAAATGTAAAAAATAATAAGCAGTAGCGACCCTAGCTACAAGTAAATAAAGGCCTTCAGCTGGCATTGCTCCAACGTAGCCCAAAATTAAAACATCTGCGACTAGGAACCAATAAAATTGTTTATACAAAGGTCTAAATATTGCTGACCTAACTTTGGATGTGTCAAGCCAAGGTAAAATTACTAATACAAAAATTGCTGCAAACATTGCGATAACTCCAAATAATTTATCTGGGATAGATCTTAAAATTGCGTAAAAAGGTAAAAGATACCACTCTGGTACTATATGAGCAGGAGTAACAAGTGGGTTTGCTTCAATATAGTTATCTGCATGACCTAGGATATTTGGTGAATAAAAAACAAAAAAAGCAAATACAATTAAAAATATTAAAAGAGCAAATAAATCCTTAATCACAATGTAAGGATGAAATGGAACGGTGTCTTTTGATGGTTTTTTTATATCAATTCCGATTGGATTATTATTTCCAGGAACATGTAATGCCCAAATGTGAAGAATTACCAATCCGAAAATCAAAAATGGAAATAGATAATGCAAACTATAAAATCTTGTAAGAGTTGGATTGTCTACTGCGTATCCTCCCCAAAGCCAATTTGTAACACTTTCACCCACAAAAGGAATTGCGCTAAACAAATTTGTAATTACAGTTGCTCCCCAAAAACTCATTTGACCCCAAGGCAAAACATAGCCCATAAAAGCAGTAGCCATCATAAGAAAGTATATGATCATTCCAATAATCCAGATAACTTCTCTTGGGGACTTATAAGATCCATAATACAGTGATCTAAAGATATGGATGTAAACTGCTAAAAAAAACATTGAGGCACCATTTGCATGAACATATCGCATTAGCCATCCATAGTTTACATCACGCATTATATGTTCAACACTTCCAAAAGCTAAATCGGCACTTGCTACATAATGCATAGCTAGTATTAATCCTGTAACAATTTGTGTAATTAAACAAAAAGTTAAAATTCCCCCAAAGGTCCACCAGTAATTTAAATTTTTAGGTGTTGGATATTCTTGAAGGTGATTTGAAAGTGTCAATAATGGCAAACGATCATTAAACCATTTTCCTAATTTTGATTTCGGCGTATATTCGTGATCACTCATTAATATTTATTATCCAATCTTTATTGTATTACTATTAACAAATTCGTATTTTGGAACTTCCATATTCGTTGGCGCAGGCCCTTTTCTTATTCTTCCTGAAGTATCATAATGAGATCCATGGCAAGGACAAAACCATCCACCATATTCTCCTTTATCTCCTAAAGGAACACAGCCCAAGTGAGTACAAACACCTAGCATAACTAACCATTCAGGATTCTTTGCTCTCTCTTCGTCAGTTTCAGGATGTGGAAGATCTTCTAATTTTACATCTTTAGCTTTTGCTATTTCCTCTTCAGTTCTTCTTCTTATAAAAACTGGTTTACCTCTCCAAAGAACAGTTATGGACTGACCTTTTTCGACTCCACTTACATCTACTTCTGTACTTGCGAGTGCTTTTACGGACGCATCAGGATTCATTTGATCTATTAATGGCCACACAACAGCCCCCACTCCTACTGCGCCGAGCGCGTATGATGCTGTAAATATAAAGTCTCTTCGGTTAGTTTTTTTGTCTTCTTCCATTAATTTATCTTCTACTTATGTCTAATTATATGATTAAATATGAATTAAAAAGTATTTTTCTACGGATACAATGACACACGATAAACCTAATTTAAGCCCAAAAATAGCTTTATATGAGCCAGATATACCTCAAAATACTGCTTCAATAATAAGGACATGCTCGTGTCTTGGTGCTCAGCTTGAAATTATAGAGCCATGCGGTTTTTTATTTACAGATAAAAGATTTAAAAGAGTAGTAATGGATTATATGGATGAAGATAAAATAAAATTTTATAAGAGTTCTGAGGATTTTTTTTATAATAAAAAAAATGAAAGGGTTATTTTAATAACGACTAAAGCTACCAAGTCGTATACTAAATTTTCTTTTAAAATTGATGACACCCTTCTCTTTGGTAGAGAAAGTTCAGGTGTACCAAATAAAGTTCATAAATCAGTTAATGAAAAGCTAAAAATACCTATGATAGAAAATAAAAGGTCTTTAAATCTAGCAACATCTGTTGGTATAGTTTTAGCTGAACAAATAAGGCAAGTAATAAATTAAATGGATGATGATATAAAAAAAAAATTAGCAAAAAACTGGTTTAAAGTTCTTCAAGATATGATTTGTTTTGATATTGAAGAAATTGAAAACAATAAATTAAAATTCACTTCAAATCAGTGGAGAAGAAGTAAAAAAAAAGATGAAGGTGGTGGTGAATATAAAATTTTAGAAAACGGGAAAGTATTTGAAAAAGTTGGGGTAAATTTTTCAGAAGTTTATGGAAAATTTTCAAAAGAATTTAGTAATAAAATTCCTGGAACAAAGAAAGACTCGAGCTTTTGGGCTTCAGGAATGTCAGTAGTAATGCATATGAAAAATCCTCATGTTCCTGCAATGCATTTTAATACAAGATATATTCATACTTCTTTTGGATGGTTTGGAGGTGGTATGGACGTAACACCATGTATTAAAGATGAAAATTTAAAAAAATGGTTTCATAAAGAACTAAAATTAACATGTGATCAGCATAATAAAAAATTTTATAAGAAATATAAAAAGAAATGTGATGAGTATTTTTATCTTCCTCACAGAAAAGAGCCTAGAGGTATAGGAGGAATATTTTTTGATTATAAAAAAGAAAATTGGGAAAAAGACTTTAATTTTGTAAGAGATGTCGGATTAACATTTAAAAAGGTTTTTAGAGAAATTATAAATAAAAAAAATAAAAAAAAATGGTCAAAAAAAGAAAAAGAAATTCAATATTTAAAAAGAGGTCGGTATGTTGAGTTTAATTTGTTGTATGACAGAGGAACTAAATTTGGTTTACAAACAGGTGGAAATACTAATGCAATTTTTATGTCTCTCCCCCCAATTGTAAAATGGAAATAATTATGAACAAAGAACCTATTACAGTTAATGGATTAAAAAATTTAAAAGAAGAATTAGTTTTTTTAAAAGAAAAAAAACGACCAGAAATTGTTGCTGCCATTGCCGAGGCTAGATCACACGGAGATCTTAAAGAAAATGCAGAGTATCATGCTGCTAAAGAACAGCAGTCTCATAATGAAGGAAGAATTCAACAAATAGAAGATTTAATCGCTAGAGCCAATGTAATTGATGTAACAAAAATAAGCAATGATGGAAAAGTTATTTTTGGATCTACAGTTTTTCTTCAAAATTTAGATACAAATGAAAATATCGAATATAAACTTGTAGGAAAAGACGAAGCAGATTTAAAAAAAAAATTAATTTTTTTTCAATCACCAATAGGAAAGGGTCTTATTGGTAAAAATAAAAATGATTTAGTTGAAATTTCTACACCTGCAGGCATCAAAAATTTCGAAATTATAGATGTAAAATATATTTAATTTTTTAGTATTTTGTTTAATTCTTGATCTGAAATTTTAAATGAGTTCTCAACCCAAAAATCTTCAATTTCTTTTAATTTTTTGCCAAGCTCTTTTCCTTCTTTAAAATCAAACTTTTCAATCAGCATTTTTGCTTTAACTTGAAACTTTGGCAATTCCTGCTTGTAAAAAAATGTTTTTAACTTAATCAAATTTTTATTTAATTTTTTGTTTTGAAATATTTGAAAATCGATTAAATCAATTAAATAGTCTTTGCCATTGTAATAAAATATTTTCCAAAAATCTTTTTCTTTGAAGATTTTTTTGTCAGAATTTTTACAATAAATATTTGATAAAAATCGAATTCTCTTTTTATCTTCGTTTGAAATATTATATTTATAAATAAAATATTCACTATTATCCGATTCGTCAATTATCATTAAGGAAATTAAAAAAATAAAATCTTTCTCTTTAATTAATTTTTTTGAATAATCATTTATATTTTTAAAAATATTTAAGTTAATCAATTGTGGAAATATAAGCACAATTATCTCTTGGCAAAATTTATCTTGGGAAAGTTTTATGAAACCTTTAGATAAAACTAATTTCTTTAACTCATCTAATAATCTTTCGGATGAAATTTTTGATATTCCATTTAAATTTTGTTTAATAATTTTTTTTAAATTTGCATCGTGATCTACTTTGCTATAATTTAGAAAAAAACGTACATATCTCAATATCCTTAGATAATCTTCTTTAATTCGCTTTTCAGGAGAGCCTATGAATTTAACATTACCTAACTCTAAATCTTTTTTACCATTAAATGGATCATATAAATTTCCATGCAAGTCTGAATAAATTGCATTAAAGGTAAAATCTCTTCTTGAAGCATCTTCATGCCAATCCTTTGAAAATATGACTTCTGCGTGTCTACCATCTGTTGCAACATCTTTTCTTAATGTTGTAATTTCAAATTTATAATCATCAAATTTTGCAGTAATAGTTCCATGCTCAATACCACTTTCATAAAAACTAATATTATTTTTTCTTAAAATTTCACAAACTGTCTTTGGGTTTATATTTGTTGCAAGATCTATATCATCTACTTTTTCTTTGTTAATTATTTTTCTAATACTTCCGCCAACATACCTAATTTCGCTGGTTTCTGAAAAATTTGAAATAATCTTAAAAATCTTTTCAATATTTGTTTTTCTATTTAGATTTTCAAAATCTAAAAAGTAGTTATTTTTACTATCTTTATATTTAAATATTTTACTTATTATATTTATCATATTTGGCTGGGGCTCTAGGATTCGAACCTAGGATGGCGGTACCAAAAACCGCTGCCTTACCACTTGGCTAAGCCCCAAAGTTATTTTCGTATAACACAAAAAAAAAAATTTATATAGTTTTAGATGTAATACACCAATAATTTTTATATTTTTTTTTAAATAATTTTAAGGCATTTATTGCTGAATTTTTTGATGGGAAATACCCAACGATAGAAGATCCTGATCCTGTCATGCGAACAAATAGTATATCCGGCAAACCGCCCATGAATGATTTCACTTTAACCAATTTAGGGTAATTTTTAAAAACTACTTTTTCTAAATCATTACTTAATTTTAAAATGTGCAAACGATTAAAATAGTTTAATTTGTTTTTTTTAAGCTTTATTGATGAATATTTTTTTAGTCCTTTATAAATTTCTTTAGTTGAACATCCAAAGTTTGGTTTTACAATTACAACAAAAAATCTTTCTTTGCTTGATATTCTCTTCAGCTTGCCATTCGAATACAAAATTTTATTTTTATAATCCAGTCCCAATTCAACGTCAGAACCAATTTGTTTGGCTAATTTTATAATATTTTTTTTTTTAAAATTTAAAATTTTTTTATATATAAAAAATCTTATAATTGATGAGGCATTCATAGATCCGCCACCAAGACCAGCTTTCTGGGGTATGTTCTTTTTTACTATTATTAAATATTTTTTTTTATTTAAAATTTTTTTTTTATCTAAAATACTTATTAGTTTTGAAATAGTATTAATTTTTTTAATTCCCTTGGAAAATTTTCCAATAAATATTATTTTATGTTTTTTTCCTTCAATTTTTTTTATTTTGATTACATCATAAAGATTCAAGAATGACACCAAACTTTCTATTTTGTGATATCCAGATTTTAGTTTACCTGTTACCCCCAATGATAAATTAATTTTTGCAAAAGATTTAATTGTTTGAAAATTCATTATTTAACTTTCATCTAATCCTTTAAGTATTTTTTTAAAAACACTTGTTTTAAAATCATTTTCAATATCCTTGGATTTAATAGCGCTTTGCCAATAATATTGAGCTTGTATTTTTCTATTTAATTTCCATAGGACATCACCATAATGATCATTTACTATAGGATCTTTTGGCATAAGCTGAATTGCTTTTCTTAAAAAATTTTCAGCATTTACAAAATCACCAATTAGGTAATATCCCCATCCTACAGAGTCAATAATGTATGGATCATTTTTTTTTTGATTATAGGCATTATCTAACATCGCTATTGCTTCTTGAATTTTATAATTTCTTTCTAACCAACTATAACCGAGATAATTTAAAACATAAGGATCATCTGGTTTTATATCCAAAGAATTAATTAAATCTTTATCTGAATTTTTATCATCACCCAATCTTTCATAACTTGAACCTCTCTTGTATAAAACATCGGCATACTCATTTGTATTTTCATTTAATCTTTTTAATACTAATGAATAATACTCAATTGATTTTTCAAATTTTTTACTCCTTTTGTAAATATTTGCCATATCATAAATTATTTTTGTTGATGGATTAGAATAATTTTTAAATTTTTTCTCAATATATAACAAAGACTGATTGGAGTTTTGTTTAATTAAAATAATTTGTGACAATTTTTTTAATTTGTACCAATAATAAATCTCATCTTCTTTATTAAAGTTTTTCAAAAGTTCCTTTGATTTTTTGTATTTCTCATTCTCAAAATAGTTTGAAATTAAATGAGTTAAATTAAAATAAAATTTTGGATTTAAATAATTTGAGATATTTGAATAAAAGTTCGATTTTTCAAAATTTTCCTCTGCTGCTAAAAAATTTGATATTAAGAAAAAAAATTCTCCAAGAATATCTGACTCATTTTCACAAGAGAAAAAGTCATTAAATTTGTGAAAATTCGAATTATCAATCCATTTCTTAGCTTGCTGTATTAATAAATTACTACTTAATTCATTAATTGAACTGGATATTGAAATTGCTTTTTCAAATTTTTTTTTTTTTATTAAGTTATTAAAATAAAAAAAAAGATATCTTGTATAATCGCCTTCTTCAGAATTTATTAAATTTATAAATTTAGAATCAGTATTAGGTTCGTTTAGATAGCAATATTGGAATACTTCATTAATTAAAGATAGTTTTCCAAAATTACCCTCATTTAAATTAATTTCTTTAGTTAAAAATAGGTCATTGTAACTCTTTAAAACTTCGTAGATTATGTAATGATAGTTACTTTGATCTTGATATTTTTTGAGCTCATATAGTAATTCAATATTTTCTTTAAATTCTTTTTTTTTAAATCCATCAATTAAGAGTAATAATCTTGCTTCAAAAAATTTAGAATTATCATTATTTATATTTTTTTTTATTATATTTATTGATTTTTTAACTTCACCATTTACTACCAAAGTATTTATGTAATTTGTAAAATACTCCTGATGATTACTAATTAAAGTTTTCGACAAATTAAAATACTTTATAGAATCATCGCTATTTTGATTATTTTTTAAAATTAATGCTGAAAGATAGCTTGATAGATACTTGGGGTTGAAATCGTTTTTATCTGTAGTTTTAGAAACAGCAGAATTTTGATATACACAAAAAATAATAATTAAGATTAATTTTAATTTTTTTATCACTCTGATATTCTATGACTGTAAAAGACAAAAATCAAAATGACAATATGGGTCAAGAACTAATAAATTCTTTTGAAATTGATTATATTTTTGAAAGTAAGCCTATAAATCGATTTAAAAATAAACCTACAATTGAAATAATTGAATCCAAATTAAATGATCTAAAAACAAAAATTGAAAATATTAGCAACTGTGAATTAAAAAATAATGCTAAACAAATTGTATTTAATGACGGCAATTTTAAAAGTCCAATTATGATAGTTGGAGAAGGACCTGGACAAAAAGAGGATGAGCTTGGAAAGCCTTTTGTTGGAGATGCTGGCCAGCTGCTCAACAAAATGCTTAGTGCAATAAATATAAAGAGAGACAATGTCTATATAACAAATGTGGTTAACTATAGGCCTCCAAATAATAGAAAGCCTGAACAAGCTGAAATAAATAGATATTCAGAATTTTTAAGAGAACATATATCAATTATAGATCCAAAAATATTAATTTTGATGGGAAGTACGGCAATGGAAGCTTTATTTGGTTCTAAAATTAAAATATCAAAAGAAAGAGGTATCTGGAAAGAAGTCATTATTAATAATAAAACTTATTCCGTCATCATAACATTTCACCCTGCTTATTTGCTTAGACAAGCAGATCAAAAAAAATACTCGTGGGCTGATTTAAAAATAATAAGAAAAAAAATTGATGATTTAAATTTAAAAATTTGAAATGAAAAATATTATAGCAGGAGTAGATGAGGTGGGCAGAGGAAGCTTAATTGGACCAGTATATGCAGCGGCAGTAATTTTAAAAAAAAAATTGGATAAAAAAAAACTTAAAGACTCTAAAAAATTAACAAAAAAAAGTCGTGAAGTTTTAGAAAAATATATAAAAAAAAATTCATATTGGTCAATTGGATCAGCATCGTTAAAAGAAATTGAAAAATTTAATATTTTAAATGCGAGCTTATTAGCAATGAAAAGAGCAATAATAAAATTAAAAAAAAAACCAAAAAAAGTATTGATAGATGGGAATAAAATTCCAATAATAAAAAACTATAATTTAAAATGTATAATTAAAGGAGATCAAAAAATTCCTGAAATATCAGCTGCATCAATAATTGCTAAAGTTTCTAGAGATCGCTTGATTACAAGAATGTCAAAAAAATATATTAAGTATTCATGGAACAAAAATGCTGGGTATGGAACCAAAGACCACTTATCTGCAATTAAAAAATTCGGTATAACCAAACATCACCGTAAAACATTTCATCCAATATACAATATATTGAGTCTTAAAAAAAATAGATCACAAGTAGAGTCAAATTAATACAATCGCAGGTTGACTAGGATTCTCTGCTAGAGTCTAATCATTTTATATAAAATGATTAAATCAGTTTTAAAAAATCAAATTGTTAATGGCGACAGCCTTAAAGAATTAAAAAGAATTCCTGATGAAACTTTTGATATTATTTTTGCTGACCCTCCCTATAATTTACAATTAAGAAATAAATTAATTAGACCTGATAGATCAAAAGTAAATGCAGTTAATGATAAATGGGATCAATTTGAAAGTTTTAAAACTTATGACAAATTTACACATGATTGGCTTTTGGAATGTAAAAGGCTATTAAAAAAGGATGGAAGTATTTGGGTAATTGGAAGTTATCATAATATTTTTAGAGTTGGAGCAAAAATACAAGATTTAGGTTTTTGGATACTCAATGATGTAATTTGGAACAAAAATAATCCGATGCCAAATTTTAGAGGAACAAGATTTACTAACGCACACGAGACATTAATTTGGGCCTCTAAAGATAAAAATTCAAAATATACATTTAATTACCAATCATTAAAATGCCTTAACGATGATTTGCAAATGAGATCTACTTGGAACTTACCAATATGTAACGGAAGTGAAAGATTAAAACAAAAAGGACATAAAGTTCATTCTACTCAAAAGCCAGAATCCTTGCTTCATAGGGTTATATTGGCATCAACAAACAAGAATGATTTTATTTTAGATCCTTTTTTAGGATCTGGTACAACTGCAGCTGTTGCTAAAAAACTTGGTAGAAATTTTTATGGAATAGAAAAAGAAAAAATATATTTTGATGCAGCATGTAAAAGAATAAAAAATTCTAAAATAATTGAAGATGATTATTTAGATACAATTCAAAATAATAGATCAAAACCAAGAATTCCATTTGGTTCATTAGTAGAGCTTGGAGTAATAAAACCTGGTACAGAAATTTATGATCAAAAGAAAAAAGTAAATGCAAAAATAATGGTTGATGGAAGTATTAAATACCAAAAATCCGAAGGTTCTATTCACAAAGTTGCAGCACAAATATTAGGTGCTGAAAGTTGTAATGGATGGACATATTGGCATTATAAATCTGGCAATACTCTTAAACCTATAGATGAATTAAGAGAAAGATTAAGGCCAAAAAATTAATTTTTATAAATTTTTCCCAGATAATTTTCCAAAAATTTTTTGTTTTTAGATAAATATTTTAAAGCAGTATTTCTAATAAAAACTAATAGTGGATTAGATAAATGAAATGAAAGATAATTAATGACAGATCTAGAATTAACTGATTTTATTTTTTTATACCTTTTTTGATAATAAGAATAAGTATTATTTTCTATTTCATCATAAGCATCTTTTGAAGCTTCAATTGATTGAGAGGCACCTTGAGCGAAAGATGGTGGAAACGCATACAATGCATCACCAACAAAAAAAATATTTTTTTCTTTGGGCTTTATAAATTTATCACTAGTAAAAATTGGAAATGATTTAATATTTTCAATTTTATCTTTTAAATTAAATGACGTTTTTGAAGATATTTCATCAACCAAGGACACTAAATAATCATAATTATTAAAATATTTCTTATCGAGGATTTGTTCTTTTTTTAAACTTTTCCTAATTATTGATATAAAATTAAACTCTTTATTTTGGTTAAGTGGATAAATAACAAAATGAAAATTAGATCCTAAATATATTGAAATATCTGAACTTTCAATATTCTTTATATTTCCTCTTAACGCAATAGAATTAAAATATTTTGGATTAATTTCTTTTTCAAAAATTATAGATTTACTTTTTGAAAAAACACCATCAGATACTATTAAATAATCAAATTTTTCTGAGTGATTGTTTGAAAACATTAACTCTAATTTATCTTCATAATTTATTTTGTTAAGCTCACTATTTTGAACAATATTATTCTCTGGAATATTATTTAATAAAAAATTGATCAATGTTGATCTTTTTAAAGTGGTATATCGGTTATTTTCATAGTTAAATTTTGAAATATCTACATCGCAGATTTTTTCACAATTTTTAGCATTTAAAAAGTTTACTTTTTTTGGAAAGGAAACTTCGTGTGCTTCAATATTTTTAAAACCTATTTCATTTAATAATTTTATACTATTTACCGATAGCTGAATTCCATATCCATCGCTTAATTCAAAGTTAGATTTTTTTTCAAAAATTTTATACTGATAATTCGGATTATTTTGAAGAATATTTGCAAAGTAT
>CACDEU010000019.1 GCA_902551895.1 uncultured Pelagibacteraceae bacterium | reverse complement strand
TAATAAATCTTCTAATTCTTTAATTCCTTCTTGGGACAACGGGTTTTTTAAATTGTTCTTTAATTCTTTTAAGTTTTTGATTTTTAAAAAGTTAATTATTGTTGAAGATTCACCATCACTTAAATCTGCTCCTTTTGTAGTTGCTCCACTAATATCTATCCTTTCTTTTTTTAGTAAGTCTTCAACTCCTTTT
This sequence comes from uncultured Pelagibacteraceae bacterium, assembly GCA_902551895.1. Taxonomy (GTDB): domain Bacteria; phylum Pseudomonadota; class Alphaproteobacteria; order Pelagibacterales; family Pelagibacteraceae; genus Pelagibacter. The sequence goes on along the minus strand of CACDEU010000019.1, from coordinate 18,942 downwards.
AATCCAAAACCAGGCTTATCCAACTTATCTATAGCTCTCATAACTTTTACTTGCTTTTCAGTAGATATTTTAAGTTCTTCAATTAAACCTTTAACAATTTTTCTGTTACTAATGTTAACAACAAACTGGTCTTTTTTTAATCCACAAGCCAAAATAGTACTTGCGATTAAATTACAAAGTTCAGCATTTGCTTGTGCTGGATTAACGTTTCCTACAATATCACAATCAGCTTGGGTAAATTCTCTATAACGAGCATTTCCAGCTTTTTCATTTCGAAAGACATTTTGAATCGCGTAACGCTTGTAAATTGAAGGAAGCTGTTGATTGTTTTGCGCCACAAATCTAGCCAATGGACTCGATAGATCATATCGAAGAGTAATATTTTTTTCGCCGTCCTTAAAAGAAAAAACATCGGACATAGGATTGCTATCATCATCTGCAAGAAATGATCCTATATTTTCACTAATTTCAAAAGATGGCGTTTCTAATGGATCAAATCCATATTTTATAAAATTATTCTCAATTGTTCTTATTAATTTTATTTTAAGAGATAATTTTTTGTCCCATCTATCTTCAAAACCTGAGGGTAACCCAGGAATTAATTTATTTTCTTTATTCATTTTTTGGTACCCTGGCTTGGAATTGAACCAAAAACTAAAGTTCCACAAACTTTCGTGATAACCATTTCACCACCAGGGCCTGTTGTTATTTTATACTAATTGTTATTAAATTTAAATTTATTAAATGATTAAATAGCTAGCGTGCAGCCAGCATGAAAATGATGTCTGTGTTTAGATGCAAATATGTAATTTTTATTAAACATTGTGAGTTTAATAGCATCTAAAATTATTAATGCAAGGAAGAATTGTATAGGAATAGCTTAGTTTAAAACTAAGAATACTCCTATACAATTTATTTGAATTAGAATTAAGAGGTTTTTTGCAGCTTAACTGCTGAAGGACCTTTATCTCCGTCTTCAACTTCAAATGTAAGTTCGTCACCTTCGTTTAAAAATCTTAAACCAGCTTCTCTTACAGCTGAAGCATGTACGAATACATCTTTTTCTTTATCTTCACGTTCAATGAAACCATAACCTTTTTTGCCATTGAACCATTTTACTTTACCTTTTAGACTCATATTACTCTTTCTTTTATTGTTATTAACTTAAGCTAAAATTTAGCTTGGACACTAGTTATTAGATTTTAAAATTTAATGCAAGCAATAAGATTATAAATAACTACAGTATATAGTGGTGGCCTTGGTTAGAATCGCACTAACGACACATACCTTTTCAGGGTACTGCTCTACTACTGAGCTACAAGGCCATTAAAATCTAAAAATAATTCTGCCTTTTGTTAGATCGTATGGAGTAACCTCAACTGTAACATTGTCTCCTTGCAATACTCGAATTCTATTTTTTCTCAATTTTCCAGCTGTGTGTGCGGTAATTATATGATTATTTTCTAATTGAACACGGAACATAGCATTAGGAAGTAAGTCAATAACTTTTCCTTTAAATTCAAGTGTATCTTGTTTTGCCAAATCTAACTTCTCCTTATTCTAGATTTTATACTTTGAGCATGACCAATTAAACCTTCATACTCGGCAAGAGTTATAGCTTTCTTACCAATAACTTCAATGCCTTTTTTTGATAATTTTATGAAGCTTGTTTTTTTATAAAATTCGCCAACATTTAGTCCTGAAGAAAATTTTGCAGATCCTAATGTTGGTAAAATATGATTAGTTCCAGCATTATAATCTGTAACAGCCATTGCAGAGTATTTTCCAATACAAATACTTCCTACATTTATTATTTTATTAATTAATTTTTTATAGTTTTTCAAATTTAATTCTAAGTGTTCTGGTGCAATTTCATTAATTGAATCAATAATTTGTTTATTGTTATATGCTCTAATTATTAATCCATTTTTCAAAAGACTTTTTTTTGCAATATCTTTCCTTGGAATTTTATTTAATTCTTCCTTTAAATTTTTTTTTAAAGATTTAACAAAATTTTTATTTTTCGTCACTAGTATACATTGTGAATTGGCATCATGCTCTGCTTGACCAATTAAAGATGTTATCACTTCTTTTAAATTTGTATTTTTATCTGCTACAACAGTAATTTCACTTGGTCCAGCTACCATTCCTTCAATTCCAACATCTCCAAAAACTTCTTTTTTAGCTCTCGCAACATAATCATTTCCTGGTCCAACAATTTTATTTACTTTTTGAATATATGCTAAACTAGCTATAGCTTGGCTTCCACCAACACTTATTATCTCTGAAATACCACATTTTTTTCCAGCATACATTACTGCGGGATTTAATTTTCCATTTAATCTTGGATTTGCAAGTACAACTCTTTTAACACCAGCAATTTTTTTTGCTAAAATAGCATTCATCAACAATGTTGATGGAAGGTTAGATGGAACGTATATTCCAACAGCTTGAATAGGAATATACTTATATTCAATTTTGTTATTTAATTTATCTTGATACTTGATGTTATTAATTTTTTGTAATGAATGGAATTTTAAAATTCTAGAATAAGCAAAATCGATTGCATTTTTTATTTTTGGATCTAGAGATTTTATTGCTTTATTTATCTCAATCTTTGTTGGTTTTATTTTAGTATTATTGCTAAATTTTTTTTCGTACTTTAGCAGTGCTTTTGTTTTATTTTTTTTAATATCATTAACGATTTTAACTACAATCTCTGTATTAATTTTGTTTCCAGATCGTCTTTTCTCAAGTATCAACTTTAACTTGGACAAATAATTTGAATTTTTACAGTCTAATATTTTAATCATTTAATCTATTTTGATCCTCAAGTGTTATTTCCAAAACCTCAGCGAATAACGTTATAAATGCATTATTATTAAATAAAAGAGTAATCTCAAAATTTTCTCCTACTTTAAAAAGGTCAATTGCCAACAATTCTAAAATATAATCCTTATTATTTTGGTCAATATTTTTTGATTTTACACTATCTATAAATTCAAACTTACAAATACTTTTGATATTCTGATTTTTATGAGTTTCTTTATTTGATCTTTCCAATGATAGTAAAAATATTTTGTTTTTTTTCAAAAATTTAATCCCATCTACTTTTACTTTACCATAAGAACAACAGGCAGATATTACTTGAAGACCATTTGGATCTTTTGCTATAATTTTTGCAAGATATTTTTTTTTACTCATTTAGGAAACTCTTCTGATCTTGGCTCCTACTTTTCTCAGTTTTTTTTCTAGTTTTTCATATCCTCTGTCCAAGTGATATATTCTATTTATAGTGGTTTTTCCTTTTGCATTTAATGCTGCAAGAATTAATGAAACTGAAGCTCTCAAATCTGTTGCCATCAATTCTGCCCCTTTGAATTTTGTATTACCTTCGATGAAAGCTTTATTTCCTTTAGTTTTTATTTTTGCTCCCATTCGATTTAATTCTGCTACATGCATAAACCTATTTTCGAAAATTTCTTCTTTAATTATTGAATGTTTTTTACTTTTGCAAAGCAATACCATCAATTGAGCTTGCAGGTCTGTTGGAAATCCTGGATATGGAGCAGTTTTTAAATTTATATTCTTTATTTTATTAACTCCTGAAATAAATATTAATTCTTTTTTTGTTTTTATTTGTATGCCAATTTTTCTTAATACATCTATTTCTGTTTTGATAATATTAGGGTTAATTCCTGAAATTTTTAAATTTCCCCCTGTTACAGCAGCAGCAATTAAGTAGGTTCCAGCTTCAATTCTATCTGGCATAATTTTATAATTACCTTCTTTAAAATTATTCACTCCTATAATTTTTAGAGTTCTTTTTCCAATCCATTTAATTTTACCTCCTATACAATTAATAAAATTTACTAAATCTTTAACCTCGGGCTCAATTGCACAATTTGATAAAATAGTGATACCTTCGGCCATAGAAGAGGCTATAATTAAATTTTCAGTTGCCCCAACTGATATTTTTGGGAATTTAATTTTTGATCCCTTCAGTTTTGTTTTTGAATAAGCGTGAACATATCCATCTATTATTTTATAACTTACTCCCAATTTAGCTAGGGCTTTTAAGTGTATATCAATAGGTCTTACTCCAATGCTACACCCTCCTGGAGTTGAAACTTTTGCTTTTCCATATCTTGCTAACATTGATCCTAAAACTAAAAAAGATCCTCTCATAGTTTTTAACATATTGTAACTTGCAAAAGTTTTTAGTTTATATTTATTATGTATTGAAATTGAATTTTTATTTTTTGAATATTTGATAATTGACCCTATAGACTCTAACAGTTTGATTATTGTTTCAATATCTTTTACATTCGCTAGGTTTTTTAAAATAATTTTTTTTTTTGATAGAATGGTAGCTGCTAATATTGGCAAAGCAGCATTTTTTGAGCCAGAAATATGAATAGTCCCCTTGAGCTTTCTTGCTCCTAAAATTTCTAATTTATCCATTATTAAACTTTGGGTAAAGTTACTCCCTTTTGACCCATATACTTTCCTTTTCTGTCAGCATAGGTAACTTCTGGTAACTCGTTTCCTTTTAAGAATATAAATTGAGCAACTCCTTCATTTGCGTATATTTTTGCTGGTAATGGAGTTGTATTTGAAAATTCAAGAGTAACATGACCTTCCCAACCTGGTTCTAGAGGAGTAACATTTACTATTATTCCACATCTTGCATACGTAGATTTACCTAAACAAATTACCAGAACATCTTTGGGAATCTTAAAATATTCAACTGTACTTGCTAATGCAAAGGAATTTGGAGGTATAATACATTCAGGTCCTGTTTTTGAAACAAAACTAGCAGGTTTAAAATTTTTAGGGTCTACAATTTCAGAATTAACATTGGTAAATATTTTAAATTCTGATTTAACGCGAGCATCATATCCATAACTTGAAGTACCAAAAGATATTTTATTTCCTCTAACCTGAACTTCCTCAAATGGGGATATCATGTCGTGTTCCTTAGCCATTTTTTTAATCCATTTATCAGACTGTACGGACATTAGACTTCTTATTTTTTTGTTTTTGTTGAAAAATTTTTCTTTTTCTTAAATTTTTTTTTAGTGCCATCTCTAATTTACTAATCTTTTCTTTTTTATTCATTTATTTTTTATCAGGATTGGTAAGATGATCCAATGTAATGACTTGGTCTAATGGAATAGTTTCTTCTTGTATTTTTTCTTTTGGAGAACCTGTTTTAGCTTGTTTCTTGGCTCTTTTTTCTGCAAGCTTTCTTTCTCTTTTGGCCTGCTTTTCCATTGCTTTAGCACCACGTGTACTTTTATAATCGTAATGAATTCCCATAACATTTCCTTATCTATGATATAGCCTGTTTTTTAATAAAAAAAAATGGCAATAATTTGAAAATTTTTATTTTATACACTAAAGTTTAGATTAAATGGCCCCTATAGTTAAATGGTATAACGTGACCATGGTAAGGTTAAATTTCAAGTTCGATTCTTGGTGGGGGCACCAATCAAAATTTATTTTGATTTTTTTAAAAATAATATAAATAGATTTTTTATAGTTCTAAGTATTTCAACCTTGGGTATTTTTGATAAGCCCTTTTGTCTATCTTTAAAAATTATTGGAATTTCTTTAATTTCATATCCAAGCTTATCTATTTCAAATAAAGTTCCCATGAAAAAGCTATATCCTTTATTTTTTACATCATTTAAATGGAAATTTCTTAATTTTGAAATATTGAAACCTCGATAAGAAGTCGTAAATTCATTTGAACTAATTTTTAAAACTTTTTTTATTAATTTATTTCCAAATTTACTCATAATTAATCTTCTTCCTGACATTAAGCAACTTCCTCCTTCTATATATCTTGATCCAATTACAAAAGGGAACTCTCCTAAATAATGAATAAAATTATTAATTTCTTTAGGATCATGAGATAAATCTGCATCCATTGTAATTAAATAATCATAGTTATTTAAAATAGCATATTCATAAGCTTCTTTATGAGCTGTATCTAATCCAGATTTTGAGCTCCTGATTTTTAAAGAAATATTGTTATATTTTTTTTGTAAATCTTTGATTATATAATATGTATTGTCTGGAGATTTATCATCTATTATAAAAATATCGACTTCAGGGTTAGTATTATTAATTGAATGAATAAGGTTTTCTATATTTTCTTTTTCATTGTATGTTGCAGTAAATATTAATATTTTTTTTTTATCTAACCTCATAGAAATAAATATATCATAATTAAATAAAGTTTATGGAAAAAAACTTATAAATAAGCTAATCAATTATTATAAAATGAAAAAAAATATTAATTTTTATCTTTTTATTTATCTAACTATACTTTTTTTATTTTCAGTTTTTTTTTTATATCAAAAACATGATGTATCAAACGATTCTACAATTTCTGAATGGTTAATTAACTATGAAGGTGGATTTACAAAAAGAGGTCTTATAGGACAATTATCTATATATATATCAGAATTTTTATCACTCAGACTAAGGGATGCAATATTGCTTTTTCAAGCATTACTTGTTGGAACTTATTTTTTTCTTGTTTATCATTTTTTAAAAAATATTCATTATAATAAAATTTTTATTTTTTCCATTTTTACTCCTATATTTATTCTTTATCCTGTAGCAGAGATAGAAGTTTTGGCTAGAAAAGAAATTTTTATTTTTATTTACCTTTTAATATATTGTTTTATTCCTATTAAGAGAAAAAATTATAAATTTTTTTATAAATTATGTTTGTTTCCCATAGCTATACTTATTTGGGAACCCGTAATTTTTTTCATATTATTTTTATTTTTTTTGGATTTAATCGAAAATAAAATAAAAAATATAAGTAAATTATTTTTTATTAATATACTTTCATATATTCCATCAATAATACTGGCTGTGTACATTGCATTTAATCCAATTTCTGATGAAGCGCATAAAATAATGGCAAGTTCATTGATGGAAAATTTTAATGAAAATTGTTACATGTCTTGTGATCTTCTAAAGTCTAAATCTTCTTTATATCATCAATTTCAAGGTAATTTTGATAAATACTCAGTTGAAATTTTTATAAGATACATATTAATCATTGTTATTGGTTTTGGTCCACTTTTTATTTTACTATTTAATTCAAAATTGAAAAATCAAATTTATTTTTTTAATAAATTTAAAAATCTCTTATTACCATATTTAATATTACTTTCTCCTGTAACTTTATTATTTGCCATGGGATATGACTGGGGAAGATGGGTAAATATTAGCTATGTTTTTTCAATAATATCTTTTATTTATATTTACAAAAATAATTTGATAAATGTTTCTGAACAATTTTTAAACAATAAATTATTTAAAAATATAAATAAAAAAATATTTATATTTATTTTCATAATATTTTGTTTTGGATGGAATCCAAAAACTGTGATAACGGGAGATGTTGCATCTTTTCCTGGGTATAGAATTCCTTATAAAGCTTTAAAAATTATTTTGAAAGATTAGTTTTTATTTGTATATTTTTTTTCTTAAATAGATTGAAATAAATAATAAAAAAATGAGAGCTATTAAAGGATAGTAAACATCCTTTGTAGATATAATGTCAAAAAAAGAAGGTACTTCATCATTCTGAATAATTATTTTTTCAATGGAGCTTCCTAGACTTGTTCCAACAAAAAGCTGGGGCAACATCCCAAAAAATGTTGCAAAAAAATAATTTTTTATTTTAACTTTAAACAAACATGGCAAAATATTTGCTATAAAAAAAGGTATTCCTCCAATAAATCTGTAAATAAGCATAAAGGTAAATTCGTTTTTTTTAAATTTTTCACTAAGATTTAAAAATTTTTTATAAAATTTATTAATTATTATTTCCTTAAACATATAATTTGCAATTATATATAAAATAGTTGCACCAACTGTTAATGAAAATGTAACTAGTAATGTTCCAAGCCACTTACCAAATAGAAAGCCACCCACAAGAAATATTGGACTTCCAAATCCTAACATCAAAACCCAAATAATTGTGAATAAAAAAAAAGATATACTTAGTAAAAATAAATTTGAATCTTTATATAAATATAATTCATCTGTATTTTTTTTTATAAATTCATAACTAGATAAATCACTTAATGAAAATTTGCTGAAAAATACTAAAAGGAATGAAATTATTATAGAAATGTACAACAAACCTAAAAATAATTTAATTTTTTTTGCCTTTTGCATATATTTATTTGAAATATAATTAACTGTACTTTATTACACTTATTTCTTATAACTACCGAAATTTTATTTACATTTTATTAACTTATTATGAAAAGAACATACCAACCTAGCAAATTAGTAAGAAAAAGAAGACATGGCTTTAGATCTAAAATGAGAACTAAAGGTGGAAAAAAACTAATTGCCAGAAGAAGAGCAAAAGGAAGAAAAAAACTTACTGTTTAATGAGTGTTAAATTATTGAGTCTTAAAAAAAATGAAGATTTCAAAACACTACTAAAAGGAAGAAGATTATCTAATAAATATCTTACTATTTTCTTCAAAAATCTTTCTGATAAAAGTAGTAAAAGTTTAAATATAAGTTTTGTTGCACAAAAAAAACTGGGTAACGCAGTTAAAAGAAATAAAATAAAAAGAAGACTAAAAAATATAATGAATCAAATTTTAAAAATATCAAAAATAGACTTAAATTATTCTTATTTAATTATAGCAAAAAAAGAAATTATAAATGCAAAGTTTTCTGATATTAAAGAAGCTTTATTTAAAGATTATAAAAAGATAAAATAATGAAAATTTTTTCAAAGATTTTAATTAAGTTAATATATTTTTATCAATTAATTTTATCACCTCTATTAGGAAACAATTGCAGATATCTTCCTACTTGCTCTCAATATTTCATAGACAGCCTAAAAGAGTATGGGATTTTAAAAGGTTCTATATTAGGCACAAAAAGAATTTTATCATGTCATCCAATTAAGATGTTGGGTGGAGGCAGTGGGTTTGACCCAGTAAAAAAGAAAAGAAATTAAATGGATACAAAAAATGTTATTGCAGCAATTTCTCTCAGCGCAGCTGTAATTATTCTTTACTCGCTTTTTTGGGCTCCAAGCCCACAAGATTTAAAACAAGTTCAAGAAGAAAAAAAACAAGTTTTAGAATCGACAGAAGCTCCAAGTTTAGAACTTGAAGAAAAAGTATTAGAAATTTCTAGGTCTGAAGCAAAAACTAAAAATCAAAGAATAGAATTTGAAAATATTAGCATAAAAGGATCAATATCTTTAGAAGGAGCAACAATTGATGACCTAATATTTAAAAAATATACAGAAACATTAGATGGAAATGATCAAGTAATTTTATTAAATCCAAAAAATTTAAATAATGGATACTACGTTGAAACTGGCTGGGCTACCAATAATGAAAATATAGATGTACCAAATAATAAAACAATATGGAAAATATTAGGAAATAATAAATTAACACCAAATAATCCTATAAATCTTATCTGGGAAAACAATCAAGGAATTATATTTGAAAAAAAAATAAGTATAGATAATGAATACTTATTTAAAGTTAAACAGACTATAAAAAATACAACGGAAAAAAAATATAATTTCTATCCATATGGTCAGATTATAAGAAATACTGCTCCTGAAGTAACAAACTTTTATATTCTTCATGAAGGACTTATTGGCGTATTTGATGATCAATTAATAGAACAAGATTATGACGATATAGAAGAAAAAAAATACTCAGTAAATGCAGAAAAAGGATGGCTTGGAATAACTGATAAATACTGGATCACTAGCTTAGTTCCAGAAAAAAATAAGGAATTTAAAGCAGATTTTGAATACAAAAATAAATTTAAAGCTAATTTTATCCAAATAAAACCTACTACAATTGGTGCAAATGAAACTAAGTCAAATGATATTAAAATTATTGTAGCAGCTAAAGAAGTTAGTGTTATTGATGGATATGCAGAAAAATTAGGAATAGATAAATTTGATTTAGCAATAGACTGGGGATGGTTTTATTTCATAGTTAAACCACTATTCTTTGCTATAGATTACTTTTTCAAAATTTCTGGTAATTTTGGAATAGCAATCGTTTTAATTACATTTTGCATTCGATTGGCATTTTTTCCTCTTGCAAACTATTCATTTAGATCAATGGCAAAAATGAAAGTTCTTCAACCTGAAATGACAAGATTAAAAGAACTTCACAAAGAAGATAAAGTAAAATTACAACAAGAAATGATGGCATTATATAAAAAAGAAAAAATTAATCCTCTTTCAGGTTGTTTGCCAATTTTAATTCAAATACCATTCTTTTTTGCAATCTATAAAATGTTATTCGTAACTATAGAAATGAGACATCAGCCTTTTTTTGGATGGATACATGACTTGTCAGAGAGAGATCCAACATCAATTTTTAATTTATTTGGTATGATACCCTGGGATCCTCCATCATTTTTGTTAATCGGCGCTTGGCCTTGCTTAATGGGGGTTTCAATGTATTTGCAACAAAAACTTAATCCCACACCTCCAGACCCAATACAGGCAAAAATATTTATGTTCTTTCCACTTTTTCTAACTGTAATATTAGCACCATTCCCATCAGGTCTTGTAATTTATTGGACAGTCAACAACGTTTTAACAATGGCACAACAGTATGTTATTATAAAAAGAACAGCTGTTAAAACAGTACAATAAATGGATTTAGAAAAAATTTTACCCACTAATGGTCCGTCTTTAAATGAAGTTAAAAAATATATTGAAAAGTATTTAGAAGAAATAATTGTAATTAAATGTGGCGGATCAGTACTACTTGATAAAAATTTATTTAAACAATTTATTGAGGATGTTTCCGTAATATATAAGCTGGGATTATCAGTAATAGTTATTCATGGAGGTGGAAAAAACATAAAAAAAAAACTTGATAAGTTAAATATAGAATCAAAATTTATTGATGGCTTGAGAGTTACTGATGAAAAAACTATTAAAGTTGTCGAAGAAGCGCTTTTAGAATTAAATTCTGAAATTATAAATAATTTAAATAATCTTCAAATAAGCGCAGAGTCTGTAGCGCCTCACAATAAAAATATAATTAAAATTAAACCAGAAAAAAAAGAACTTGGTTTTGTTGGTTCACCAGAAGAGATAGACTCAAAGGGTATTTTAAAAATAATAAAAGAAAAAAAAATTCCAATAGTAGTACCTATGGGTATCAGTGATGATAAAAAAACCTATAATATAAATGCTGATATTGCTGCTGGCGCTATTGCTAAAAAACTTAATTCAAGAAGATTATTGCTGATGACTGATGTTGAGGGTGTTCTTGATAAAAATAAAAAACTAATTCTGGAAATCAATTCATCTATTGCAGAAAAAATGCTTGAAGACGGTGATATTTCTGGTGGAATGATTCCCAAAATCAATACCTGTCTTGATGCGGTAAATAATGGAGTGACGGGTGTAGTTATAGTTGATGGAAGAAAACCTCATTCAATATTATTTGAGTTATTTTCAGACAAAGGTGCAGGAACTTTAATTAGAAAATGAAAGATTTAAAAAAAGTAAATCATTTGATTTTAGATATGGATGGATGTGTATATCATCCAAAATATTTAAAAACTTTATTTGGTCAAGTATCAACTAGAATGACAGAATTTATATCAATTAAACTTGGCATAGATAAAATTAAGGCAAAAGAAATTCAAGCAGATTATTTTTATAAGTACGATACTTCTTTAAATGGATTAATGAAAAATTATCCAGATTTGATAGATGCAAAAGAATTCCTTAAGTATGTACATAATATAAATTATGATTGCCTAAAAAAAGATACAGAACTAAGAGAAGAATTATTAAAATTAGATTTAAAAATATATTGTGCAACTAATGGAAGTAAAGAACATGCAATCAATTGTATGAAAAAAATAGGTATTGATGATTTATTTGAAGGAAAAATCATGGATATTGTAGATTTTAAATTTAAGCCAAAACCTAACCCTGAATCACTTAAATTAATGTGCGACAAGTTTCAAATTCCTACTAATGAAGAAACTGTTTATATAGAAGATATTGCTAAGAACCTCTCGTCTGATACAGCAAAAAACATGACAAAAGTTTGGTTTATTAATGATCAACCAATTAATGACATGGAAAAATATAAATATGTGATTGATTATAAAATTGATAATCTTGCTTTATTTTTAAAAAAAATAAGGTTATTAAAAGAGGAATAATATTATGAGTGATATAGAAAAAATTATAAATGATGCTTGGGAAAATAAAGACCAAATAAACCCTGATTCTGATAAAAAAATTAAAGATACTATTAATCAAATCATTGCAGATTTAGATAGTGGAAAAGTTAGAGTTGCAGAAAAGATTAATGGAGAATGGGTAACCCATCAACATCTTAAAAAAGCAATAATGTTAAGTTTTAGAATTTATCCAATGGAAAATTTAAATGGCCCTTATAGTAGTTGGTATGACAAAGCTCACTTACTTAAAGGTAAGACAGCAGGATGGACAAAAGAAGATCATGAAAAAGCAGGTTTTAGGATGGTTCCAAACTCACCTGTAAGAAAAGGATCTTTTGTTGGAAAAAATGCAGTCCTAATGCCGTGCTATGTTAATATTGGTGCGTACATTGATGAAGGTACAATGATTGACACTTTTGCTAGAGCAGGTAGCTGTAGTCAAATTGGAAAAAATTGTCATATATCTGCTGCAAGTGGAGTTGGAGGAGTATTGGAGCCAGCACAAGCATTGCCTACAATTATTGAAGATAATGTTTTTTTAGGAGCAATGTCAGAAGTTGTAGAAGGAGTAATTGTAGGAGAAGGATCTGTAATAAGTATGGGAATGTATATCGGCCAATCAACAAAAATTGTAAATAGAAAAACAGGGGAGATTGCTTATGGGAAAATACCTCCATATTCAGTTGTAGTACCTGGATCTTTGCCTGACAAAAATAATACTTCGGCACCTTCTCTATATTGTGCAGTTATTATTAAACAAGTTGATGAAAAAACAAGGTCTAAAACATCTATTAATGACCTATTAAGAGATTAATAATGAAAATTTTTAATGAGATAAAGTTAGCTCAAGAGCTAATAAGATTTCCAACAATTAAAACTGAAGATAAGGGTATAATGAAATTCTTATCAAGAAAACTTACTGCTATTGGTTTTAAATGTATAATTATTAAATCAAAAGGAACTGGGCCAAAACCAGCATTAAATCTGTATGCAAGATCTGGTAAATCAAAACCTCACATAAATTTTCTCGGCCATACTGATACGGTTGCTAATTTAAATAACTGGAAAATTTCACCATTTAAAGCAGTTGTAAAAAATGGATACCTAAATGGCAGAGGATCCCAAGATATGAAAGGTGGAATAGCTTGCTTTATAAGTGCAATTAGCAAATTTATTAACAATAAAAAATTTAAAGGATCTATTTCAATTATTATTACAGCGGACGAAGAAACAACAGGTTATGGTTGTCCAGCAGTTATGAAATACCTTAGAAAAAAAGGAGATAAAATAGATTTTTCTATAGTGGGAGAGCCTTCTTCAAATAAATCAGTTGGAGATGAAATAAGAATCGGAAGACGTGGATCTATGAATGGAATTGTAACTGTATATGGGAAAAGTGGTCACTCAGCGTTTGCTGGAACTTATATAAACCCCTGTACAGCTTTAGCTAAAATAATAGCAAGATTAAAAAGTTCATCGTTAGATAATGGTACAAAATTTATGCCTCCATCTAACTTAGAATTTACAAAAATGAACGTAGATAATTTATCTGAAAATGTAGTACCTCAATCAGCCAGTGCAAAATTTAATGTTAGATTTAACTCTAAACATAAATCAGCTTCTCTAAAGAAAAAACTAAGTAAAATAATAAATACGGTTGCAAAAAAAGAAAAATGTAAAACTAAAATAGAATATAGAGTGAGTGGTGAAGCTTTTTATACTAAACCAAATAAAGAAATTTATATGGTTAAAAAAATTATTAAAAAAGTTACAGGTAACTCAGCAAAATTAAATTGTAGAGGTGGTACGAGTGATAGTAGATTTTTAGGTTCAATCCCAAGATTAGAATTAGGATTAAGAAATACTACCATTCATATGGTTGATGAGAGATCACCAATTTCAGATTTGAAAAAATTGACTAAAATATATTATAATATTTTAGAAAATTATTTTTAATGAAAACTGCAATAATTACATCTAAATCTTCCTTAAATCACAATACTGGTTCTGGACATCCTGAAAGTATTTCAAGAGTCACTTCAATACTTGAAACATTAAAAAAAAATAAAAAGTTAATTTGGAAAAATCCAGTTAGTTTTGATAAAGATATTATTAAACAAGCACATTCTTCTAGTTACGTAGATACAGTTGAAAATGCTTTTCCTGAAAAAGGTTTGGTATATTTAGATGGTGATACAGTTGTTTCACCTGGTAGTAAAGATGCAACTTTCGATGCAGTTGGTTCTATAATCACTGCAATTGATGGAGTTGAAAATAAAGAATTTGGAGCTGCTCATTGTGTTACAAGACCTCCGGGACACCACGCTGAGAAAAGTAAAGCAATGGGTTTTTGTGTAATAAATAATATTGGTGTTGCTGCAAATTATCTAATTTCTAAATATAAATATAAGAGAATTGCAGTTTTGGACTGGGACTGTCACTTTGGCAATGGAACTTATGATATTCTTAAGTCTAACAAGAATGTTTTTTTTTCAAGCTTGCATCAATATCCATACTATCCTGGAGGTGGAACAGAGAATGAAAAAGGTGAGCATAACAATGCTTTAAATATCCCACTGCCAGCAGGCACTAACTCTAGGCAATATTTTGATGCTTATGAGCATATGCTTAAAAGATTAAAAGAATTTAGACCTGAGTTTATATTAATGTCAGCGGGCTATGATGCACATCGTCTTGATCCATTATGTCAGCTAAATTTAGATTCTAAGGACTATTATGAGATAACCAGAAGAGCCTTGGAAACAACAAAGGAGTTTTGTAATGGGAAAGTTGTTTCTATTTTAGAAGGTGGCTATGATCTTAATGCCTTGGCTGAAAGTGCGAACGAGCATGTTAACGCACTATTAGAATTTAATTGAAAACAATAAATCTTTGGTTAAACAAATTCTCATGAAACTTTATAAAATTAAAAAATCTAACATTGATAAAAATGGACGTGGTCTTTACGCTACTAAGAATATTAAATCTGGAACTAAAATTATAGAATATGTAGGAAATATTATAACAAAAAAACAAACTGAAGATTCAGATAAATTTGATAATTCAAAACCAATTTACTTGTTTAATTTAAATAAAAGATATGATTTAGATGGAGATGTCTCATGGAATACTGCGCGCTTAATAAATCATAGTTGTTCTAATAATGCAGAATATGAAGGAACAGGTTTAAAAATTTGGGTTATATCAAACAAAGAAATAAAAAAAGGTGAGGAAATAACTTGTGACTATGGTTTTGGTTATGACTCTGATTACAAACAGTTTCCTTGTAAGTGTAAATCTATTAATTGCTGTGGTTACATAGTTAGAACTGAAAGTCGTTGGAGAATTAATAAAAGATTTAAAATATCAAGCCGAATTAATAAATAACTTTAGCTAAATATAATCCATGAGCTGGTGCTGGAGGTGCACAAAGCTTTCTTTTTCTTGATTTAAATACATTTTCAAATTTTTTTAAATTCCATTTTTTTTCTCCCACATATATTAAACACCCGACCATGGACCTTACTTGATTTCTTAAAAAAGATTTAGATTTAAATTGAAATTCAATTTTTTCGCTTCTTTTTTTTATATTAATTTTTTTTAATGTTTTTACCGAAGTTAGCGAATAACAATTTGAGGCCTGAAAAGTTTTAAAATCTTTTTTACCTAAAAGCATTTTTGCAGACTTTTTCATTAGTTTTAGATCTAGTTTTTTTCTAATATGCCAAACTTTATTTCTATCTATTGATGGAGAAGCTAATCTATTAAGAATAATATATTCATAAATTCTTTCTTTAGCAGAATATCTTGCGTGAAAACTTGGGTTTCTTTTTTTTATTTCTAGTATTGAAATTAGTTTTTTGTTTAAAAAAAAATTTAAAGAATAAATAAATTTTTTTGTATTAATAATTTTTTTTTTAGTGTCAAAATGAGCTGATTGACCCAACGAATGAACATTTTTATCTGTTCTACCGGCCCCTGTGATTTTTATTTTTTCTTTTAATATTTTTGAAATTGTAGACTGAACTAATTTTTGAACAGATTTTCCTTTTTTTTGTATTTGCCAGCCTACGAAAGGCGTTCCAACATATTCAATCAAAATTTGATATCTATACATTAAGCAATATTGAAGCCTTTTTTTATTTGAGTACCAAGTAAAAATTCATTTATTTGCTGAACTCTTTTACCTTCTCTCTGAATACTTAATACTTTTACTGATCCTTCTCCACAGCAAACCTCAAAATTTTCACTTACTATATCTCCAGGCTTTCCTGCTGTACTAGACTTCTCTGCTTTTAATATTTTATATCTTTCTCCATTAAATGAAAAAAAAGCACCTGGATATGGGTAAAGTCCATTTATTTTTCCAATTATCTTATCTGCATTTTCATTCCAATCAATTTTTCCTTCTAGTTTTTGAATTTTTTTTGCATAAGTAGCTTTTGAATGATCTTGATCTTTAAATTCCACATTATCATCAAAAATATTATCTAAAATATCTAAAATTCTTTCTGAAGCAATTAGTGATAATTTTTCAGACAATTCTTCTGCATTCATTTTTTCTAAAATTTTTAATGAGTATTGATTACAAATCGGTCCCTCATCTAAGTTTTCATTTATTTTCATTATACTAATTCCAGATTCTTCATCTCGATTCATAATTGCTCTTTGTATAGGGGCTGCTCCTCTCCATTTTGGAAGTAAAGAAGCATGAACATTCAAAAATCCATTTTTAGGAATATTTAAAAGATTTTTAGGTATAATCTGTCCATACGAAACAACTATTATTATATCTGGCTGTAATACAGTTAAAAATGATTCTTCTTCTTTATTATTCTTTAAAGATTGAGGATTTCTCACATCTAAACTTATATTTTCAGAAAACAAATGTATTGGTGACTTATTTAACTTTTGACCTCTATTAGATTTGTTTGGAGGTTGAGTATAAACAGCTGATATTTGGTATCCGTTTTGATAAAGTGATTTTAAAATAGGAACAGCAAAATTAGATGTTCCCATAAAAACTATCTTTTGACTCATTGACTAAACAACAATTCTATCTACTTTATTTTTTTGTTTAGATAGTTTTTTAACAATCATCATTTTTTTTAATTTGGAAAGATAATCAATAAACAATATTCCTTCTAAATGATCCATCTCATGCTGAATACAAGTAGCAAGCAAACCAGTTGCTTTTAAAACTTTTTTGCTTCCGTTATAATCTAAATATTCAACTTCACATGTACTTGGCCTATTAACTTCTGCAAATTGATTTGGAACTGACAAACAGCCCTCTTCGTAAGTAGAATAATCAGAATTTTTATTTTTAATTATTGGATTAACAAAGTACATTGGTTTCTTTTCATCATCTTTAGATATATCCATGACAATAATTCTTTTTGGAACGCCTATTTGGATTGCTGCCAAACCAATTCCCTTAGCTTCATACATTGTTTCAAGCATATCATCCATTAATCTTCTTTCTTCATTTCTCACTTTTTCAACAGGGAGAGATACTTGGCGTAATAATTTATTAGGTTCTGTTAATATAGTTTTTACTGTCATAATTTAATTTTAGTATAATTTTTATATTTTTAAAGGAAGAACTTTTAATAATATTTTATTTCTAATAACATCTAAATTAAGCTGATTTAGTATAGTAGACATAAAATATAATGTATCGGGGTCTAGATTTTCCAAATTATCTTCTCCAATAATTTCAACCAATCTAAGCAAAACCATTCCAAACTCATTATTATTGATTAACAGCTGAATATCAGTTGGTACATTAGATTGATCAAAATTAAACATACTTTTATAATTTTTTTTTATTTTAATTCCATCTGAAATTAATGATTCCAATAAAATTAAATCTTTCTTTGATACATTATAGTCTTTATTTTTTTTTATTGATTTAAGTAATTTATTTAATTCATCTTCAACTTTTTTTATTTCTTTTTGTCCTTCAAAATATTTAAGTAATTTTGATTGATGAATTATTTTATTATTAAATTTTATATTTTTTTCTGCTATAGCTGGCATAGTTAAATTATCATTATAAAATGATGAAAAATTTGAAGGTACCTGTTCTTTGCTTACTTTCATTAAGACTCTTTTTAATTCGCTATTAAAAGCATTTTCTATATTATCTTTAATGAATGACTCCTTTAGTTTGTAAGATAGATCTAAAATTTGAATTTCATCTTCAGTTAATATCAATCTTTGGTAAAGCAATGCCCTACCTTCATGATTTTTTAAAAGTTTGTATGAGTCTTTTACGTTTAAGAGTTGATTAATGTTAAATTGAAATCTTTTATACAACTCAAATAATTCTTTTTCTTCATAATTTTTTTCATGTGTTGCCTTTTCAATCAAAGAAATTTTTTCTATATCTTCTAAATTAATTTCACTAACATTTTCCAGCAAATTTGAAGATGATAAATATCTCCAAATAAATCTTGGACTATTTTCACTTGGCTGATAGTTAAAGTCTTTGTTTGTTCTATGCGATAAATGAAAGTTCAATATATTTTTATCTGAAATACTTTCATCTGCCTCTTCAATATATCCCATCAAAAAATTGAATTTGTTTTCGTAAAAATCATCCTTAAAACCAGATTCTTTATTTAAATCATAAAGAAGTTGTGCTTCTTCTCTCTTTCCTTGATCAATTAAGCAATAAATTTTAAA
>CACDEU010000018.1 GCA_902551895.1 uncultured Pelagibacteraceae bacterium | reverse complement strand
ACGTCAATTTTGTTTTATTTTTTAAATAGCTGTCTTCGTTTAAATAGTTATCTTCTTCCAGAAATTCAAAAGAAGTAACGAAATTATTTATATTTATGTTTGCTTTAATTAAATTATAATTAGAATCATTTAAATTTTTATCTAAAGAAAATTGATAATTAAGATCAAAAAATTTAGATGGAATAAAGTTAAATTCACCTATGAAGTCAGATCTCTTTTCTGCAAAACCATAAAGTTTTGGTAAATCTGGATTTTCGTTAACTCTCAATACATTCGCAAATGATAAATCAATAATTTTTTTGTCATCTTTAGTTGTTAAAGAATATTCTGTCCCCAAAGTTATTGAAGCATCACCCTCTACTGCTGTATCATCTATTCTATCTAGTGAGTAAATATTATCATAATTTATTTTTTTATTTAAATTTGAATTATTTTTTGTTGAGTTGGGGCTATATCTAGCTGAAAATTTTGGTGATAGTAAACTAATAGAATTTTCATTTTCTTTTTTTAAAGGAAGTGTATTTTCAAATATAATTGTAGATAATAACTGATGATGATCATCATTTTTAAATCTATCTGAATTTTCTGCAGTTGAATTTAAATTTCTAAACAACAATTTATAATTTGAAACTAGTCCATTTATCATTGAGCTATTTTTAGAAAAGGAATGATATTTTAATTCATTAACTAAAATAGTTTCATCTGTATTTGTGCTATAATTTTTTTGAAATCCTCTTGAATTAAAAATCCAATCCCCATTTAAATTAGAATCTTTATTAAAATATTTCTCGTAAGTAAAATTTGGAAAAATATATTCATATCTGTCTGATGTATTTTTATTTAAATCTTCGAACAGCTCAAAACTAATATTAAAAGAGCTATCTTCATTAAATGAATTATAATTTATATATGAATGTAAAGACGAATTATCTTTAATTAGAGGTGAGGTTAAATTTTTAGTTTTCAGATAAGTGTCATTTGAAACATTTTCTGCGTGTAAATTTAAAGTTTTATTTTGTTTATTTGAGTAAAGATCAGCAAAAAAGTGATTTTTGAAATTGTCTTTGTCTCGATTTACACTAAAATCTAGTACTAAATCTGAATTTTTGTTAGCTTGCCTATATTCAGTTTGTAATAATATTTCATTATCAAAAAAAAGCCTTGGATAGAGTGTTAAATCTTTACGTTCTGATATTACTTTGTAATAAGGAATTTGCATTGACGTTCCAGAGTTGTTTGAACTTTGAAAACTTGGCATCAAAAAACCAGACTGACGTTTAACGGTAGGATCTGGGTGAAAAAAGTAAGGAAAGTAAAGAACTGGTTTATCAAAGATTTTTAGCCATGCATTTTTATATTCAATTCTTTTTTCCTTTTTTTTATGAGTAACTTCATCAGCATGTATTGACCATGATGGACATTTACCTTCTTTTATTTTGCATGTGGTAAAACTTCCTTTATATATTGTTGAACTATTTTCTTCTGAAATTAAACTATTTCCCTTTAATCTTGGATTATTTTCGTTATTACCAAACAAAGAGTCTTCAAAATCAATTGTAATATCTGAACCTAGAAACTTATTATCTTTTAAATTTACTAAAGCAAAATTTAAATAATATTGATTTTTTTTATTATCATAAAGATTCAAATTTTTTGCTTTAAGAAGATTGGTGTCAAAGTTTAACTTAAATTTATCTGTAAAAAAAATATTATTTCTAGAGTCTTCAATTTTTGTCTTTTTGTTAGAATAAACTTCTAGTAAATTTTTTTCATAAATTAAATCACTACTTTCTAAATAATAAATATTTTTAATATTTGATTTCGTCTTTCCAATGGATAAGATTTTTTTTTTATTCCTAAAATAAATATATTCTTCTCCTTCAGTGATTATATTATTTTTTTTATCATTAAAAATTACATTACCGAAGATTTTAATTTTTTCTTCTTTTCTAAAATAAATATATTCGTCTCCCTGAGTAATGATTTTATTTTTTTTATCATCCAAAACTACATTTCCAGAAATTTTTAATATTAATTTTTCTTTATTATAAACTAATTCTCTTCCTGAAATTTCTACACCGTCATTCGAAGTAATTTTCACACCATTTGTGGCTTTTAAAATATTGCCTTTTTCTAAGATTTTTATCTCCGAGGATTCAATTTTAAATTCTTCAGCATTCACGATATTTTGATAAAGAAAAATTAATAAAAAAAAACTAATTAAAAATTTACTTTTCATTGACCCTAACCAGTAAAAT
This sequence comes from uncultured Pelagibacteraceae bacterium, assembly GCA_902551895.1. Taxonomy (GTDB): domain Bacteria; phylum Pseudomonadota; class Alphaproteobacteria; order Pelagibacterales; family Pelagibacteraceae; genus Pelagibacter. The sequence goes on along the minus strand of CACDEU010000018.1, from coordinate 19,894 downwards.
AGAACAAAACAAAATTAAAATTATTAAAGGTGAACATATTGATAATAATATAGTAGTTTTTTCAGTTATACCTAACAAATTAAAAAAATAATTTACATAATATATTACTACTGAGGATAATACTCCTAAGGATAAATTAAAAAATTTAGATTTTTTATAGCTGAAATTTAAAACCAGAATAGATCCAATAGTTGCCATAATAGATATGAGTATTGGTAATGAATATAATTTATAAATATGTGACTTAACTTCTTTGCTAGATAGTCCTAGTTTTTTATAATCTTCTGATAAATTTATTAACTGTAGTAAATTTAAAGAATTTAAATTTGAAAAAATACTATTTAATTTTTCTCTATTAAAATTTGTATTAACATTAAGACTTTCTAAAATTTCTTTTTTTCCATTAACATAAAAAATTTTTACTTTTTCAAGTTTCCATTCTTTATTTTCTATATTAGCTAAATCTGAAATAATTATACTTTTTAAATTAAATTTATTATCTAATTGATTAATCGTAACGTTTTTTAAAGTATTTTTTGCAAATTCATCAGCGTTTATAACGTAAATATTTTCACCATATTCGTCTTTTATCCACAAGCCGTTATTATTTATTGCAGCTAAATATTTATTATCGTTAGTAAATTTATTTTTAATCGACAGATAGTTATGTTTTAAATTTGAAGAAAATGTATAGAAAACAATAGTTATAATAACACCTAAAATAAATGAAATATAAATTAAAAATCTTATTAGTGAAAAATTATCTATTCCTGTAATCTTCAATAAGTTCAATTCTTCATTCTCTTTAAATTTTATGAAAAATAATTGAGATGAAATTAAAAAAATAAATGGAAATATTTCGAACAGTATCGATGGGGTATTCAAAGAAGTTAACATTACTGGATAAAGTATTCCAACATCATATTTTTCAAAAAAAACTATTTCTTCTAGAATATTTAAAAAAAAACTTAAAAAAGTAAAAATTAAGCTAACAATTAGAAAATAATACAAGTACGATTTTAAAATATAATTTTTATATATTTTTAATTTCATAAAAATTTTAATTTTTTAGAACTTATAAAAGTTAAATATCCAATAATAACTGCAACAAATGGAAATAATACAATTAAAGATTTATTTAAATTATTAAATGATACGATATTAATCGAGCCTTCTGAAAATATTACAAATATGAAGCCTAAAATAAAAATAAAACTTTTAAATCTTATAGAGTCGAATTGATTTTTAGACTTTATTACAAGACAACTTGCAATAAAAGCTACAACAATTATATAAAATGGTATAATTAATCTTTTATATATTTCTTGGAATACTGAATTAATTGAACTTTTGTCACATACAAACAATCTTTCAAAAAAACCTTCTTCATTATTTATAAATGAATTTAAACATTCAATTAATTTAATAGAGTCAGTTTCTTGAAGCTTGGGAAAGACTGTTGATTTAGTTGTAAACCTAGAAAGGTTAAATTCTGTTTTTTCAAACTGGATTATATTTGTATTTCTAGAATCTATATTTATAATCTTTCCATCATATAAAATTAAATAATAAGAATCATTTTTTTTTGCCAATACACCTTCTCTTGCACTAATTATCTGAGATCGATTGTCTTTATAGTTTTCTTTAATAAAAATATTTTTAATAAGACCTTCTCTGTTTTTATCTTCAACAAAAATTGTTAAATTAGAAACAGTATCGTTAAAATGCTGCGTTTTTATTAAAGATGGAAAATAATCAATATTGGAATCTCTTATGTATGATCTTGCTAAGTCTTGTGTTTTAGGAACAATAAAAAAATTTAGAATCACACTAATTAAAAAATATATTAAAGAAAATCTTATCATTTTATTAATAAATTCTGTTTTTTTTATTCCATAATTCCAAAATATTAAAATTTCATTATTGTCTTCATATTTTGATATTGTAAAAAAAATCGAAATAAAAAAAACAAACAACATTAATTTGCTAAATATTTTAGGTAGCGACAATAAAGAATACATAAAATAAACTTTAAAACTGTGCCCATCTTCAGATACAAAATCTAAGTAATTTACAGCCTGAATTACCCAAACTATTAAAGTTAAAGACAATGAAGTAACTATAAAAAAAGTGGTAATATCTTTAAAAATATTTCTAAATATTAACTTTTTCATTGAAATTTATTATTTTGATACATATATACGTTTCAACCTATACTATATTTAATACAAATGACTTTAAAAATAAATTATTTAGATACACAAAAAGGCTCGTCAAAAAATACAGCTTTGTTTTTAGACAAGACTACTAAAATTCCAGAATTTAAAGGGATTTTTGATGATAAAACAAATATAAAAATACATAATTATTTAAAAAAAAGTAAAAATATCAAGAATAACAAAATTGACTCAATCAACCTTGATTTTGATCAAAGAATAATAATTATATTATTATCTATTAAAAATGATGCTCAAGCTTCAGAAGAGCTAGGTGCTAAGTTCTATGATTATCTTAAAAAAAATGAAATTGATAATGCTATAATTCTTGGTACTAATTTTTCGTCGACAAAAAATAAAATTCTTTTAAATCAATTTTTACATGGTGCAGAATTAAAATCCTATGAATTTAATTTATATAAAACTAAAAAATCAAAAAAAGAAATAATTCTTAATATTTTAAAAAGAAAAAATCAGATAAATCCAAAAGTTAAATATAAATTAGATGCAGTTCTAAGAGGAGTTAATTTTACTAAAGACCTAGTTTCCGAACCGGGTAATGTCTTGCATCCTGACGAATACGCTAAACGATTAATTAAATTAAGAAAATTTGGATTAAAAGTAACAGTTTACGACGAAAAAAAATTAAAAAAATTAGGATGTAACGCTTTGCTTGGAGTAGGACAAGGAAGTATCAGAGGCTCTTATCTTGTAACTATTGAATGGAGAGGTAATAAATCAAAATCAAAACCTTTAGCATTTGTTGGAAAAGGAGTTTGTTTTGATACTGGTGGTTACTCATTAAAGCCAGCAAGATTTATGGAAGATATGACTTATGATATGGCAGGATCAGCTGTTGTTGTTGGATTAATGAAAAATTTTGCACTTAGAAAAGCAAAAATTAATGCAGTTGGCGTAGTAGGTATTGTTGAGAATATGGTAAGTGGTAATGCTCAAAGACCAGGTGATATTGTAAAATCTTATAGTGGAAAAACTATAGAAGTATTAAATACTGACGCTGAAGGTAGATTAGTTTTAGCTGACGCTTTAACTTTCACTGAAAAAAAATTTAAACCTAAATTCATGGTTGATTTAGCAACCTTAACTGGTGCTATCATTGTTTCTTTGGGTTCAGAATATGCAGGGCTTTTTTCTAACGATGACAAACTATCAAAAGAATTACTTCAAGCAGGTGAAAGAGTTGATGAAAAATTATGGAGAATGCCTCTTCATAAAAATTTTGACAAATTGATAAACTCTAAAAATGCAGATATGCAAAATATTAATTATGTTGGAGGCGCAGGTTCAACGACAGCAGCGCAATTCTTACAAAGGTTTATTATTAATAAAACACCATGGGCACACCTTGATATTGCTGGAATGGCTTTTTCAAAATACGCTGGTGCTTTGAACTCGGGTGGAGCAACTGGTTATGGTGTTAGATTATTAAACAAATTTGTGGAGGAAAATTATGAGTAATAATGAGGAAACACTATCAATAATTAAACCTGATGCTGTAGAGCGAAATCTGAGTGAAGATATTAAACAAGAGTTTAAAAAAAATGGTTTTATAATTTTAAAAGAAAAAAAAATAAAACTTGAAAAAAATGAAGCTGAAAAATTTTATCAAGTTCATCAATCTAAACCTTTTTACAATGATTTATGCTCTTACTTGTCCTCAGGCCCAATTGTTGTAATGGTATTAGAGAGAGAAAATGCAATATTAGAAAATAGAAAGCTAATGGGAGCAACTGATCCAACTAAGGCAGAAGAGGGTACTATTAGAAAAAAATATGGAATATCTATTGATAAAAACTCAGTTCATGGTTCAGATAGTCCAGAAAATGCAAAAATTGAAATAGATTTTTTTTTTAAAGATTAGAAGAAATAAATTTTTTAACGGCTCTTGGGTAAATTAAGTTTTCAACTTTTAAAACTCGCCTAGATAAAGAACTTTCATCATCTTTTCTTAATACTTTAACTGTTTTTTGTAAAATTATTTTTCCAGAATCCAGTCTTAAATTAACAATATGCACAGTACATCCAGTAAATTTTTCTTTATTTTTTAATACTCTTTTGTGTGTGTTTAAACCTTTATACTTTGGTAGTAATGATGGATGAATGTTCAAAATTCTGCACTTATATTTGCTTATTATTTGTTTTGATAAAATTTTCATAAATCCAGCAAGACAAATTAAATTGATTTTATATTTTTTTAAAATAATTAAAATTTTAGTTTCTGCCTTATTTTTATTTTTGTAATTAATAAACAAAGATTTAATTTTATTTTTTTTTGCATAATATATTCCCTTTGCTTTTTTGTTATTAGTAATAACTAAAACAATTTTAATTGGAGAATTTTTCTTCTTAGAAAAATTTATTAGCGATTTTAAGTTAGTGCCTCTGCCTGAAATAAAAACAGAAACTCTTATTTTTTTTTTACCATTTAACTTTTCCATTTAATATAATATTTTTTTTTCCATAAATAATTTTTCCAATCACATAAGGCTGAGAATCTTTTGAGAAATATCTTTTAATTTTTTTAAATTTTTTTGAATTAACAACTACAGAGAATCCAACTCCACAATTGAATGTTTTTAACATTTCCTTTTCTTTTACTCCTTGAGCATAGATCCATTTAAAAATTTGATTTGGTTTAATTTTCTCTAAGTCAATTCTTGCACCAAGCTTTGAAGGCAGAATTCTTTTGATGTTATCCTCAATTCCTCCACCAGTAATATTTGCACATCCATTAATTAATTTTTTATTAATTAATTTTAAAACTTCTCTAACATAAATTTTTGTAGGTTTAATTAATTCTTTTTTTAAAAACTTATTATTTTTTAATTTTATATTTTTCTTTTTTAAAATATTTCTAATTAAAGAATATCCATTTGAATGTACTCCATTAGAAGGAATTGCTACAATTAGATCATTTAATTTAATTTTTGATTTATCTAAAATTTTTTTTTTCTCAACAATTCCGATAGAAAAACCTGCAATATCAAATTTACCTTTTGAATATGTTCCAGGCATTTCAGCTGTTTCACCTCCGACTAACTCACAACCAGAAATTTTGCATCCTTTAATAATTCCCCTAATAATTTCTTTTAACTTTTTTAGATCAATCTTGTTAATTGAAATGTAGTCTAAGAAAATAAGAGGTCTGGCTCCTTGGACTATTAAGTCATTTACGCACATAGCAACAAGATCTATGCCAATTGTATTGAACTTGTTTAATTCATTTGCAATTTCAATTTTAGTTCCAACTCCATCCGTACTTGCAACAATTTGTGGATTTTTAAAATCTTTCGGAATACCAGTAATTGAGCCAAATCCACCAATATTTTCAAAATTCTTACTATTTTCTCTTTTTTTTGATAATGAAGATATGAATTTTACGAATTTATCTGCAGCTTTGATATTAACTCCGCTCTTTTCATATGTTAGATTGTTATTTTTCATCGATGATCAATATTTTTAAAAAAAAAAGTAAATTTAATATTTCGTTTTATATATTGTTTTTATTTTTCATAATATTTTTTATTAAGTTTTCCACAGAGGGCGTAAAAGCAAATACTTACAAAGTATTAGATTTAGAAGTTTCACAAAGTTATGATAAAGATTTTAACAAAGAAGAAGTTATTAATCTGGCTTTCAAAAAAGCTTTTGAAGAGTTAATATTAAGAATCACAACTACAAATGGAGAAGAATTAAATAATTTAACAAATTTAAAAACTATTTATGGCTTAATTGAATCTTTCTCTATTATTGATGAAAAATTTATAGACAACAGATATATTTCAAAATTTGAAGTAGAATTTAGCAAGAAAGAGTTATTTAAATATTTAGAGAAAAAAAATATTTTCCCATCTATCCCAAAAGAAAAAACTCTCCTTTTAATACCTATATTGATTAATAATGAAAAAAAACAAATCTTAATGTTTTCTGAAAATCCACTTTATACTAATTGGAATAAATCAAAGAAAAAACATCATCTTCTAAATTATATTCTACCAAATGAAGATATTGAAGATATTAATTTTATAAAAAAAAATATTGATAATATCGAAGAATATAATTTTAATGAAATTATATCTAAATATGAAATTGAAGATTATATAATATTAATTTTATTTCAAAAAAATAATATTTTTAATGCTTTAACTAAATCTAATTTTAACGGAAAGGTTATTATTTCTAATAAAAAATTTGACTGGAATGAAAATCAAACTTTAGAAAATATAATAAATAAACTTAAGTTAGATTTTGAAAATCAATGGAAAAAACTAAATATAATTAATGTTTCAATAAAACTACCAATAACTCTCTCTGTAAATTCGAAAAATTATAAATTAATTGAAAAATTGGAGATAAAACTTAACAGTCTTGATTTAGTTTCTAGTTTTTATATTAATACCTTGGATAATAATAAATTAATTTATAAAATAATATATAATAGCACTCCAGATAAATTCATTAATGAATTTTCAAGTGATAGTATTAAATTAGATACTAGTAAATCAATTTGGAGTATTGAGTGAAAAAATTAAATCAATTATTGCTAAATTTTAAAAATAATCAAAATTTTAATTATGATGATTTTTATGTAAGCAAAAGTAATTATTTTGCATTTGAATTAATTGATAAATGGCCTAAATGGGAAAAAAATATTTTAAACATATATGGAGAAAAATTTTGTGGCAAAACCCATCTAGCAAACATTTTCCTAAATAAAAATAAAGGAATTAAAGTAAGTGAAAAAGAAATTAATGACGAAGTTTACAAAAAATTTAAGCTTCATGAAAATATTATAATTGATGATTTTAAAAATAAATGTGACGAGAACCTAATGTATTCTATATTTAATTTAGTCGATCAGAGTAATAAATACTTAATAATTAATTCAATACAGCCAATAAATGAAATCAATTTTAAATTAAATGATTTAAAATCTAGATCAAAAAACTGTCTTTTTGCAAAAATTGATATTCCTGATGATGAATTAATGTTCGCAATAATATTAAAAACTTTTTCTGATAGACAAATATTAATTGATAAAAAACTTATAGATTTTATCATTAAACGGATAGATAGATCATATGGTAAAATTGCTGATTTTATATATAAAGTTGATGAGTTGAGTTTAAAAAAAAAGAAAGCAATAGATTTAAAAATAATAAAACAAATTTTATAGGCAATGTTTTGAACAAATATAGAACTCATACTTGTGGTGAATTAAGTATTAAGGATAAAAATAAAAAAATATCTTTAAGTGGATGGATTAACAAAAAACGTGACCACGGAAATTTACTATTTTTAGATTTAAGAGATAATTATGGAATAACTCAGTGTGTGATAGATAATACTCATCAAAATTTTAAAGAGTTAGAAAAATTACCTCTTGAGTCGGTAATAAAAATAGAAGGAAAGGTTATAGAAAGAACAAAAGAAACTTTAAATAAAGAATTAAATACTGGTGAAATAGAAATTTCAATTATTTCATATGAAATTTTAGGTAATACAAAAGAACTTCCAATGCCAGTTTTTTCTGATCAAGAGTATTCAGAGGAAATCAGATTAAAATATAGATTCTTAGATTTAAGACGAAAAAAAATACATCAAAATATAATTTTAAGATCTAAAGTAATTTCATTTATTAGATCCGAAATGGAAAAAAATGGTTTTTTAGAGTTTCAAACGCCAATTCTAACTTCGTCAAGTCCCGAAGGTGCAAGGGATTTTTTAGTTCCTAGCAGACTGAACCCAGGAAAGTTTTATGCATTACCTCAAGCGCCACAACAATTTAAGCAGTTAATAATGGTATCAGGTTTTGACAAATATTTTCAGATAGCACCTTGTTTTAGAGATGAAGATGCAAGAGCCGATAGAAGCCCAGGTGAATTTTATCAACTTGACTTAGAAATGTCTTTTGTAGAACAGGAAGATGTTTTTGAGATTGTAGAAAAATTAATGACAAATGTATTTAAAAAATTTTCTAACAAAAAAATGCTTTATGATAAATTTCCAAAGATATCTTACTCGGATGCCATGATTAAATATGGAACAGATAAACCCGACTTAAGAAATCCTATAATTATTAATCAATTTACTGAAGTTTTTAAAAGAGAAGATGTAAGTTTTGATATTTTCAAAAAATTAGTAAACAAAGGATCTATTGTTAGAGGAATAGTTGCAAAAAATACAAAAGATAAACCTAGAAGTTTCTTTGATGGTATTGATCAATGGGCTAAAGATCAAGGAGCGTCAGGACTAGCTTATTTTACAATTGAAAAAGATACTGAATTAAAAGGAAAAGGACCGGTAGGTAAATTTTTTGGACAAGATTCAATTAAAGAAATTATGAAAATATCAAATGCAGAAGTAGGTGATAGTATTTTTTTGGCTTGTGGAAAAAAAGGTGAGGTAGAAAATATACTTTCAATGGCAAGAGATAAAATTGCAAATGATTTAAATTTAATAAATTATGATACTTTTGCATTTTGCTGGATTGTTGATTATCCAATGTTTGAAGTGGATGAAAAAACCAAAAAAATTACTTTTAGTCATAACCCTTTTTCAATGCCTCAGGGAAATATAAATAAGATTGATTTTTCAAAACCTTTAGAAATAAAAGCCTATCAATATGACATAGTTTGTAATGGAATCGAGTTATCTTCAGGAGCAATCAGAAATCATATCCCAGAATTAATGTATAAGCTATTTTCTATTGCAGGATATAATAAAAAACTTGTTGATGAAAAATTTAGTGGAATGATAAATGCATTAAGCTATGGAGCTCCCCCACACGGAGGAATTGCCCCAGGTATAGATAGAATTATAATGTTATTAGCGGGAGAAAAAAATATAAGAGAAGTAACAATGTTTCCAATGAATCAAAATGCACAAGATTTAATGATGGAAGCGCCATCTCAAATTACAGAAGAACAATTGAAAGAGTTAAATTTAACTTTTAAAAAAAATAAATAATTATTTTTTTCCTTTTAAATTAATTCTAATATCTGAAAGATCCACTAGTTTTTTTTTATAATTGCTTCTTAAAAAACCTTTACTTGAAACGTCTTTAACAATTTTTAATATTTGATTGTGGCTATCATTTATTTCTTCTGGATTTTCTTCTGTTTGTTTTTCCAAATTTCCAATGGAGGGGGTATGAGCAAGATCTTCTCTATTCAAATACGATATTGCTAACTCTCTAAATATATAATCAAGTATAGATGTAGCACTTAATATTCTGTCATTGCCATGGACCTTGCCTGATGGCTCAAACTTAGTTTCTACATAGGCACTAACATATTCTTCAAGAGGAACTCCATATTGTAAACCTAAAGATATAGCTATGGCAAAATTGTTCATCAATGCTTTTACTAATTCTCCTTCTTTACTTGTATCGATAAATATTTCACCTATTTTTCCATCTTCGTATTCACCAGTATGAAGATAAACTTTGTGGTCGCCAATTGTCGCTTTTTGAATATATCCTTTTCTTCTATCTGGCATACCAAATCTTTTATTATTTTGATCTACAATGTTGTTTTTTAAAGGAATAGTATTTTTTAAAGAAGCTATTTTTATCTCAGCTGCAACATCTAATTTTGCATTATTTTGATCTTTGTTATCTGAAACACCGTTAATTTTTTCTAAATTTTTAGTTTTTCTATTATCCAGTTTAACGTCAATTATTTCAAACTTTCCATCATCTCTCTTTTCTAAATTTTTTAGTTCACCTGGATTAATTTCGTCTAAATAATGACTAACTTTAAATGTACAATTATAGTAAGTTTCAACTAAATATTTTGCCATATTTCCTTTAAATATTTTTTTTGAGTCTTTATTTAAATATTGTATATACAAATTATAATTTTAGTCTAATTTATTTTTTACAATTTTGAATTGAATAATTTAATAAAATTTATGTTGACAGTAATCAAACAAATTTTTACTTGGTGGAATCACCAAACTCTTGGAACAAGGTTAACAATATTTTTTTTTGGAAAACTTGTTGGTAAAGACAGTTTTGGAAATAAATATTATCAAACTAAAAAAGGAAAAAGATTTGTAATTTATAATGGAGAAGTTGATGCTTCGAAGATCCCAAACGAATGGTATTCTTGGATGCATTTTACACCCAACAAAATTGAAAATATTCATGAATTAAAAAAATTTGAATGGCAAAAGCAAAGTAAGCCAAATTTAACAGGTTCAAATGATGCGTATAGTCCAAAAGACAATACCGATGCAATTAAAAAAAAATATAAAACTTGGAAAAATTAAAATAAGAAAATATTTATATTTAATTTTTTTATTTTTAGTATTTAGTTTTAAATCTTTTGCTAGTGATTTAAGATTTGTAGAAATAAAAATTTTAGATAAGGTTAGTTCAAAAACAAGTCAATTATCATTAAATATTGATGAAGAAACTAAATTTGAAAATTTAATTGTAAAAGTTTTAAAGTGTAAAAATTCAGAATTTGATGATAATCCTGAAGTTACTGCTTACATGCAAGTTCAAGATATTACTTTAAAAAATAATAATAAAGTTTATGTGTTTAATGGTTGGACATTTTCTTCAAGTCCTTCAATAAGTTTATTTGATCATCCAATTTACGATATTTGGCTAATTAAATGCTACTAAATAATTTTCTCTTTATCTAACCAAGAAACGTTAAAATCTGATTTAACAAATTTTTGATGGTCTAAAAGTTTTTTATGTAGATCTATTGTTGTGGTAATGCCTTCAATAACAAATTCATCTAAAGATCTTCTCATTCTTTGAATTGCTTCAGTTCTATTTCTGCCATGGCAAATTAATTTACAAACCATACTATCGTAATATGGTGTTACTTTATAACCTTGGAATATTGCACCATCAACTCTAGTTCTAAAACCTGAAGGTTGATGACACATACCGATAGTACCTGGCGAAGGCTGAAAATTTTTACTTGGATCTTCAGCATTAATTCTACATTCTATGGCATGTCCTCTTGGAACAATATCACTTTGTTTTAAAGCAGTATTGCCAGTAAAAGCTATCCAAATTTGTTCTTTAATTATATCAATACCTGTAATCATTTCTGATACCGGATGTTCAACTTGAACTCTTGTATTCATTTCAAGAAAATAGAATTTTTCATCTTCATAAATAAACTCTACAGTTCCCGCACCTTCATATCCAATTTTACTTACCATATTTACAGTTTTTTCAAAAAGATCTTTTCTAATCTTATCGTTTAAAACTGGGCTAGGAGTTTCTTCTATTAATTTTTGATGACGTCTTTGAACAGAACAATCTCTTTCATGTAAATGAACTGTTCTATTTTTTCCTGAGAGTATCTGAACTTCTATATGTCTAGGATTTTGAAAAAATTTTTCTATATAAATTTCATCATTCCCAAAATATTTTTGTGCTTCTGATTTTGCTGTAGCGAACAAGTTATCAAATTGAGACTGTTCATATACAATTTTCATTCCTTTTCCTCCTCCACCAGCTGAGGCTTTTATTAAAACTGGAAAACCAATTTTTTTACAAATTTCCTTAGCATGTGTTTTATCTTTTACACCTCCATCTGAACCTTCAATAACAGGGAGGCCGTATTCTTTAGCGATTTTTTTTGCTTGTATTTTATCTCCCATCATTTGAATTAGTTTTGAAGACGGTCCTATAAATTTAATTTTATAATCCTCTAGAATTTTTGCGAATTCAGGATTTTCTGATAAAAAACCATAGCCAGGATGAACAGCTTCTGCTCCTGTGAGCTCAATTGCTGACATTATTGATGGAATATTTAAATAACTATTTAAAGGTTGATGGGTTCCTACACAAACACTTTCATCAGCCAATCTAACATGCATACTATCTCTATCAACATCAGAATGAATAGCTACAGTTGATATACCCCATTCTTTACAAGCTCTAATAACTCTTACAGCTATCTCACCTCTATTGGCGATTAATATCTTTTTAAACATTACTCAAGAATTACAATTTTTTGATCAAACTCGACTGGCTGACCATCATCAACACAAATTTCTTTAACTACACCGTCTGAATTTGAAGGAACATGATTCATTGTTTTCATAGCTTCAATAATCATAACAGTTTCACCTTTTTTTATTTTTTTTCCAATTTCTACAAATTTTTTTCCACCTGGTTCTGCCGCAAGATATGCAGTTCCAACTATTGGACTTTTAATAATTATTTTATCTGATAAATCTATTTCCTCTTCTACTGTATTGTCATTAGGTTGAAGGTCTATACCTTTTAAGGACTTTTTTAAGTCCTCTAGGATTTGTATTAATTTAACTATAACTTTTTTATCTATTTCCATTTTTTAGTAATTCTTGCATTGCATTTATGGCCAAAATATAACCATTTGAACCAAGGCCACAAATTATTCCAGTTACAATATTACTTATAAGTGATTTTTGTCTAAATTCCTCTCTTTTATATATATTTGATATGTGAAGTTCTATAATTGGCTTTTTAAAAATATCCAGTGCATCACGAATAGAAACAGATGTGTGAGTATATCCGGCAGCATTAATAATTATGCCATCATATTCGTTTCTAGCCTCTTGTATTTTTGTTACTATTTCTCCTTCTACATTTGATTGGAAAAAGTCTATTTTTATTCCTATTTTTTGAGAATAATCTAAGCATATATTTTTTAAATCTGTAAATGTTATTTTTCCATATTGGGATTGTTCTCTTTCCCCTAATAGATTAAGGTTTGGTCCATTAATAATTATTATATTATTCACAATAAACTTATAATGCATGAAATTTAAAAATAAAATAAAAATAAAGGTAAATGGAAAAAATGTTATATTTGATAAGAATACATCAGTTGGAACATTAATAAAAAAACTCAAAATACCTTTAAATAAAGTAGCTATAGAATTAAATAAAAAAATTTTGAACAAAAATAAAATAAATAAAACTAAACTGGATAACAATGATAATATTGAAATAGTTCATTTTATAGGTGGCGGCTAATGAAAGAAAAAGATTTACTAAAAATTGCAAATAAAAAACTTAATTCGAGACTTATAGTTGGTACTGGAAAATATAAAAATATGGCGGAATGTGCTAAGGCGATAAAAATTTCTGGAGCAGAAATGGTAACTGTTGCCGTGAGGAGAGTAAACATAGTAGATAAGAATAAACCACTTTTGATGGATTATATTGATCCTAAAAAAATTATTTATTTACCTAATACCGCAGGTTGTTTTAATTCTATCGAAGCATTGAGGACACTTAGGCTTGCTAGAGAAATTGGAGGCTGGAAATTAGTTAAATTAGAGGTTTTAGGAGATAAGAAAAATTTACTTCCTGATATGATTGAAACATTAAAATCAACTGAAGTTTTAACTAAAGAAGGTTTTGAAGTTATGGTATATTGTAACGATGATCCTTTAATGGCAAAAAGACTAGAAAATGCTGGTGCTAGTGCCATTATGCCTTTAGCTGCCCCAATAGGTTCAGGATTAGGAATACAAAATAAAACAAATATAAAAATTATTAGGCAACAAACAAAACTTCCGTTAATCATTGATGCGGGATTAGGAACTGCTTCAGATGCTTCTATTGCAATGGAAATGGGATGTGATGGTGTTTTAATAAACACAGCTATAGCAAAAGCTAAAAAACCCTATGACATGGCTGAGGCCATGAAGTATGCAGTAATTGCTGGTAGGAAATCTTTTTTATCAGGTAGAATTAAAAAAAATATATATGGTAATGCTTCGTCTCCAAAAAAAGGATTAATTTAATTTTTTTTTATTTTTTTTTTATAAAATTTTTTCTTTTTAAATTTTTTCTTATTAATATTATAATTTTTTGCTTCAGGTTTTAAAATTTCTAATTTTTTTAAGTTAGAAATTTGTTCTATTTTTTCAATTACTTTATTTGTTTTTGATAAAAATTCTATTTCGTAATCATCTAGACCTAAAGAGTTTTTTTCAAATAGATTAATTTCAATTTTATTTTTTCTTTTGAAATAATTGAAATCATCTTGATAGTTAACATTAATAAAATTGTTTATTTTTTCATTCAAATAAATTTTTACTATTTTAGCATTATTTTCTAATGTTTTTAGTTCAACTAGTTTAATTACTTTTAGAGCAAAAGTTTCATTAGATAGTTTTAAATTCCATTTAACATTACTTTCTCTTAATCTTTGTCTAGACATCTCAAGGAGTCCAAAATTAGTTATTCTTCCTATTTGAATCCTAGCTCTATCAGTTCTACATTTGTCTTTCAGCCTTCTTTCAACTAATCTTTTATTTGAATAACCCAACATATCTATAAAATCTATTATGATTAAACCAGATAAGTCTCTTAATTTAATTTGTCTTGAAATTTCTTCGGCAGCTTCTAAATTTGTGTCTAAAGCTGTACTTTCAACATTTTTTTGTTTAATAGATTTTCCAGAGTTAACATCAATTGATACCAAAGCTTCAGTTGGGTTAATTACAAGATAACCTCCAGATTTTAACTTAACTTCTGTTTGAAAAATTTCATATAATTTAGATTCAATTTTCTCTTTAAAAAACAAAGGTACTTTATCTCTGTATTTTTTTATTTTTTTTACATTATTTGGCATTACTAATTTCATATAATTTTTTGCTTTTTGATATCCTTCATTGCCTTCTACAATTACATTTTGAGTATCTTCGTCATACATATCTCTAATTGATCTTTTTATAATATCACTTTCTTGATGAATTATATTTGGAGCCAAAGAATTCATAGCTTTTTCTTTTATTGAATTCCAAATATTTATTAAATTATTTAAATCATTATCAATTTCATTTTTTGTTTTATTTGATCCTGCGGTTCTTACAATCAATCCCATTTCTTTGGGGATTTGAATTTCATTTAAAATTTTTCTAATTTTTTTTCTATCAGCAGGATTAAATATTTTTCTAGAAATACCTCCTCCCTTCGGAGTGTTTGGCATTAAGACAATATATTTTCCTGCTATTGAAATAAACGTAGTTAGTGCAGCTCCTTTTAGACCTCTTTCATCTTTTAAAACTTGAATTAAAATAACTTGATTAGGTTTAATTACTTCTTGAATTTTATACCTTTTTGTTGGGTATCTTTTTTCTTTGTTGCTTTTTTCTATTTTGTTTTCGAGAGGAGTTTTTTCAAGAGGATCTCGACTTAAGTTTGTCTCACTATTATTTTCTTCTGAATTTTTATTTTCATCTAAAATATTTTGTTCAGTTTTTTCATCTTCTTTAATAAGTTCTTCTCTTACTTTTTCTTCTTCCTCTTTAATTCTCTCCAAGTCACTTTGAGGTATCTGATAGTAATCAGATTGAATATCGTTGAAAGATAAAAAGCCATGTCTTTCTCTTCCAAAGTCAACGAAAGCTGCCTGTAGAGAAGGTTCTATTCTACTTACTTTTCCTAAATAGATATTATTTTTGATTAAACTATTATTTATACTTTCATACTCGTAATCTTCAATATTTTCATCAGATTTAAGTACAACTCTAGTTTCATTTGGATGCGATGCATCAATATATAAATTTTTTGACATAAATTTTTATTATTGTTTTTCATTAGTTTTATTCTTTTTTATAAATTCTGTGCCTTAAGTTTAACAAATTCGTAAACTAAATTATACAAAAATGAGCAAGTTAATTAAAAAAATACTTATTTTTGTAACGTCAGGAATTCTACTTTCTTTCGCTTTGATAATAGGAATACTTTGGAATTATTCAAATAAATTACCAGATTATAAATTTTTGAAAATGTACAAACCTTCTGTATCAAGCAAGCTGTACTCAGGTGGAGGGGAGCTAGTAAGTGATTTTTCTTCTGAAAAAAGAATTTTTGTCCCATACGATTCTATACCGAAGATAGTTATTAATTCATTTTTGTCCGCTGAAGATAAAAATTTTTTTAATCATCCCGGTGTTGATGCCAAAGGAATTTTAAGAGCTATAATTAAAAATATATCAAATATTATTTCCTCAAAACGATTAGAAGGTGCTTCAACAATAACTCAACAAGTAGCTAAGAATTTTCTTCTTACCAATGAAGTAAGTATTAATAGAAAAATTAAAGAAGCAATATTAGCATTTAGAATTGAAAGAGCATTAACAAAAGAAAGAATATTAGAATTATATCTTAATCAAATATATTTAGGCGAAGGTTCTTATGGAATTGCTTCAGCAAGTTTAGAGTATTTTGATAAACCAATAAGTAAATTAAATTACAAAGAAGCATCACTATTGGCAGCTTTACCTAAGGCTCCAAGTAAATATAATCCTTTCAAAAATGCTGAACTGGCAAAATATAGAAGAAATTTAGTTATAAATAATTTATTAGAAAACTCTTATATAGACAAAAAAAAATATAATGAATTAATTAATTCAGAAATTAAATTAAGAAAAAGAAAAAAAAAATATTTAGAAGACTCAAGATATTATGTAGAAGATGTAAGAAAATATTTAGTTGAAAAATATGGTTTTGATAAAATTTATAAACAAGGTTTTATAATTAAAACTCCTATTAATTTAGAACTTCAGTCTATTGCTACAAAGTCTTTAAGAGATGGATTAGAAAAATATGATAAGAGAAAGGGCTGGCGTGGACCTGTACTAAATAAAAAAATTTCGGATCAATGGAATAAAAATTTAAAAAAATATAAAATTGAAAAAACTATTGGATGGGACTTAGCTATAATTAAGAAAATTGATAAATTTTTAGTAGAAATAGAAACAGAAAAAAAAAAACAAGGAATAATAAAATATGAAGATGTATCTTGGACAAAAAAAGAATTAGATAAAATTTTTAAAATTGGCGATGTTATTTATGTTAAAAATATTAAAGATAATATTTACAGCTTAAAGCAAGTTCCAAAAGTAAATGGAGGAATTGTTGTATTAAATCCATACACAGGAAGAGTTCTTGCAATGTCAGGTGGATTTAGTTTTAAACTAAGTGAATTTAATAGAGCTACACAAGCTTTAAGACAGCCAGGTTCAGCTTTTAAGCCTTTTGTTTATGCTTTAGCTTTAGAAAATAAATTTACACCATCTACACTAGTTTTAGATGCTCCTGTTGTTCTTGACCAAGGTGAAGATTTGAAAATGTGGAAACCAGAAAATTATGGTAAAAAATTTTATGGACCTTCTACAGTTAGAACAGGACTTGAAAAATCTAGAAATTTAATGACAGTAAGAATTGCGCAAGAAATAGGTATTGATAAAATTGCAAATTTTGCAAAAAGTATGAAAATTTATGAAAATCCTGAAAACCTTTTATCAATTTCGCTGGGATCGGCAGAGACAACACTATTAAAATTAACAACTGCTTATAGCTCATTTGTAAACGGTGGAAAATTAGTTGAACCAATATTTTTAGACAGGATTCAAGATAGTGAAGGAAATACTATTTTTAATTCTGAAAAAAGAACTTGTGAAAAGTGTAAGGAAATTTCTTATTTAGGAGAAGATGTTCCTAAAATCAAAGATAATTTTGTGCAAATTTTTTCAGAAGAAACTGCATATCAAATTACATCAATGCTAGAAGGAGCAATTAAAAGAGGAACTGGAAGAAAACTAAAAGATTTAAACTTGGATCTGGCAGGAAAAACTGGAACCACAAATGAGAATACCGATGCTTGGTTTGTTGGATTTACTTCTAACTTAGTTATTGGCGTTTATGTTGGGCATGATGAACCAAAAACACTGGGAAAATTTGAAACAGGTTCAAAGACTGCATTACCAGTATTTAAATTATTTATAGAAAAAGCAGTTAAAAAAGGAGATGCGAGACCTTTCAAGGTGGCAAAAAATATAAAATTTTTAGTAGTTGATCAAAAAACTGGAAAAAAAGCTGATTTTGGTTCTAAAACAACGATAATTGAAGCGTATAAAAAAAATAATATGATAAAAAACTTACCAAATAATAATTATTTAAATTTGAAATTAGATAAAAATAATATATTAAAATTCTATTAATGAATATTGATTTTTCAAATTACAAAGATGAAATTAAAAAGATAAGCCGAAGAATTCAGGAGTATCTTTGAAAAACAAAATATCAAACAAAAACTTGAAAATATAAATAAAAAAATTTTAGAAGAAAATTTTTGGAATAATAAAACGCAAGCAGAAAAAATTTTAAAAGAGAAAAAACTCTTTGAAGATTTACTCTATAGTTATGAAGCTTCACTAAAAAATTTCAATGAAATTGTCGAATTATATAACCTTGCATTAGATGAAAATAATCAACCAATTTTAAAAGAAACAGAAAAAAATATTTTAGACCTACACAAGAATATAAAAAAAAATGAAGTAAAGTGCTTTTTATCTAATGAAGCAGATAGCCTTGACGCATATGTAGAAATACATGCTGGAGCTGGAGGAACTGAAAGTCAAGATTGGGCTGAAATGCTAAGAAGAATGTATATGAAATGGGCGGCAAACAAAAATTATAAGTGCAAATTAATTAGTGAACACAAAGGAGATGAAGCTGGAATTAAATCGTCAACAATTAAAATAGATGGAAATTATATTTATGGATTTTTAAAATCAGAATCTGGAATTCATCGTTTAGTAAGAATATCACCTTTCGACTCAGGAGCCAGACGACATACAAGTTTTGCAAGTATCTGGGTTTATCCAGTTATTGATGATAGTATTAAAGTTGAAATATTGGATAAAGACTTACGTATTGACACATATAGATCAAGCGGCGCAGGTGGTCAGCATGTAAATACTACTGACAGCGCCGTTAGAATTACCCACACACCAACTAAAATAGTTGTTCAATGTCAAAATGATAGATCACAACATAAAAATAAAGAAACTTGCATGAATATGCTGAAAGCAAGACTTTACGAATATGAATTAAAAAAAAAAGAGGAACAATTAAAAAGCTCAGAAGAATCAAAATCAGATATTGGATGGGGTCATCAAATTAGATCATATGTTTTACACCCATATAGAATGGTTAAAGATAATAGAACAAACTTTGAAAGCTCTAGTCCTGACAAAGTATTAGATGGCGAAATTGACGAATTTTTAGAAAGCTCTCTTTATAAATTAAATGATTAAAAATTTAGCAAAAATATTAATTTCAATATTAATTTTATTTTTAATATTTATAGCATATTTTTCATATTTTGGAATTAAGACATCAAAATTTAACTCAACAATTAAAGATCAAATAAAAAAACAAAATGATAATTTAGATATAGATCTAAAAAAAGTGAAATTGCACTTAGATTTAAAAAATATTTCAATAAAAATTAAAACCAAAAATCCAAAAATTATTTTAAAAGATTTAGATGAAATAAAATTAGACGAAATTTCATCAAATATTTCAATTTCTTCATATTTTCAAAATAAATTTGCTATAAAAAATCTTTCAATAAAAAGCAAAAATAATGAGATAAGTAGCTATATTAATTTCTATAAACACTCAAATAACTCCTTAAAACTTATTTTTTTAAATCAATTTTTGAAAAGAGGAATGGCCCAAATAAATGTTGATTTAAATTTTGACGACTCTGGAAAAATAAAAAAGGATTATATTTTAAAAGGAAAAGTATCTAATACTGAAATACAAATTCCAAAATATAAATCTATAAGAAATTTAAATTTTACTTTTAATATCAAAGATAAAAATTACA
>CACDEU010000017.1 GCA_902551895.1 uncultured Pelagibacteraceae bacterium | reverse complement strand
TATATCAGGTCTCCAAGTTGGAACTTCAACTTCAAAAGTTTTTCCCTTTTTTTTAATTTTAAATCCTAAATCTCCTAAGATTTTAACTATTTCATTTGTTTTTATTTTTATTCCAGTTGTTTTAGATACCAAACTTGGATTGAATAATATTTTTTTTGTTGCTATTTTTTTTGTATATTGAATATCTAATTTTGAAACTTCACCTCCACAAATTTCAACTATCATTTTAGAAGCTTTTTCTAATCCCGCCTCAATAGAACTGGGATCAATTCCCCTTTCAAATCTAAATTTTGCATCACTATTTAACTGCAATTTGTTTGCTGTTTTTCTTGTAATTTCTGGATCAAAATAAGCAGATTCCAGTAAGATATTTTGTGTATGAAATTCTGTTCCAGATCTTATTCCACCTATTATTCCTCCCAATCCTAAAACTCCATCATAATCTGAGATAACACACATATTATCATCTAAATTATAATCTTTATTATCTAAAGCCTTAAAGCTTTCTCCTTTTGCAGAATTTCTAATAATTATTCCTTTTTTTTATTTTATCTGCATCATAAGCATGAAGTGGTCTGTTTAAATCAAACATAACATAATTTGTTATATCGACTACTGCAGAAATAGGTCTTAAACCAAGTGAATGAATTCTTTTTTTTAACCATTCAGGACTTTCTTTATTTTTTATATTTTTTATAAGACAGCTACCAAATATTGTACAAGCTTGATTTTTGTTTTTTTCTATCTTAACTTTTAATGTTTGTTTTCCGTTTTTTTTAATTTCGATATTTTTATTATTAATTAATTTTCCATATCCACTAGCAGATAGATCTCTTGCTATCCCTCTTATTCCTAAGCAATCCGGTCTATTTGGAGTTATTGATAATTCTATTACATTATCTAAATTATTATCAAAATAGTTTTTTCCTATTTTAGATTTATATTTTTGATTTAATTCAATGATTCCTTCACTTTCATTGGATATGTTAAGTTCAGACTCAGAACAAAGCATCCCATAAGATGTTTCTCCTCTGATTTTTGAAACTTCTAGTTTCATCTTATTTTTTGGAATTATTGAGCCAGGTGGGGCATAAATCGTTAGTAAATCATCTTTCGCATTAGGACCACCACAAACAACTTTTATCAATTCTTTTTGTCCAATATCAACATAACATAGTTTTAATCTATCGGCGTTTGGATGTTTTTCTGTTTTAATTATTTTTGCAATTACAAAATCGCTTAATTCATTTTTTATTGGTTCAACCAGTTCTACTTCTAATCCTATACTATTTAATTTTTCAATTATTTGTGCCTCAGTTTTATTTGTTTTTAAGTGATCATTAAGCCATTCTTTTGTAAATTTCATTTGCTTAGACCTCTATAATTTGTTGGAACATTAAGAGGATCAAAACCATAGTAATTTAACCATCTATAATCACACTCAAAAAAAGATCTTAAATCATTTATTCCATATTTTAACATGGCTAGCCTATCTATACCTATACCAAATGCAAAACCTTGAAATTTAGTTGGATCAACTTTTGAGTTTTTTAAAACATTTGGATGAACCATTCCACAGCCAAGTATTTCTAGCCATTTATCTCCTTCACCAATTACAATTTTATTATTTTCAATTCTATATCCAATATCAACCTCTGCTGAAGGCTCTGTAAAAGGAAAATGACTTGGGCGGAATCTCATTTTAATTTTTTCAACTTCAAAAAATTCTTTCACAAAATAATTTAAACAACCCTTTAGATGACCCATCGTTATATTTTTATCAATATGGAGTCCTTCTAATTGATGGAACATGGGAGTATGAGTCTGATCACTATCACTTCTATATGTTCGACCTGGTGCTATAATTTTAAATGGTGGTCTTCCTTTTAACATTGTTCTTACCTGAACTGGAGAAGTGTGTGTTCTTAATAATGTTTTCATATCTTCTTCAATATAAAAAGTATCATGCATATCTTTTGCAGGATGATTCTCAGGTGTATTAAGTGCAGTAAAATTGTAATATTCAGTTTCTATATCAGGACCTTCTTCAACGCTAAAACCAATTTCTGAAAATATAGATGAAATTTCATCAATTACTTGTGACACTGGGTGAATTTTACCAATTCTAAAATCTTTTTCTGGAAGTGTAACATCGTCTCTTTCTTTTTTAATCTGTTCATCTATTTCTGAATCAGATAGGGCTATCGCCTTATCATTAAATAATTTTGTTAATTCTTGTTTGATATTGTTTATTTCTGAAGCTACTTTTTTTCTATCTTCTAGTGATAATGATCCAAGTTTTTTAAATTCAGAATTTATTAAACCATTTTTACCAAAAATCTCAGCTTTTATACTTTCTACTTCTTGAGAATTTTTAGACTCTATGAGTTTATTTTTTAATTTGTTTTTTATTTTTTCAAAATCTGACATTTTTACAGATTATTTCTTAACAGGAGAAAAACAATAGTGAAGATTAACTAAGAGCTGCTTGGGCCTTTTTAACTATTGTCTTAAATGCTTCAGGATTATCATATGCTATTTCTGCTAGAATTTTTCTATCCAATTTAATTCCAGACTTATTTAATCCATTAATAAATTTTGAGTAGGTTAGTCCTTCGGCTCTTACTCCAGCATTAATCCTCTGAATCCAAAGTGATTTGAAGTCTCTCTTTTTATTTCTTCTATCTCTATAAGCATATTGCATGGCTTTTTCCATTGCCTGTCTTGCAACTCTTATAGTATTTTTTCTTCTTCCCCATTGGCCTTTGACAGCCTTAAGAACTTTTTTATGTTTAGCGTGACTTGTTACGCCCCTTTTAACTCTTGCCATTTTATCCTCTTAAATTGTAAGGCATATATGATTTAACAATTTTACTATCTTGTTTTGACATAATTGTTGTGCCTCTTTGTTTTCTAATTTGTGAATTTGATCTTTTTATCATACCGTGTCTTTTGTTAGCTTGTGGCATTACTACTTTTCCTTTTGCTGTAATTTTAAATCTTTTTTTTGCTGAGCTTTTTGTTTTAAGTTTAGGCATAATTCTGAGGGTTTATACAAATAATAATATTATTTTACAACATCAATTATTGCTTATAAA
The DNA here is from genome assembly GCA_902551895.1 of uncultured Pelagibacteraceae bacterium. Lineage (GTDB taxonomy): Bacteria > Pseudomonadota > Alphaproteobacteria > Pelagibacterales > Pelagibacteraceae > Pelagibacter. Next base: position 21,374 of record CACDEU010000017.1, on the reverse strand, counting down.
GGCTGAATTACCATAATCATCTGTTTTCCATCAAACTTTGGTTGAAGCTCTACACGACCAATTTCCTGCATATCTTGTTTTATTTTATCCATAAGTTCATTTCCAAGATGTGAATGCTGTAGCTCTCTTCCTTTAAATTTAATTGTAAATTTTACTTTATCCCCTTTAGATAAAAATTTTTGTGCATTTTTAATTTTAAAAGTATAATCATGAACCTCTGTTACTGGTCTTAGTTTAATTTCTTTTAATTCAATTTTTTTTTGTTTTTTTTTTGCTTTATTTGCTTTTTTTTGGGCATCATATTTATACTTACCCATGTCCATTATTTTACACACTGGTGGTTTTGCATTTGGTGCAATTTCGATCAAATCTAAGCCTTCATTTTTTGCTTTTTTTATTGCTTCACTCAAAGTTAAAATTCCTAAATTATCTCCATCGCTTGATATTACCTGAACATCAGATGATGTAATCCTATTGTTTGATCTAGGACCTCTATCTTTAGTTCTTCTTTGAAAATAATTTTGTTTAAATTCTGGCACTTAGTTTGAAGGTGCTTTACTTAAAGCAGAAATTTTTTTTATAAATAAGTTCAAATCAATATTTTCTTGTTTATTAGAATCCAATCTTCTAATAGTTACTGTATTACTGTCAACTTCTTTTTTCCCACATATTAACAAAATTGGTATTTTTGATAAAGAATGTTCTCTTATTTTATAGTTTAAATTATGATTTTTTAGGTCAACTTCTGAATTAATTCCTTCTTTTTTAATTTTTTTATTTACTTCTTTTGCATAATTATCAAATTCTGCTGATACTGGTATTACCATAGTTTGTAAAGGAGATATCCAGAAAGGTAGTTTGCCAGAATAATTTTCAATTAATATTCCAATAAATCTTTCAAGTGAACCAAACAGCGCTCTATGAAGCATAACAGGTATTTTTTTTGATCCATCTTTATCAACAAATGATGCACCGAGCCTTCCAGGTAAATTTAAATCTACTTGGAGCGTACCACATTGCCAATCTCTACCAATTGCATCTCTTAATACGAACTCTATTTTAGGGCCATAAAATGCTCCTTCTCCTTTATTTATACTATATTCAAGTTTAGAAGCTTTAATTGCCTCAAGTAATGCTTTTTCTGATTTGTCCCAAACAATATCCTCTCCAACACGTACATCCGGTCTATCTGAATATTTTAAAATTACATTTTCAAAACCCAGATCTTTATAAATTTCTAAAATTAAATTTGTTACATCTAGACATTCCTCAGTAATTTGTTCTTCAGAACAAAATATATGTGCATCATCTTGTGTAAATGCTCTTACTCGTAAAAGTCCATGCAAAGCTCCTGATGGCTCATATCTATGAACTTTTCCAAATTCTGACATTTTAAGTGGCAGATCTCTGTAACTTTTTAGTCCTTGATTAAAAACCTGAACACATCCAGGACAATTCATTGGTTTAATCGCAAATACCTTTTCATCAGGAGTTGTAGATGTATACATATTAGCTCCAAATTTTTCCCAGTGACCTGATTTCTCCCACAAAGATCTATCTAAAATTTCTGGTGTATTTATTTCCTTGTATCCAGCTTCATCCTGCTTTGCTCTCATATATGAAATTAATTTTTGAAACAAATTCCAACCTTTTTCATGCCAAAAAACAGATCCTGGACTTTCTTCTCTAAAATGAAATAGATCCATTTCTTTTCCTAATTTTCTATGATCTCTTTTTTCTGCTTCTTCTATTCTACTTAAATAATCATCTAATTCCTTTTTTGATGGCCATGAAGTTCCATAAATCCTTTGAAGCATTTCATTGTTTGAGTCACCTCTCCAATAGGCACCAGAAACTTTCATAAGTTTAAAATATTTTCCAATTTTTCCAGTAGATGTTAAATGAGGTCCTCTACATAGATCATGCCATTTTCCATGAAAGTAAACTGAGACTTCTTCTTCTTCAGCTATATCTTTAATTATTTCAGCCTTATAAACTTCTCCTGCTTTTTTAAAATGTTCAACAGCTTTGTCACGTTTCCATACCTCCCTATGAGTAGGTTCATCTCTTTCTACAATTTCTAACATTCTTTTTTCTATTTTTCGCAAATCTTCTTCAGTAAATGGTTCTTTTCTAGCAAAGTCATAATAAAATCCATTATCAATTACAGGCCCGATAGTTACTTGTGTGCCAGAAAAAAGTTCTTGAACAGCCATTGCTAATATATGCGCTGTATCATGTCTTATTGTTTCCAATCCTTCTTTATCTTTTGCTGTATAAATTTTAACAGAACAATCTTTATCTATTTCATAATTTAAATCTTTTAAATTTCCATCGACGCTAATTATTAAAGCCTCTTTAGAAAGTGATTTACTTATTCTTTCAGCAACCTGCAAACCTGTCACTTTATCTTTAAAATTTAAACTTTTTCCGTCAGGTAATTTTATATTTGGCATCTATGATATTAATTTTATATATTCTGAATAAGTAGAAAAACACATTTTTTCAACATTAAATTTTTTAATTACATTTTTTCTACCCTCAATACCCATAGATTTCAACGTTGTTTCATCTAATTCAAATATATGAGCTAATTTATCACTTAATGCAATTGCATCTCCCGCTTTAAATAAAAAACCAGTTTTATTATCAATTATTGTTTCTTTTGATCCACCAATATCACTTGCGACTATTACTTTTTCCATTGCTTGAGCCTCAACTGCAACTCTTCCAAAGGCCTCCGGTTCTATTGAACAATTTGTAACTATATTTGAAATTTTGTAAGCTAAGGGCATTTGATCACAATTATCAATGAATAATATATCCTGAATTAATCTATATTGTTCGACAAGTCTTTGAATTTTTTTTTTATATATTTTTCTTCCTTGATCACTTCCTAGTATAATTGCAAAAAAAAGCTTATCAGGATTTTTATTTTTAAAAATATTTAAAGATTCAATAAATGTTTCATGACCTTTCCAAGAAGTAAGTCTTCCTGGGAAGAGAATAATTTTTTTATTATAAAAACTTAAAGTTCTATCAATTTTCCATTCATTCATCAATTTTGTTTCAGCATCATTATTTATTTTTGTTGAGTCAAAATATTCTAAATTTATACCTCTAAAAATAGTTAATAATTTTTGATTTTTATTTAAGTAATTAAAATAATTTTCATTTATATGTGAAAAAATAAAATTTGATCCAGCTATAATCAAATCAGACTTTACCATTACAGAATTATAAAATTTTTTAATTGAGTTATTAAAATTATAAGTTCCATGAAATGTAGTTACAAACTTTCTTCCTGTAATTTTACTGGCGATTAAGCATGCCCAAGCTGGTGCACGACTTCTGGCATGAATTATATTTATCCCACAAAACAAAATAATAAATATCAAAATAATTGAATTTAAAAAAATAAGAACAGGATTTTTGCTTTGAACGGGTAACCTTATTAATTTTACTTTCTTTCTATCTATATATTTTAATAAAGGGCCACCACTAGTGACTATGTATGATTTAGCATTTTGCTCATGTAAATAATGAGCTAGATCGTAACATCCAGTTTCAGCTCCCCCATAACCTAATTTAGGAATAACTTGTAAAACTTTTAATTTAGAAGACATTTGATAGAATTATATATTAAGAATTTACCTAGATAAACTTTAATGAATAAATATAAATTTTTAAAAATATCATCATCTAAAAAAATTAGATATTTGATCAATAAATACAAAAAAAAGCCCTATGTTGTTTTTCTTCATGGATTTATGTCTGATTTAGAGGGAGATAAGCCAAAAAAATTACTAAAATATTGCAATAAAAAAAAAATAGGTTTTCTTGCTTTGGAGTATTCTGGTCATGGAAAGTCTTCGGGCAAATTTACACATGGAAATATAAGCAAATGGACTAATGAAGCAAAAATATTAATTAAAAAATTTATAAAAAAAAATAAATTTATTTTAGTTGGATCTAGCATGGGTTCCTGGATATCTCTAAATCAATTTAAATTTTTTAATAACCAAATTTTAGGTTTTTTAGGGATAGGCTCTGCACCTGAATTTTTAGAAAATTTAATGTGGAAAAAATTTAGTAATAAAATAAAAAAAGAAATAAAAAAAAAGGGAATTTATAATTTAAAATATGGAAATTATGAATACCCTATTACATATCAACTAATTAAAGATGGGAGAAAAAATAAAATTTTGGGAAAAAAAATTAATAACAAGATTTATGTTACAATGATACATGGAAAAAAAGATGAAGTAGTTCCAATAATTTATTCTAAAAAAGTTCTTAAAATTTTTAAAAATTCTTATAGAAAATTATTAATAATAAAAAATGGAGACCATAGTCTATCTTCGAAGAGAAACCTAAATAAAATTACAAAGGAATTAAACAATATTATTTCTAATTTTATCTAGGCAATATTAACTTTACCTTTAATGAATATAGGATTATCAAGTTTATCCAACATTTCTTTTGGACATACTTGATAAAAATATTTTATCTCATTTTTGAAATTAGAAATAATCTTTTTAGCTATTGCTGATTTTGTTTCTTCAAAATGCTTATTAACTAAATTTTTTAAAAAGTTTTTCCAGTGTTCAGTTTCAACTCTTTGCCATATAACTGTTTCTGGATTAACTTTTTTTTCAAATTCATTTTTTTCATCATAAATAAATGCCATACCACCTGTCATACCTGCTGCAAAATTATCTCCCACCTGCCCAAGAATGACTACATTTCCTCCAGTCATATATTCACATCCGTTTGAGTCACATCCTTCGATAACTGTAGTTGCTCCTGAATTTCTGACGGCAAATCTTTCGCCAGCTTTTCCTGAAGCAAATAATTTTCCTGATGTTGCTCCGTATAATACAGTATTTCCAATAATTGTATTTTGATTTGAGATTAGATTGCTATCTTCAGGTAGTTTAATTGAAATTGAAGCTCCAGATAAACCTTTGGCAACATAATCATTTGCATCACCTTCAAGTAAAAGTTTTAAACCCTTAATTCCAAATGCTCCAAACGATTGTCCGGCTGAGCCTTTAAATTTTAAGGTTAAAAAATCCTCTTCTAATTTTTCGTGGCCGTATTTTTTTAATAAATGGTAAGATATTCTGGTTCCAACTGCTCTATGAATATTTTTTATATTAAATTCTTTATTAATTAAGTTTGTTTTACCAATTCTATCTTCTATTTCGGGTAATATTTGTTGATCCAAAGTGTCGGGAATCTTGTTAATATCTTTTTTTTCACAATATCTTTTATAGATACCAGGGTCAGGCAAAATAAAAAGTGGATGTAAATCTAAGTCATCTAAATTTGAAGAGCCAGTACTAACTTGTTTTAATAAATCTGTTCTTCCAATAATATCATTTAAAGTTTCAAATCCTAATTCAGCTAGTATTTCTCTAACTTCCTCTGCAATAAATTTAAATAAATTTACAACTTTTTCTGGAGTTCCACTAAATTTTTCTCTTAATTTTTCATCTTGAGTACAAACTCCAACTGGACAAGTATTTGAGTGACATTGCCTAACCATAATACATCCCATTGCAACTAGAGCTGTCGTTGCAACACCATATTCTTCAGCCCCCATCATTGCAGCAATAACAACGTCTCTCCCTGTTTTTATTCCACCATCAGTTTTTAAAGTAACACTGTGTCTCAAATTATTTAAAATCAAAACCTGATTAACCTCTGTTAATCCCATCTCCCAAGGTATTCCAACATACTTTACACTTGTTTGTGGAGTAGCGCCTGTTCCTCCGTTATGCCCTGAAATTAAAATTATATCTGCTTTAGCTTTTGCAACTCCCGCTGCTATTGTTCCTATTCCTGATGATGCAACCAATTTAACTGCTACTCTAGCTTTTGGGTTTACTTGTTTTAAATCATAAATTAATTGAGCTAAATCTTCTATTGAATAGATATCATGGTGCGGAGGTGGTGATATAAGTGTTACCCCAGGAGTAGAATATCTTAGTTTTGCAATTTCATCTGTCACTTTAAAACCTGGTAGTTGTCCACCCTCGCCAGGCTTTGCTCCTTGAGCAATTTTAATTTCTATCTCATTACAATTATTTAAATAATTAATTGTTACGCCAAATCTTGCTGATGCAATTTGTTTAACTCTAGAATTTGCATTATCGTTATTTTTTAATAGAGTGAACCTTTTTTCATCTTCACCACCTTCTCCACTACATGAGGCGCCTTTAATTCTATTCATTCCTATAGCTAAAGTTTCATGTGCTTCTTTTGATAAAGCGCCATGAGACATGCTACCACTTCCAAACCTTTTTAATATTTCTGCTGCTGGCTCAACTTCAGTAATATCAATTGAAGATTTTAAATATCTTTTTCTAAAATCAATCAAATCTCTTAAATTTATTGGTGGAAGATCATAAATTCCTTTTGTATATTTTTTATAAGTATCAAATGAATTATTAGTTACAGCGCTTTGAAGTAAATGAATTAATTTACCTTGATATTGATGCGTTTCTCCATTTTTTCTGTATTTATAAATTCCTCCAATTGGTAAAATATTATCATTGTTTTGAAATGCCTCCTTATGAATATTTTTTATTTTCTGTTCTATCCCAACTAATCCAATACCTGAAATTTTTGATGTTACTCCATGAAAATATTTAGAGACGATAGTCCGACTTAATCCAAGAGCTTCAAAATTACACCCACCTCTATAAGAACTTAAAACTGAAATTCCCATTTTAGACATTATCTTCAAAAGTCCAGAGTTTACTGATTTAATATATCTTTCAATGCACTCTTCATACCTAAACTTTCCAAAAAGTTTTTTTTCGTATCTTTGGTATAAACTATCTAAAGCTAAATATGGATTAATAGTAGTTGCACCAACTCCTAAAAGCGTTGCAAATGAATGTGTATCTAAAGCTTCTCCAGTTTGCACATTTATAGAAACATATCCTCTTAACTTTTTTTTAATTAAATGCTTGTTAATAGCGCCTACACATAAAAGCATTGGAATCGCAATTTTTTCTTCTGATACGGCTATATCAGTCAATACTAATTGTGTTGCACCTTGTCTTACTGCAATTTCAGATTCCATTGTAATTTTTTCCAAAGATTCAACCAAGGAACTATTGTGCAAAAAAGTACAATCAATAGTTTTTGAATTTTCTCCAAAAAATTTAATAAATTTTGAAAATTGTGAATTTGATAAAATAGGACTTTCTAAAACATAAATATTATCTTTAGTTAGCTTATCAAAATTTAATATATTACCTAAATTTCCAAATCTTGTTTTTAAACTCATTACTTTATTTTCTCTTAATGAGTCAATAGGAGGATTTGTAACTTGACTAAAATTTTGTCTAAAAAAATGATACAATGGTCTATATCTATCAGATAGAACTGCAAGTGGAGTATCATCGCCCATAGAACCAACTGCTTCTTTAGCATCCTCAGCCATTGGATGTAAAATCATTTCTAAGTCTTCTATACTTATTCCAAATGCATGTTGTCTTTTTCTTAAATCTGATCCAGAAAAAATAAATTTTTCCTTATCAATTGTAATTTTTTTATCTAAATCTACTATTTGGTTATTAAAATGTTTAAATTCTTTTGCTAAATAATTTTTAATTTCATTATTCTTAAAAACCTTGCCCTTTTTTATTCTTATTCCAATAATTTCACCAGGACCTAATCTTCCTTTCGAAACAATTTTTTTTTCATCTAATTCAATCATTCCAGTTTCAGATCCTGCAAAAAGAAGTTTATCTTTCGTTATAGTATATCTTAAAGGGCGAAGACCATTTCTATCGTTGGCTGCTATTGCCCATTCATTATCTGTAGCTGCTATTGCTGCTGGACCGTCCCAAGGTTCCATTGTACTATTTAAAAAATTAAATAATCTTTGATGATCTCTAGGTAAAATTTTACTTTTTTTAGACCATGCGTCTGGAATTAGCATTAGTTTTGCTAAAGGTGCAGATTGACCTGATATATTTAGCAATTCAAAAACATTATCTAAAGCTGCTGAATCAGAAGCGCCTGGTTGTATTACTGGTTTTAAATTCTCTATATTTTGAAATAATGGACTTTCCATTTCATCTTCATGAACTTTCATCCAGTTACAATTTCCTCTAAAAGTATTTATTTCTCCATTATGCGCAATGGCTCTAAAAGGTTGTGCTAAATCCCAGCTTGGAAATGTATTGGTAGAAAATCTTTGATGAAAAATTGCATATCTTGATATAAATCTTTCATCCTTTAGATCGGGATAAAAATCAGATAGTGCCTCCGCTAAAAACATTCCTTTATAAATTATCGATTTTGAACTTAAAGAACATATATAAAAACCTTCTATGTTGCTTTTTATAATTTGATTTTCAATTTTTCTTCTAATCTCATAAAGTTTCCTTTCTAAATCTTTTTCTACTAATTTTTTATCATTATGCTTAAATAGTATTTGAGTAATTTCTGGTCTGTTACTGTTTGCTTTAACACCTAAAACTTTTGTGTTTATTGGAACTTGTCTCCACCCATAAATTTTAAAATTTGATATGGTAAGTTCTTTTTCAACAATGGTCTTACAATCTTCTTGAACACTGAAATTATCTCTAGGCAAAAATATCATTCCGACACATATCTCAGAATTGTCGTGCTTATGCCCTTTAGTTTCTATCTTTTCTGAGAAAAAATCGTATGGAATTTCAACATGAATTCCTGCTCCGTCCCCTGTTTTGCCATCAGCATCAACAGCACCTCTATGCCATACAGCCTTAAGAGCTTCAATTCCATACTCTACAATCTTTCTTAATTTTTTTCCATCTGTAGAAGCAACTAAACCAACCCCACATGCATCATGTTCCATGTCTTTTGAATAAACATGATTATTTTCCAAAATTTTTAGATTTTTTTTATAATTTTTTATCATGCAACTTTTGCTTTTTTACTTTCTATCTTTTCTAAGTAATTTTTAATAGAAGTTGCAGCTTCTCTTCCATCTCTAATAGCCCAAACAACTAGGGAGGCTCCTCTTATAATGTCTCCTGCTGCAAATACCCCGGATAAATTTGTTTCCATAGTATCAAAATCAACTTTAATTGTTCCCCATGTGCTTACTTTTAAATCTTTTTCTTGAAATAGATTTGGAAGATTTTCTGGATCAAATCCAAGAGCTTTAATTATAACGTCTGCTTTTAAATTAAATTCTGAATTGGTTTCAATAATTGGTTTTCTTCTTCCACTTTCATCAGGATCACCAAGTTTCATTTTATCGACCAGTACATTTTCAATTTTAATTGTTCCATTAAATTTTTTTGGATTTGATAGCCAAACAAATTCAACGCCTTCTTCCTCTGCATTGGAAACCTCTCTTGCAGAACCTGGCATATTCTCTCTATCTCTCCTATATAAACATTTTACTGATTTCGCGTTTTGCCTAACAGAAGTTCTAACACAATCCATTGCTGTATCACCACCTCCAATAACAATTACATCTTTTCCTTCTACATTGAGTTTGCCATTGTCAAATTGTTCAACTTTATCGCCTAAACCTTTTCTATTTGATGCTGTTAAAAAATCCATTGCAGGAAAAATATTTTCTAAATTACTACCCGGTATCTCTATTTCTCGTGCTTTATAAACTCCTGTAGCAATAAGAATAGCGTCATGTTTTTCTTTTAGTTCACTTAGTGTTGCATCTTTTCCAACTTCAAAATTTTGAATAAATTTAATACCTCCCTTTTTTAAAAGATTTGTTCTTCTCTCAACTACAAATTTTTCTAATTTAAAATTTGGAATACCATATATAAGAAGGCCTCCTGCACGATCATATCTATCATAAATTGTTACTTGATAACCTTGTTTTCTTAATTGTTCAGCACTCGCAAGTCCTGCTGGTCCTGCACCTATTATTCCTACTGATTGTTTTTTTTCTATTCTAACCTTTATAGGTTCAACCCATTTATTCTCCCATGCATTTTCTGTAATAAATTTTTCTACTGATCCTATTGTAACTGTTCCATGCCCTGATTGTTCAATTACACAATTTCCTTCACATAATCTATCTTGTGGACAAATTCTTCCACAAACTTCAGGCATATTATTTGTACTTTGTGCTAATTCATAAGCTTCCTTAAACCTTCCTTCAGCGGTAAGTTTTAACCAGTCAGGAATGTTATTACTCAAAGGACAATGTACTTGACAAAAAGGAACTCCACATTGTGAACACCTACTAGACTGTTCTTTCGCTTTTTCGTTTATAAATTCACTATAAATCTCATTAAAATCCTCTTTCCGATCTAAAACTTTTCTTTTAGGAGGATTTTGTTGATCTAATTTTACAAATTTAAGCATTTTATCCGTCATATAAGATGCAGCATATAGCATAATTTATATGGATAAATAGAGAAAAGGGTAATAAGTGCTGACTATAAATCTTTTTTTTTGCTATATTTTATAGGGTTTTAGATAAACCTGCATGCCTGTTATGCTTTCACGTAATTGCTTCAATTTAAGGTTATATTGTTTATTAGAAACAAATCAAAATGATTTCAAACTTCTTAGAAATTCTAATTTTATCAATTATTCAAGGAATTTCAGAATTTATACCAGTTAGTTCATCTGCTCATTTAATAATATTTTCTAATGTTATTAATTTTTCAAATAAGTCTCTTATATTTGATATTGGATTACATTTAGGATCGTTGCTTGCAATAATATATTATTTTAAAAAAGAATTATTAAATATTTCGAATGATAAAAAATTATTCAATTTACTTATAATTGGTTCAGTTCCATTAATATTAGTTGGATATATTTTTTATTCAACAGATATAATTAATTCTTTTAGAAATCTAAAAGTAATTGCATGGACAACATTAATTTTTGGTATTTTAATGTATTTTGCAGATACTTTTAAAGTTAAAAAAAATATAGAAAATGATTTAACAATTAAAAATATTTTAATTATTGGAATATTACAAATTCTTGCAATTATACCTGGTGTAAGTAGAGCTGGAATAACAATTACAGCTGGAAGATTTTTAAATTTTGATAGACATGACTCGGCAAAAATATCATTTTATTTATCCATCCCAGCTTTAATGGGGGCAAGTGTTCTATCTTTAAAAGATGTAGTAAATGAAAATTTAGAATTTAATTTATTTCTTATTGTTTCAATAATATTGTCTTTTATTTTTTCATATCTAACAATTAAATATTTTTTAATTTATACAAAAAAGTTTTCTTTAAAATTTTTTGTAATTTATAGAATTATTTTATCTATAATAATTTTTTCAATTATCTATTATTAGTTTTTTTTAATTCAGGTAATATTTGTGAAAAAATGACACCGGCAAGAATAAATGTACAACCAATTATATTATCGATCTCTAAATATTGATTTAAAATTATCCAGGCAGCTATAGCTGCAAATACACTCTCTAAAGAAAAAATAATTGCTGATGGGGATGGTGCAATATTCTTTTGGGCGTATATTTGTAATGTAAAAGCAATCCCACCTGATAATATACCTGCATATATTATTGATACTGACTCATTTAAAATATTTGCAAAAGATATATTTTCAAAGAAAAAACCAAATAAGAATGAAAATGAAGCTACAACGAGGGCCTGGAGTGCTCCAAAAAATAACGGTATATCAAAAATTTTAATAAATTTACCAATAAAAATTATATGGAGAGCCCAAAAAAATGCGCATAATATAACCAGGCTATCACCAAATCTTACTGTTGCATTAGAAAAGTCACTCAATAAATAAACTCCTCCGACACATAAAATTGCCGAGGGCCATATGCTCCAGTGTATTTTTTTTTTATAGAATATATAAAGTATTATTGGAACCATTGGTACGTAGAAAACAGTGAAAAATGCTGCATTGGCAATATCCGTATAAAGTAGTGCAGCTTGCTGTACAAATGTACCTAAAAATAAAAATAAGCCAATCCAGAAAAGTAGTTTAAAAAATTCAGTTCTATTATTGTTTATTTGCTTAATAATTTTTGAATTTTCATAAATTAGAGCAATTGGAATTATAGATAAAAAACCTATAAAAAATCTTGCTCCATTAAATGTTAGAGGTCCTATTTTATCCATTCCAGTATCTTGAGCAATAAATGTTGTTCCCCAAATAAATGTGCAAAGTAATGCACTAATTAATGATAAGGATTTAGACATGTGCTGAATTAAAAGGCCAAATTATAGGCGAAGTTTTTTCCTAAATTTTCTTTTAAAGAATTACAAAACTTAGCCGCTTCTGCTCCGTCTATAATTCTATGGTCATATGAAAGTGATATTGGCAACACTGTTCTTACAAGAAACTTATCCTTTATAAAAATTTGTTTTTTATAGGATCTACCTACACCAAGAATTGCAACTTCAGGATAATTTATTATAGGTGTAAAATAAGTACCACCAATACCTCCTAGACTTGTTATGGTTATTGATCCTCCAAAAAATTCCTTTTTATTTATTTTTAAATTTCTACTAAGTTCACTTACATTTTTTAATTCTTCTGCAATTTCTTTTATTTTCTTTTGATCCACATTTCTTATTTTTGGGACCATCAAACCATGAGGTGTATCAACAGCGATGCCGATATGAATGTATTTTTTCAAAGTAATCTTACCTTCACTGATATTATCAATGGAAGAATTGAATGTAGGAAATTTCTTTAAATTATTAGTTAATGCTTTTGCTATAAAAGCAAGAGGAGTAATTTTCATTTTATCACCAGAAACTGGGTCTGTTAATTTTGCCCTGAAATCTTCAAGCTCAGTTATATCCGCTTCATCATGATGAGTAACATGCGGAATTGTATTCCACGAATTTGAAAGATGTGGGGCAGCTAATCTTTTTACCCTAGTCATATCAGCTATCTCAATATCTCCAAAGTCAGAGTGATTAAATTCAGACTTAATTTTAATATCTTCTTTTGTTTGAGATTTATTTAAATTTTTGTTTACGAAATTTTTGACATCCTCTTCAGTTATTCTTCCCAATCTTTCCGATCCTTCGATCTCAGCTATATTTGCTCCAAGCTCTCTTGCAAATTTTCTTACTTTAGGTGTGGCAAATATTTTTTTATTTACTGGCATAATTTATAACTTTGTAGGGATTGTTTTATTTGGGTCAATATTATATTTTTTTATAGCTTCGCTAGCATATTTTGACGGTATCAATTGTTCTTTAGCTAAAACACTAAGTGAATAAGCTACAATATGCTCTTTATCAACTTCAAAAAACTTTCTTAAATTTTTTCTAGTATCACTTCTTCCGTAGCCATCTGTACCAAATGAATAAAAACTTTTTCTAATAAAAGGCCTAATTTGATCTGAATTTAATCTTATGTAGTCTGAAGCTGAAACTATTGGCCCTTCAGTTGAAGAAAGGCACTTTTCTATATGGCTTTTTTTATTTGTTTTATCTGGATTAAGTAAATTATATCTTTCTACCTCAATGGCTTCTTTTCTAAGTTCATTGTAGCTTGTAACGCTCCATACATCGCTATCTATTTTATAATCTTTTTCTAATATTTCTGCGGCAGCAATAATTTCTCTTAGAATAGTCCCAGATCCTAATAACTGAATTTTAGTTTTTTTATTTTTATTAAATTCTCTAAATTTATACATGCCTTTCAAAATATTTTCTTCTATATTTTTTTCTTTGGGAATTTCAGGATGAGAATAATTTTCGTTCATTGTTGTAATATAATAAAAAATATTTTCTCTCTTTTCATACATTCTTCTTAATCCTTCTCTAAAGATTACAGCTAATTCATATGAAAAAGTTGGATCATATGAAATACAATTTGGTACAACAGAAGACATTATGTGACTATGTCCATCACCATGTTGGAGACCTTCCCCTGACAATGTTGTACGTCCCGCTGTTGCTCCAATTAAAAAACCTCTTGTTTGATTATCTCCAGCGGCCCAAATAAAATCACCTGTTCTTTGAAAACCAAACATAGAGTAAAAAATATATATAGGTATCATTGAAATATCATGATTTGCATAAGAAGTGCCTGCAGCAATCCATGATGAAATAGCGCCAGCTTCTGTTATGCCTTCTTCTAAAACCTGTCCCTTTATATCTTCACGATAAGAACTTAATTGCTCTGAATCTACCGGCTCATATTTTTGACCTTCGTGAGCATATATTCCAATTTTTTGAAATAAACCTTCCATACCAAAAGTTCTAGCTTCATCTGGAATAATTGGAACAAGTCTTGGAGCTACATTTTTGTCTCTCATAAGACTTGTTAACATTCTTACTAATACCATTGTTGTGGACATTTCTTTTTCTCCAGTAGATTCTTTCATTTTTGCAAATATATCTGGTGGTGGAGTTTTTATTGCTTTTGCAAATGAAGATCTTTCAGGTAAAAAACCTCCTAATTTAATTCGACATTCTTTTAAATATTTTATTTCTGGAGAATTTTCTTTTGGTTTGTAATATTCTATATTTTTAACTTGTTCATCAGTTAAAGGAACATCAAATCTATCTCTGTAATATAACAAATCTTTTTCATCTAGTTTTTTTTGTTGGTGAGTTGTATTCATGCTTTCGCCTGACTTGCCCATTCCATACCCTTTTATAGTTTTAGCTAAAATTACAGTTGGTGTGCCCTTATTCTGCATAGCAGCATAATAAGCAGCATAAACTTTGTGTGGATCATGTCCGCCCCTGTTAAGTTTCCAAATATCTCTATCTGTCATTTGAGAAACCATATCTAAAAGTTCTTTATACTTTCCAAAAAATTTCTCTCTTACATATTTTCCTCCTTTTGCTTTGAATGCTTGATATTCTCCATCAACTGCTTCTCCCATTCTTTTAATTAGCAATCCAGATTTGTCTTTGGCTAACAATTGATCCCAGTAAGAACCCCAAATAACTTTAATTACATTCCACCCAGCGCCTCTAAATATTCCTTCAAGTTCTTGAATAATTTTTCCATTACCTCTTACTGGACCATCCAGTCTTTGTAAGTTGCAATTTACTACAAAAATTAAGTTATCTAGTTTTTCTCTAGCTGCTAATCCTATGGCTCCTAAAGATTCTGGTTCGTCAGTTTCTCCATCTCCCAAGAAACACCAAATTTTTCTTCTTTCATCTTTTAATAACCCTCTATTGATTAAATATTTATTAAATCTAGCTTGATAGATTGACATTATTGGGCCAAGTCCCATAGACACTGTAGGAAATTGCCAAAATTTTGGCATTAACCAGGGGTGAGGATAAGAAGATAACCCACCTGGTTTAACTTCTTGTCTAAAACGATCTAATTCTTTTTCATTAACTCTGCCTTCAAGAAAAGCTCTTGCATACATTCCTGGAGCACTATGACCTTGAAAATAAATTAAATCTCCACCAAATTTATTATTTTTTGCTCTCCAAAAATGATTCATGCCAATATCATATAGAGTAGCAGCTGAAGCAAATGTTCCAATATGACCTCCAAGTTCAGGATTTTTTTTATTTGCTCTAACAACCATTGCTGCTGCATTCCATCTAATCAGAGATCTTATTTTTCTTTCTAAATTTTGATCTCCAGGAGATTTTATCTCTTCCTCTGGTTTTATAGTATTAATATAAGGAGTATTTCTAGATAATATTAAATCTGAACCTTCCTTGTAAGAATGTTCAATAAGTTGCTTAATTAAAAATTGAGCTCTATTTTTTCCATCTTTTTCTAACACCGCAGAAAGAGACTCTAACCATTCTTTTGTTTCTGTTGGATCTATATCTCCGTCTTTAGAAACTTGAATAATTGTCTCATTTTTTTTATCAATTTTACTTTCAACAACTTTTTCTTCTTTTTTTTCTAAGCTTTCTTCTGCTTGTTGAATAATTTTTTCTGTGTCTGTTGGCAATTTATCTTTACTAGATTTTATTTCCTTATCATTAACATCAGCCTGTTCTCCTGAAATTGATATGAGTACATCGCCTTTTGAAACTTTATCTCCAATTTTTACACTTACATTTTCAACCGTACCTTCCGCTGTTGAAGGCACCTCAACACTTGATTTATCACTTTCAAGAGTTACTATAGAATCGTTTTTTTTTATTTTATCTCCTGATTTTACTAAAATTTCTATGATTTCTACATTTTCAAAATCACCAATATCAGGAACAATTACTTTATTAATCATATAAAAATTAATTTAGATAAAACCTATTAAAATTAATTAAAAGTTTCATTTTAGACATATTTATATCTTTTTTTAGTCAATCTTAAATGTGTAAATTATAATATGTTAACAAAGTTAGCACATTTTATTATTAAATTTAGCATATCTAATAAAAATAAAAATATAGATAGTAGATTTTGGATACAAAAGTTGATTTTGAAGAAAAGATACAGAATTATTTAAATATTTAATATTTACTGTTTAAATTTTTTCTTATTCATCTATATTGCACGTAAGGGCTGCTAGCTCAATTGGATAGAGCGCAGAGCTACGGACTCTGAGGTTGAGGGTTCAAGTCCTTCGCGGCCCACCAAAATTTATGAAGATATCTTTACAAAAATCAGTAATAATTTTTTTTCTTATAATTTTTTTAATTTTAATAATTATTACAACTTTAGTTTAAATTTATGACAGATAGATTTGAACAAATTAGTATTAAACCGGGATTCATGAAGCACAATGGTGGAATTCTTTTTAGAAAAATTTCAGATACAGAATTTGAATTCAAAACTACTATTGATAAAAATAAATTAAATTCTGCTGGAATTACTCATGGGGGTTATATCTGCTCAATTATTGATGCTGGAGCAGGAACTGCAGCACATCGTGCAAGTAACAACTCACCTTGTGTAACTATATCCTTAGATGTTAAATTTATTGGAGCTACAAAAATTGGAGACGAAATAAAAGGTTTTACCAAAATTCAAAAAGTTACAAGATCAATGGTTTTTTTAATTTGTTATTTAGAATCAAATTCAAAACTAATAGCCTCTGCTTCAGGTGTATGGAAAAAATTAAATAAAAAAATACCTACTTATGGACCAGGTGGTTAATTGTATAATTTTAATAATTTAACTCTTTTAAATTTTTAAACTCATTTAATGTCTCTGGGTTCGCAAGAGCCTCTCTATTTTTCACTTCATTTCCTTCAATAATATTTTTTACTGCTAATTCAACTATTTTTCCGTTTTTTGTTCTTGGAATATCATTAACATTAAGAATTTTGTTAGGAACATGTCTTGGCGAGGCATTTGTTCTAATTTGAATTTTTATTTTTCTAATCAACTCATTATTAAATTTATAATTTTTATTCATTACTACAAAAAGTATTATTCTAATATCATTATCCCAAGATTGTCCAACAACTATAGAATCTTTTACTTCTCTAAATTTTTCTACCTCAGAATAAATCTCTGATGTTCCAAGTCTTACCCCGCCAGGGTTTAAAGTTGTATCTGATCTACCATATATTATAAATCCTCCAGATTTTTTAACCTCTGCATAATCACCATGATGCCATGTATTTTTATATTTATTAAAATATGTTTTTTTAAATTTTATATTATTTTTATCATTCCAAAACTTTAGAGGTATTGTTGGAAATGGATTTTTGCAGACTAATTCACCTTTTTTATTTTTAATAGGTTTGCCATTATCATTGAAAATATCAACATCCATGCCTAAACCTTTATTCTGAATTTGTCCTGCTACAACTGGCTCATAAATATTACCAAGTACAAAACATGAAACAATATCAGTTCCTCCAGATATTGAAGCAAGATGCACATTTGATTTAACTTTTTTATAAATAAATCTAAAACCTTCTTCTGACAAAGGTGAACCTGTGGAACAGATAGTTCTAAGATTTTTTAACTGATATTTTTTTTTATTTAAAATTTTAGATTTATTGAGTGCATCTATATATTTTGCGCTAACACCAAACAAAGTTATTTTTTCTTCATCTGCTAGTTTTATTAACAAATCATCTCTTTTATACATAGGAAATCCTTCAAATAAAACTATTGATGCCTTTGACGATAAAACAGTTACTAGCCAATTCCACATCATCCAACCACATGTGGTAAAGTAAAATACATTATCGTTTTGCTTAATTTCACTATGTAATTGATGTTCTTTAAGATGTTGAAGCAAAACACCTCCGGATCTATGACAAATACACTTTGGTTTTCCTGTTGTGCCGCTGGAGTATAATATTGCTAGTTCGTGTTCAAAATCAAATTTTTTAAACTCAAACTTATTGGTATTCATTTTCATAATACGATTCCAATTAATATATTTTACATTTTTTGATTTATTAAATTTTAAAAATGATTTTTCTGGGTAATTAATTATTATAACATGCTTAATAGATTTAATTTTGTTTAATATTAAAGGTAATCTTTTAATTACATTAATTTCCTTACCATTATAAAAATATCTGTCACATATAATTAATACCTTTGGGTTAATTTGAGAAAATCTTTCAATAACTCCTTTTGTTCCAAAATCTGGAGAACAAGAAGACCAAATTGATCCAATAGCAGATGAAGCTATAAATGATTCAACTGTTTCGATTAAGTTTGGTAAATAAGCTGCTATTCTATCTTTTTCTTTAATCTTAATTGATTTAAAAAAATTTATTAATTTATGAGTATTTTTATTTAGTTCTTTCCAAGTCCTAACTTTTTTAAAACCATTTTCGTTTATAAAAGTTATCGCTTTGCTATTATCATTTTTTGTTAATAAGTTTTCAGCAAAGTTTAGTTTAGAATTTTTAAGAAATTTATTTTTAAAAAATATATTTGATTTTTCAAATTTTTCATTCTTATTTCCTATAACTCTACCAAAATCCCAAATAGAATTCCAAAATTTGTTTGGATTTTTAATACTCCATTTGAGTATTTTTGAATATTTTTGAGATATTTTTAATTTATATTTTAAAAATAAAAATTTTTCATATTTAAATAAATTAGACTTATTTTTTTGATGCTGATTAGCTCTCCATAATATTTTTGATTTCATTATTAAAATATATATTTAAATATTTTGAATTATGTTACTGTCATTTTATAAAAAAATACAAATGAGAACTTTTTCCTCAATGATTCGGTCATGTTTTATACTATTTTTGTTCTTTATAGCTTACAACATATGGTAGTTTAAAAAAAAAAGACACAAAAGATTGAAATGCGAAAAAAACTTATTAATGCCATCCTTGGACCAACTAATACTGGGAAAACCTTCCAAGCTATCGAAACTATGACCTCATTTGATTCGGGAATGATTGGTTTTCCATTGAGGTTATTAGCAAGAGAAGTTTATGATAAAGTTATTAAAAAAGTAAATCCAAAAAAAGTTGCACTTGTGACTGGAGAAGAAAAAATAATTCCTGCAGATGCAAAGTATTTTTTATGTACAGTTGAATCTATGCCCGTAGATAAAAATTTAGATTTTGTTGGTATCGATGAAATTCAAATGTGTTTTGATCATGAAAGAGGCCACATATTTACTGATAGATTATTAAATCTTAGAGGTGAAAAACTTACAATGTTTATGGGTGCAAATACCATGAAAAATATAATATCTAAATTGGAAGGAGATATAGAATTTGTTAACAAAGAAAGATTATCTAAACTTATTTATACTGGTCATAAAAAAATTTCACGTATAGAAAGAAAAAGTGCAATAATTGCGTTTTCAGCTGAAGAAGTATATGCAATTGCAGAATTAATAAGAAGACAAAAAGGAGGAGCTGCAATTGTTATGGGATCACTAAGTCCCAAAACAAGAAATTCTCAAGTAAACCTATATCAATCTGGAGATGTTGACTATTTGGTTGCAACTGATGCTATTGGTATGGGAATTAATATGGATTTAAACAATATTTTTTTTTCAAATTTAAAAAAATTTGATGGAAAAAAACTAAGAAGACTAAATATATCAGAAATTGGTCAGATAGCTGGAAGAGCTGGAAGATATTTAAATGATGGTGCTTTTGGAATCACTGGAGAATGTGGAGAAATAAGCTCAGATGAGGTTGAATTGTTAGAAAATCATAAATTTGATGAAATTCAAACAATTTATTGGAGAAATTCAAAACTAAACTTTAAAAATGGCAAAAGTCTAATTCAATCACTTGAAGAAAGACCAAATAAATCTTGGTTAAAAAGAATTTCAGAATGTGAAGATGAAAAAATTTTAAAACATATATTAAAAGATACAGATAAATTAGATATTTTTAATAATGAAAGCGAACTAAAGTTATTATGGGAATGTTGTCAAATTCCAGATTTTGTTAAAAAAACTTATGGAAATCATTTAGAAGTAGTTGGAAAAGTTTTTAATTTTTTAAGAGAAAAACCAGGGAAAATAACTAACAATTACATGAAACAGCAATTATCAAATCTTGATAAACTTGAAGGAAATGTTGATTCAATATCCAATAGAATTGCTAATGTTAGAACTTGGTCATATGTTTCAAACAAAGTAAATTGGGTGGAAAATCAAGATTATTGGGTTGAAAGAACGAAAAATTTAGAAGATAAATTGTCAGATAGATTGCATGAAGAACTAACAAAAACCTTTATTGATAAAAGAGCTAGTGTATTAGCAAGAGGACTTAAACAAGACATAACTTTCAAAACTGAAATATTAGAAAATAAAAAAGTTTTGATTAATAATCAATTTATTGGACAATTAAATGGTCTAAAACTAGAGCTTGATTTAAAAATCGGAGCTCTAGATACAGATATAAAATCTCTAAAAAAGGCCGCAAAACAAAACGTTGAGCCTGAAATATTAAATAGAATGAAACAAATTAAAGAAACCTCGCTGATTGAACTAAAAGATGACTTTAAAATTTATTGGAAAAATTTTCCAATAGCAAAATTGTCTCCTGGGAAAGATTATTTAAGTCCTGAGATTGATCTAATTATTGACGATATGATTGATGGAAATGATAAATCAGATTTTTCTAAATTCTTACAAAATTGGCTAAATATAAAAATTAATTCTGAACTTAAAAGTTTAACTTATTTAAAAAATATAAATACTACTAACTCATCAATAAGAGCTTTGGCATACCAATTGTATGAAAATAATGGAGTAATAAAAAGAGAAGATGCGAAAGATTTTATAAAAAAATTAGCTCAAGAGGAAAGAAAAATTTTAAGAGATTTAGGTGTAAAATTTGGTAGATATCATATTTTTTTATTTAAACTTTTTAAACCAAATGTAGTTTCATTAAGAATAGCACTATGGAAAAATTTTCATCAAAAATATTTTGACCTAAAACCACCAACATTTGGATTAAATTTTTTAAAGGAAGATAAAAAATATTCTAAGGATTTTATGTTGTTATGTGGTTTTGAAAAATTTGACAATTTT